>JAGXHV010000038.1 GCA_024636005.1 Bacillota bacterium
AGTGCCATAATGGTGGCCAGTGCGGCGATCAGCCGTATGAAACTGCTCAGAATCGATGAGGAGACCACGGCAAACATTGGAACAATCGAAGGTGGTAGCGTCACAAACATCGTTACTCCAGAAGTCACTATCAAAGCGGAAGCCAGAAGTCTTGACAACGACAAACTCAAAGCGCAATCTGACCATATGGTGGAATGTTTTGAAGCAGCCGCGAAAGAGTTTGGTGCAAAAGTCGAATGTGAAGTCGTTCGTATGTACTCTGCGTTCTCTGTAGAGCCCGATGCGCCGATTGTCATAACTGCTATCAAAGCTTGTGAGAACATTGGGCTGAAGCCCTACACAGCCGCTTCAGGCGGTGGTAGTGACACAAACGTATACAATGCAAGTGGAATCACTGCCATCAACCTCGGTATTGGCGAGAAAAAACCACATACCCTCGAAGAGCATCTTCACATCAAGGATCTGGTGGATTCATCAAGATTAGTGATGGAACTGATTAAGATACATCTTTCGTAGACAAAAAGCCAAGAGTGCTCGCACTTCGGGTTTCCAAGATTTACGGAAACTTAACTACGCGAAATCCAAGAGTGCGAGCACTTCGGGCTTCCAAGATTTACTGAGACGCTAATAAGTTTCCTGCGGAAACTTAACTACGCGAAATCCAAGAGTGCGAGCACTCTTGGATTTTACCATTTCACTCCCAAAAACACATTGTTTTTTATGAAATCATCAATTTCTTCCTTAGTATTCAGAGCCGAATCCGGAACATAAATGATATTTCTAAACCCCATATATTCCAGTCTATTGTAATCTTCCATTTTAGTCATCATTGGTGCAATTTGCCGCTTTAGTCGCCGATCTACCACCTTAAGCTGATCAATATCAAAAAAGGCGGCAACAAATACATCAGGATGGGCCATCAGCCATTCCATCACTTCCGAAAAGTTTGTCTCATCATGAAATTGGCCAATCCCAAACCCTTTTGCACCTTCATCATATAACCGAGCTAGATCGTCCACTTTAGCGGAATCCAACCATTCAATATCCTCAATGGACCATTCGCTTTTGTCCTGTTCCAAATCCATCATTCCAATTTGATTTTCCATGAACCCTGCAATTAAATTTTGTTCCAGTATTATAGCAGAATTGTTGATTTCTCTCAAAGCCTGTTCATAACTTTCGCGGCACAGCTCGATGTCCACAGGTTCTTTGGTAAACCGATCCCAGGCACGACTATTGTTAAAAACGCCATCCCGGGACATCTCAAATACAATTTCATCTTGAATGAAGGACCCTTTAAGCATGTAAGTCTGTGAGGCGACAAATCCCGAATCCGAATTGATAAGATCCCGACCGAACGCAAACGGATTCTCATTAGTGACGCCCATTAAATTTAGAACCGTAGGCATAAAATCGATTTGACCTCCGACAGTATCTATCGTTTCATCCACTCCTGAACCAGGAATATGAACGATCAGTGGAATCCTGAGCATCTCCTCATAATCGTAAGAGTAACCCAAAAATGCTGAAACATTTTCATGAATCGACTGATCCTTGCTGTTAAGCCCAAAATGATCACCATAAATGGCGATGATTGAATTTTCATATAAGCCCGATTGCTTCAGTTCATCGAGAAAGACACCTATGGCATGATCGGAATACTTGACACCATTCAAATAGTCGCCAAACAGTGTGCCTTCATCAGCTGCTTTCAGTGCAACCATCTTCTGATTATCAGGCAATTCAAAAGGATTGTGATTGGTTAAAGTGATCAAAAAACTGTAAAATGGACTCTCCACTTTTTTAAGATAATCTATGGATTGGATGAAAAATTCCACATCATTTACCCCTAATCCAATCGGATTTTCAGTCGAGAAGTGGTCTTGATGATAGAACGAATCAAATCCTTGACTGGGATACGCGACTTCTCGATTCCAAAATTCTTTTTTATAACCATGGAGCACCAATGTCTCGTAACCGTGATCTTTCATGATCCAAGGTAATCCATAGTATTTATTATCCGAGTAAGCACCATATGCTTGAGTGAATATCGGCGCATAAAGTCCATTCTGGCTTACAAATTCAGCATCAGAGGTATTTCCTTTTCCTAGTTGCTGAAAATAACTGTCAAAGTAAAATGAATCCTTCCCAATCAGATTGTTGAGTACCGGAGTAAGTTCCTGCCCTTCATATACTTTTCCAATCATCATACTTTGAAGTGACTCCACTTGTATGACAATCAGATTTCTATCTTTTGCAACGGCAAAATACTTCCCTTCTATAGCATCCTTTTCCTTGAATTCCATATCCAAATTAATGTTTTGCTCAGTTGGTCCAGAGATCACAGTGGCGATATCCTTGATATGATACATAAAAAACTCTTGGTGGTTGATGCTAGAGACGTCATCTCCACCGATTGGGTTGACGATCAACATGCCCATCGTGATTGCAACCATCACTCCGGATAATATCTTTGCCTTTTTTTTCTCACCTTGATCCAGCAGTAAAAAAGGCACAACGACCAGTAAATCCATGAACAACAAAAGTTCTTTGAAGCCAATCAAATATAAAATGGACTCCTTCACATCATCAAGTAGATGCGCTTCCCCAATCATATTTAAACTCAAACTCCTGTTGAAATATTTGAAATAAATGACGTCCACAAACATCAAGGTGGAAACCAAGAAGTAAGCTCCTATGAAAGCCGGGACATTTCCTTTGAAGAAACGATAAACCCAAGCAATGAACACCACGCTAAATGCGACAAGAACCAATGGGTTTCCAGTGACATTCATGAGCTGATAATATAGAAGCAATTTCAATACAATCGCAATCAGAGCGAAATATGAACGTTTTTGAACAAGAAAGTCTTTCACGATATTTCCTCATTTCATCATATGTAATAATAGAAGAAAGACCGAACTATTTTGGCAGTGGCCAAAGGCAGTTCAGTCTTTTTTGTGGTGCACCCGACGAGATTCGAACTCACAACCAACGGATTCGAAGTCCGCTACTCTATCCGATTGAGCTACGGGTGCCAATGTTGAAGATAAATAAAAAAGTCACTCCAAAGAGTGACTTTTATCATGGTGATCCATCCGCGACTCGAACGCGGGACACCCTGATTAAAAGTCAGGTGCTCTACCGACTGAGCTAATGGATCCTATGGCTGGGGATACAGGATTTGAACCTGTGAATGACGGAGTCAAAGTCCGTTGCCTTACCGCTTGGCGAATCCCCAATAAAATGGGGCGACTGATGGGATTTGAACCCACGCATGAAGGAGTCACAGTCCTTTGTCTTAACCACTTGACGACAGTCGCCACAACATTCGAAAATAAACAATTAATGGTGCGTCCGAAGGGACTCGAACCCCTAACCCCCGCCTTAGAAGGGCGGTGCTCTATCCAGTTGAGCTACGAACGCACATTGGTCGGGGTGGCAGGATTTGAACCCGCGGCCCTCTGGTCCCAAACCAGATGCGCTACCAAACTGCGCTACACCCCGTTGTTTACTGACGAATTTTATTATACATGATTCGCCTATACCCGTCAACACCTTTTTAAGATATTTTCCCTACAAATGAATATGTTTCGCGTGGATACCATTGTCAGAAAATTCAATAATTCCAATGGTTGGAGCGCATGACGGATAGGGGTGGGTCGGACTGCCCGGATTGAAGAGACGTACCCCTTCCTCGAACAGATTGGTTGGTTTATGGGTGTGTCCGAAGCAGATTAACTCGATGCCTTCTTCAATACCCTTGTAAAACAGCTGCATAAGGGACTGCTTAACACGATAATGGTGTCCATGGGTCAGGAACACCTTGCGACCCATGCGTTTAATGATGAGCGACTCAGGACCTTTGACGCCAATGTCACCATTGCCTCTGACAGCAATGACGGGAATACCCGTATACATGGCGAAATCATTGTAATAATCCCCCAAATGCCATATTTCGTCAATTTTATCTTTTTCATGTTCAAGATAAGCCATAATTCGGCCGGTATGTCCATGTGTGTCACTGATTACTGCTACTTTCATGATAATTCCTCAACAATTCTTTCAATTGCATTAAAGCATTGGCGCGGTGACTGATTTCGTTTTTTTCTTCAGCTGAGAGTTCAGCCAAGCAACGATTCAAATCAGGTACTATGAAAAGTGGATCATACCCAAATCCGTTATGCCCGGCAGGTGAGTGTCCGATTACACCTTCGAGCGTCCCCTTCGCTTCAAGCTTATCTCCATTAGGAAACAACATGACGATCATGGAGACAAATCGTGCCGTCCGCTCACTTGTAGGAATACCCTCCAGTGCACCTATCAATCTTTTATTATTTTTGACATCGTTTGAAGGTTCTCCCGCATAACGTGCGGAATAGACACCTGGCGCACCGTCAAGCGCATCCACTTCAAGTCCGGAATCATCTGCAAGAGTGATTTCTCCTGTTAGATCAGCGACTGTCTTTGCTTTTATAAAGGCATTTTCCTCAAATGTGGTCCCGGTTTCTTCGATTTCAAGATCACCGAGATCAATCTCATCCAGTGCGACCAGGTCATATTCAAAATCGTTAAGAATCGCTTTGATTTCCATAAGTTTGTGTTTGTTGGATGATGCAAGTACCACTCTTTTTCTCATAACTCACCTCATCATCGCTTCATTTTGCGACTTGATCAAAGCTTCTATGCCTCTTTCACCTATTTCCAACAACGCGTTTAATTGCTTTTTATCAAACGGGCGCTCTTCTCCTGTACCTTGCAGTTCAATATATTCGCCTTCTGCCGTCATGACGAGGTTCATATCCACATGTGCCGTTGAATCTTCCGAATAGCATAAATCAAGCATGACTTCTCCTCCAACGACACCAACGCTGACTGCGGCCACATTAGTCATGATTGGTGATTTTAATAGAAGTCCTTGTTCCATGAGTTTTGTTACCGCATCGGAAAGAGCCACAAAAGCGCCTGTTATGGATGCAGTTCTGGTGCCCCCGTCTGCTTGGATGACATCACAATCGATCCAAATAGTGCGCTCTCCGAGTGCTTTGAGGTCAATAATCGATCTGAGGGACCGACCGATCAGCCTTTGAATCTCTTGGCTTCTTCCATCGATGCCTTTGGTGTTTCTCATCTTTCTTTGTCCAGTCGATCCTGGAAGCATGCCATATTCTGCCGTCACCCAGCCAGAGCCGGCCCCCTTTAAAAAGTGGGGGACCTTTTCATCAACTGTAGCTGTACAAATGACTTTTGTATTTCCCATTTCGATCAATACCGATCCTGCAGGGTGTATAAGATAATCTCTCGTTATTTTTACTGGCCTGAGTGCTTCGTTGGTTCGTTCATCTACTCTCATGTAAGAATCCTTTCTATTTTAAAAACTCCACAATACCTTTTGCGATTGAGTTTGCCGCTTTCTGTAAATATGAATTGTCCATCAACTTGCTTTGTTCTGTAGGATTGCTGATGAATCCAAGTTCAGCAAGTACTGATGGCATGGTGGTCTCTCTGAGTACTGCGAGATTAGCACGACGTGCTATGCCCCTATCCGTTGCGCCTAGTTGTTTGATCAACTCATTTTGAATTTTCTGTGCAAGTCCTTTATCGCTGGATAGCGACTCGTTGCCGTAGAGCACTTCAATGCCATTTGCAGAGGAGCCTGTGTGGGCATTGATGTGAATACTCACAAAGACAGTGGCATTAAGACCTTCCGCCATTGCAGCACGGTCGTACAGGTTGACATACTCATCTTTGGAACGAGTCATGTAAACCTTGAAGCCCTGTTTCTCAAGTTCCTTCTGAAGCATTATTGATGCCCTGAGAGTAAGCACTTTTTCCTGGACCAAACTTCCGACGGCACCTGGATCACGACCACCATGACCAGCGTCGATGACTACAAGCGTCTGGTTGAAATCTGAATTTTTAATCACTTGGTTGACAAATGTCAATAGTACATTGCTTCCACTCGACAAATTGGTAACTGTGGTGTTTGGCGACAGCTTTATTGCCATATCATAAGTTTCCGCAGTTTCTGAAATCACTACAGATTCCACGATATTGTCATTGACCGGGAAGTCGAAACTTCCAAGATCCGTCACACCCTTAGGAATTGACATTTGAATCATTTTTGTGTCCGGATTGTAATTGTAAGCGACGTTCGAATTTTCAAAGAGACGCACACTTAAGTTGGCTTTAGAACTATCAAGTTTCACATACTCGAAATTGTTAATCGGATTGTCACTCACGTATACCAGTATCTCCGAACCTTTTCCCTCGACGTAGAAATCGTCGTAAGTAGGCGCTTCAGTCAGTTCAATCGTCACTCGAGTGATGTCATCCCAAGGCGCATAAAACGCTTCTTTCCTTTGTTCATAGGTCACAGATTTAATTTTACCGGTGTTTACAGCCATCAATTCCTTAATGCCATCATTCGCATGTAGATAACTGCCGATGACATCCACTATGATCTTGTTGCCTTCGATTGTGGGCTGGAACATTGGGTTTTCACTGGTTTTGATGACCACTGTATCTGTAGAGTATATTTCTTCCACAGAGACTTCATTCACTGTATTGATCAATCTGATGACGAGTTCCTTCGTGGACGCGTCATAGGATATGTCATGACCTCTACGCTCATTCTGGAAAAGAGTCAATCTCGTTGTTTTCGGATTGGTACTCGTCAGAGTGAGCTCAACACGATCGAGGCCGAAGATGCCATCATAAATGTTATAAATCCATGTATTGCCATTTTGAGACCAGTTGTTGTCCATGTTTGTGATATTCAGATTCGTATTTTGAACATCCACTACGATCTGATCCTGTCCACCGACGTCGGCACCACCGATTACAAATGAGGTTGCCTCTACTTCACCGGTGACTTTGAGTCTGATTTCAGGGTATTTATTCTTATAATTCAGGTACGCACCTGTCATAGTCTGTTCCTGTTTGTTGATTGCGACTGTTCTCGTCTCATTGATCCAAGAAACGCTGAGTCCGAGTATTTCTGTCACGAATCTTACCGGTACATAAGTCCTTCCAATGCCATCATAGGAGAATATTCTAGGAGCGACACCGTCTGGAAGTAGCGTCGTTACACCATTGATCTGAGCATTTTTATTGTCAATTTGCATAACTACCGATTTTCCGTCGACACTGAATTTGATTTCCTCTGTGTCCTGAACCCAACTGTATTCGATGCCAAGTTCTTTGAAAATCGCAGCTATCGGTACAAGAGCCCTCTCATTCACTATGATTCCAGGCGTATCAGAAAAGATATCCCGTCCTTTGATCATGAGGGAGATAGGTTCATAAGAAACATCTCTCTTGCTGATTCTGTCATAGAGCTCGACACTTTCAAATTCTGAATACTTGTTTGCGAATACCATTTGTAATGGTGAGATCAATGTGAAGCACATGATCAAAGCCAAAAGTAATCCGATTTTTCTCTCAATTCTCTTATTCATATCTTGATTGTCCTTTCTCCTAGCTAATCACTTTATATAGCTCATCCGACTCAGGTGGTAAAATCTCATCGCAGATCATTTCCACCGAATCCTCACCATAACATAAAATTTTATCCTGCTTGTCCGTGACAACACCAACTTTTGAATACTCTATTTCAGCATTTAAAAGTCCTTTTTCAAGGTCTGCAGCCCGTTCAGGATTCACTGCCATAACCATGGAGCCGCTGGCAATAAGCTTTAACGGATCAATATGATAATGATCACAGATTTTCTCTGTCACAGGATGGATCGATATCTTTTCTTTTCTTATGCGGCACCCTTTTCCACTTGCTTCGCAAAGTTCATGAATGGCCCCAAGTACACCGCCCTCGGTAGCATCATGCATTGCAGACACTCTTACTTGCTGTCCAATAAGTCCTTCCTTCAGGACGCTGATTTCTTCCATCAACTCGCTCGCTTCGTCAAGCTCTTTATTGCTAAGTATTTCCAATAAATCATTACGTTTATCAATTGCTATAATCGCAGTGCCTTCAAGACCTGCTTTTTTTGTCAGATAGATCCAGTCTCCATTTTGTGCATTGCCTGTTCTTATCAACTTATTTTTCTCAATTTTTCCGATTGCTGTCGCAGAAACGATAATTCGATTCACTGCAGAGGTGAGTTCAGTATGTCCACCAATAATCTCTATGCCCATGATGTTGGCTTCTTTGTTCGCCTCATCAAGCAGGTCTTCAATAACATCCTTCGAAGTGTCTACCGGGCAAAGTACTGTCAGAAGCAACGCTATTGGTAGCGATCCACTTGATGCGATATCATTGACGCAAACATGTACAGCCATCTTTCCCAAATTACTGTCACTACCTGTGATTGGGTCCGTCGTTAGCACACAGGCCATGTCACCGAACTCTATTGCTGCACAATCTTCTCCAATGCCGGGTCTTATGAGAATATCCTCTCTGACAGGCTTTATTTTCTTAAGAACAACCTTTTCAAGGTCATCATTACTCAGTTTTCCTACATTCATTTTAACACCTCGTAGATTTGCTTTTTCAATTCAATATTATATCATAATCCCTGATTTAAAGGGTGTTCGTAATAGATAATTAACTGTTTCGTAAAAAAAATGGCTCACAGAGGAGGCCATTTTTCATTACTTACAACATTTTTTCAAAATCATCTTCGGAAATCATCAATACACCAAGTGCATCTGCCTTGTCTGCCTTGGATCCCGCATTCTCGCCGACAACCACGAAATCAGTTTTCTTGGAAACACTGCCACTGACTTTTCCACCATTTTCTTCAATCAGAACCTTGATTGAATCTCTTGTGTAACGTGTTAAAGTCCCCGTAACCACTATTGTTTTTCCGCTGAAAACTCCATCTGAGGCCTCGGTGCTGAAACTTGTCATGTTAAGTCCCATGGATCTTAATCGTTCAATCATCACCTTGATCTCATCCGACCCGAAATATCTTAAGATGCTGAGTGCCATCTTATCGCCAATTTCTTCGGTCTCCACAAGTTCATCATATGTCGCATTCATAAGCCCATCCATGTCTTTGAAAGCTTTAGCAAGAGTCTTTGCAGCTTTTTCACCAATCAGTGGAATACCAAATCCGGCAATCAATCTGTGCAGGTCATTGGCTTTGCTTTTTTCAATGGCTTCGAGCATATTAGAAACTGATTTTTCGCCAAATCGTTCCATATTCATTATCGTCTCAGAATATTCCTCAAGAGTGTAAAGGTCTGCCAAATCTTTAATCAGTCCGGCTTCGATTAATGTTTCAATCAGTGCTTCACCGACACCGTCGATGTTCATGGCATTTCTGGAGACAAAGTGCTCAAGTGCTCGTTTTATTTTAGCCGGACACATTTCATTCAAACATCTGAGTGCCGATTCTCCTTCGACCCTCACCGTGTCTGTTCCGCATATCGGACATTGTTCCGGTAATCTGAATGGTTCACTGTTTTCAGGTCTTTGGGTCAAATCCACACGCACAACCGCCGGAATAACGTCTCCTGCCTTTTGGACCCATACGGTATCGCCGACACGTATGTCTTTTTCATTGATATAATCCTGGTTGTGAAGCGTTGCTTTCCCTATAACAGAACCGGCCACTTTGACGGGTTCAAATATAGCAAGAGGAGTGATCACACCTGTACGCCCCACTTGCACCTGGATGTCTTTGATGACAGTGGTCGCCATTTCAGCGGGAAACTTATACGCAATCGCCCATCTAGGACTTTTTGCAGTATTGCCCAACTGTTCTCTGATTTCAAATGGACTGACCTTTATGACCAGACCATCAATTTCAAACGGTAATCCATGTCTTTCGTCGATCATTTGATCACAGTATTCGATCACATTGTCCATAGATGAAAATCTTTTTGAGGGCGCAGTCTTAAAGCCTAATGAATTGAGCCATTCAAAAGTCTCAACCTGACTATGAAGACCATAATCCACGGCACTACTGAGCACATCGAAAACAAATATGTCCAGTGGACGTGATGCTGCAATTTTGGAATCGAGTTGCCTGAGCGAACCCGCTGCGGCATTTCTAGGATTTGCGAAACTTTCTTTTCCCCTAAGTGTCTGTTGTTCATTCAGTGAGAGAAATCCTTTTTTAGGAATGAATATTTCTCCTCTCACTTCAAGATTCACTGGTTCATTCAATCTGAGAGGTACAGAGCGGATGGTTTTTACATTTTCACTGACGTCCTCACCGATGGTTCCATCACCTCTGGTGGCACCTCTTTTGAAAACGCCATTTTCATATAAAATAGCAACAGAAAGGCCGTCAATCTTATACTCGACCACATATTCCACTTCACTGGCCGCCTCTTTACGAACCCGTCTGTCGAAATCCGCGAGTTCCTTTCCATTATAGGCGTTGTCAAGACTGAGTAGCGGTGTATTATGTGCCACCTTTTGAAAAGCGCTGAGCACCGATCCCCCTACACGATGACTTGGTGAAAGTGGATCGTCGAGTTCTGGATACTCCTTTTCCAGACCAATCAGTTCTCTCATCAAAAGATCGTACTCGCTGTCAGTAATGGATGGTCGATCGAGCACATAATAAGCATAATTGTGCTGTTCAATTTCTTTTCTGAGTGCTATAATCTGTTCTTTAATTTTTTCTTTCATGATCATCACCCTATGGTTTTGATTGGTGCCATACTGGCACTCAGTTTTTTGATTCCATGAGCATCAAATACGATGGTGAGGGTGTCTTTATCTTTATCCACAGTCACTATCATTCCGGTACCAAAAGCTTTGTGCATGACTTTATCTCCTGTATTGAACCCGCTATTTTCTGGTACGGCCATTTTTTCCTGAACCGGTGCCACATTGACTCTCGTCGTTGATCGACTTTGCTTTTTTTGAGGTTTGATATCAAAAAATGATACCGCTTTTGATTTAGGTTCAGGAAAAGTCTGTGCAAACTTCTTTTCCTCAAGTCCTTCCATAAATTCAGGAGCCATTTCCTTCAGGAACACACTAGGTTGTCTCGCTTCAAATCGTCCAAAGTGATTTCTATTTCTAGCATGGCTGACGAAGAGTAGCTTTTCTGCTCTGGTGATTGCCACATAACATAAGCGTCTTTCTTCCTCAAGGGCTTCTTCATCATCCATGGATCTGAACGAAGGAAACAGTTGATCTTCCAGACCGACTATGAAGACTGCAGGAAATTCAAGTCCTTTGGAAGCGTGTACAGTCATAAGAAGCACACTGTTATTCTCATCTTCAAGACTGTCCTGATCACTCATCAGTGAGGTCTCCGCCAAGAAATCACGCAGGTTGGGATCTTCAGATCTTTTCTCAAATTCCTCAATGACCACACGGAATTCGTAAATATTGTCGATGCGACCATCCGATTCAATGCTGCCTTCACGTTCGTAAGCTTCTATTATTCCCGATTTTTCAATCAATCCGTCAAAAATCTGCGTGACAAAATGCGTATCGAGGTTGGCTTTCAGTCCCATGATCATTTCATAAAATGCCTCAATGTTCTGTAGTGCCTTACCCGATATGCCCTCAATCTCTGCTGCCTTACGGCAGGCATCAAGCATGCTCACTCCCAGCATCGCAGCATGATTCTGAATTTTTTCCACAGTTTTATCCCCAAGATTTCTCTTGGGTTCATTGATGACCCTCCCGAAACTGATGTCATCTTGTGTATTGACAATCAATTTGAGGTAGGCCATGAGGTCCTTAATTTCCTTACGGTCATAGAACTTTGCGCCCCCGACGACCTTATAGGGC
>JAGXHV010000039.1 GCA_024636005.1 Bacillota bacterium
CCAACTACTTGGCGTCAGCCAAAAACCAACTTGGCGACAGCCAAAAACTACCAACTGCTGCTTTCAGTAACCCAGGTACCAAAAAGCACCTGTCCCCAATTGAATCTTCGTGATAAAATAAAAGAAAATGACTTCGGAGGGACCGTGGAACTCAAAAAGATTGTCTCTAATGTACAAATGATCTGTGAAGCGATAGCGAGCGTTGTGAATATCGACGTGACGATAGTGGATCGGAATCTCATAAGGATTGGTGGAACGGGACGCTATAAGGATTCGCTTGGAAGTGTGGTCAGCAGGAAGTCAGCATTTAGTTATGCCCTTTCAGAGGGGCTTGGATTTGTCATAGAGAATCCTGGTATGCATCAGGCATGCCTTGATTGTGATTGCAAAGACAAATGCAATGAACATGCAGAAATGTGCTGCCCGATTCTTTCTGATGGAGAAGTGGTGGGGGTTATCGGATTGATTGCATTCCAGCCGTCACAACAAAAATCACTGATCGAGAATCAAGAGAATCTCATGGCCTTCCTTGGTAGGATGGCAGATCTAATTGCATCCAAACTCAAAGAACAGGAGCGGATTGATGCAACAGAAATGCTTGCGAAAGAACTGGAAGTTGTCATTGATAGCATGGACACAGGCTTTCTTGCTGTGGACACATCAGGTCAGACCGTTAGACTCAACAGAAAAGCAAAAATGATGCTTGGGACAGTCGAGGTCAAAACCATTCAAGATGTTTTTGTGAAAGTGGAAGCTGAACGCATATTGCATGCTCGGGATAACATAAAAAATCATTTCTTTAAATTTCCAAGTGGGCTGACCGGCGTCTACGACAGCGCTCTAATAAAGATAGGAAATCAGATCAAAGGACATGTCATCACTATAAAACCACTTGAGGAGATTATCAATACATTTAACGATGTCACTCTTGATATTGTGACAACGGAATTTTCAGATATCATCGGCCAATCTCAGGCTATACGACAAGTGAAGTCTGCTGCACAGAAAGTCGCCAGATCGAAGTCAACGGTTCTCATACTCGGTGAGAGCGGTACCGGTAAGGAACTCTTTGCTCGCGCGGTTCACAACGCCAGCAAGCGCAGCGAAGCACCGTTTATTGCATTGAATTGTGCCGCCATTCCGGATTCATTACTTGAAAGTGAATTGTTCGGTTATGAGGAAGGTGCATTCACTGGGGCAAAGCGAGGTGGCAAGCCTGGTAAGTTCCAGCTGGCAAATCGTGGCACGCTGTTCTTGGATGAAATCGGGGATATGCCATTACACCTTCAGACGAAAATTCTGCGTGTCATTCAAGAAAGCAAAGTGGAACCCATCGGGGGAAGTCATTCAATTGAGATTGATGTCAGAATTATTGCGGCTACTCATCAGGACCTCGAAGAAAAAGTGCTTGAAGGTTCATTCAGACAGGATCTTTATTATAGACTCAATGTCATTCCGATTATAGTGCCACCATTAAGACACAGAATGGAAGATCTAAAGGCGCTTGTTGATAGTATCCTAGACAAATGTAATGAGAAGCTGGAGAAGAATGTCGGATCTATTGATAAGAATTGTTATGATTGGATGATGCGATATGATTGGCCAGGAAACATAAGAGAACTGGAAAATGTGCTTGAATACGCAGTCAACATGTGTGAGGGTGATATTATTGAATCCTATCATCTTCCAAGAAAATTGACACAACAAAGGGAAACTTCTAGGATTCAAGAACCCGTTGACGATAGGCCGATCAAAACACTTGAATCGATTGAACGTGAGACAATAAATAGAGCGCTTGCTTATTTTGGAAATGACAGATCGGCGGTAGAAAAGGCAGCGAATGCACTTGGAATAAGCAGGGCGACACTGTATAGAAAAATAAAGCTCTATAATCTGGATTAATGAGATGCCTAAAATATGCCGATAAACTCGTATAGTATGGAGACGAATGAAGTTTTCTTTCACAGGGAGGTGGAGAGATGAAAATTTCAAATTACGAGATGGAACAAAGGGCACAATCCACTTATATGAAGTCGGAAACAAAGAGTGTGGCAATAGAAGTCTTTGAGGCAAGACCACCAAATAATGAAGTGAGCGGTGATTTTATAAAACTCTCACTATCTGAAGAAGCATTGACCGGTAAGGTAGAAGACACGGTAGATTTATTCCACCTTTCTGAAGAGGATCAAGCCAAAATAAGGTTGCTCGAAAAGTTGATCGAGGCATTGACCGGCAAGGAATTCAAATTCAATCAAGTTGTAAAACTTAAAAGCAATGAAGGAAAAAAACCTGAAGTCAAAAGAGCCACCCCATCAATGGAGATGCCTAATAATAAAGGAAATGGTAACAGTTCAAGGGCATTTGGCATCAGCATTAGAACAGCTTCTGAAATATCAGAAAGTGAAACCATGCAGTTTTCTTCAAAGGGTGTAGTTCAAACCTCAGATGGTAAAACCATTGATTTCAACTTGAATTTTGAGATGAGCAGATCGTATTATGAGAAAAGTGAGACTCACATCCAAATTGGAGAAAGACTACATGATCCTCTCGTAATCAATCTCGATGGAAAAGGAATTGCTTTCGGAGACGATTCGATTGAGTTGGACATCAATTTGGATGGTCAAGTAGACTATTTCAGAATGCTTGCAAAAGGCAGTGGTTTCCTAGCACTTGATAAAAATAATAGCGGAACAGTTGATGACGGCAGCGAGCTTTTCGGTCCCGAAACGGGTAGTGGTTTTGGTGAACTTGCGACATATGACGAAGATCAAAACAACTGGATTGACGAAACAGATGAGATTTTCAAGGAACTTAAAATCTGGTCGGTAAATCCACAAGGCGTCAAATCTTTAATTGGATTAAAGGACGCTGGTGTTGGAGCAATATTCATTGGTCATGTCTCATCGCAATATCAAATCAAAGAAGGTTCAGAACTTTTAGCCAAAATAAGAGAGACAGGAACTTATCTCAAAGAAAATGGATTGGCTGGTACAGTCCATGAAATAGATCTTAAAATATAGAAATACAAAAGGAGGCTGTATCTTAGTGATAAGCCTCCTTGATTTTTAATTTGCATATGAGTTCATGATTTTGATGATGACCTGATCGACATTCATAAGTGCTTCACTTGAGAGAATCCCCAGATTCTTGATGGTCTCATCAGCACCTTTTCCAACAATCCCGCTTCCTGGAATCACGATGACGTCGTTTACTGCAAGAATAGCTGATTGTATTGCTGCGGATGCAGAAGTGGCTAATTTGAGAGAGCAACCTTCTTTGGCACCATCACAGACCATGCCAGCAGTATTGGCAATCATGTTTTGTATGACGCCTTCTATTTGAGTGCTAGTTGCTCCCATAAGCCATGCAATTGCAACAGATGCTCCAGTTCCAGCAGCAACACCACAACCACATATGGCTGAAAGTCTACCGATTGCATTTTTTATGGTTCCGTTGATCAAGTGACTCATTGCTGCGGCCTTTGCCAGTTTCTCATCTGAGATATTGGTTTTTTCAGAATAAGCGACTATGGGAAGCAGTGCTGTGAGTCCGTTGTTGCCACTGCCGTTGCTACTCATAACAGGAAGTGATACACCTGACATTCTCGCATCAGAAGCGGCAGCGGTCATAGCCATTGCACGGTTCATAAGATCATTACCAAGCAATCCCTTTTCCGCATGCTCATTTAAAGTATATCCTACCCCCATACCACATTTGTTGACTAGGCCGTAGTTAGCGATATGAGTGTTCATCTCAAGTCCGTCCAGTAAAAAACGCAGTGAGTCGTGTGGCATATTTTCAACTGCTTTTATGATTTCGAGTATAGGTTCAGAGTACAAAGGATTCTCTTTTGGTTTGGAAGCTTTTTCTATTGTCTGCTCGAAAACGATGCCACAATCATCTTCCAGTAGTATAAACTGATCATGTCTATTTCTTATGATTGCCCTAGAAAAACCATTTTTAGTAGATATTTTTGCATGAATGAAGATTTTATCAGAAGTATCTTCCATTTTCAGAATGATTTTATTGCTTTCAATCAAAATCTTGGCTCGTTTCAGTTCATTCTCATGAACGCTTTCAAAGACCTCTAGACCATCTCGGCTGTAACAAGCTGAATAGCCGAGTGCAATGGCCATGATCAGTCCAACTTCCTTGGTTCCAGGGATGCCGACAGAGAGTCCATTCTTAAAAATGTTGGGACTGACTGAAACCTCAATGGTTTCAACTATATTCAGATCAGTGGTACACAACTTGGAGAGTTCTCTGGCTTTGCTGACTGCAAGTGCCACAGCTACTGGTTCTGTGCAACCCATTGCAGGGACGACTTCCGCATGAAGGGTACTTAAAATGGATTCTTCAAGTGACATATTATACCTCCCGATTTTGCTATTATGCTATATAATTGCAAAGAGCGTGCCAAGCTAGAATAGGGCAATAATTGGATGTATAAGCACTATTGATGTCTCATTATGAGAAAATCCGACAAATTTACGTCTCAAAAAGAGAATGTTCTCATATTGAGACATAAACTCAAAAAAAAAGACGCATAGGCGTCAAAGGTGGTGGTAATCCATTTATGGCGGGATGGTTTACCGAGGAATTTAAAGGGATATTTCTGCCATACCCCCTACCACGGGGGATATGATTTATTGTAGCATGTCTGGTTTCAAATTACAAGCGTGTATGATAAAATAGTATTACGGAAATTGAGGAGGTTGAGATGGAGAGAAAAGAAGTTTCTTTGGTATTTTCAGGTGGATTTAATGGCGAACTTATTGCGCCGAATGGCACCTGTAGAATTGGAGTAGAGAACGATACGCTTGCACCCTATGATTTGCTCTTTGGAGCATTGGCATCATGTCTGTATTCGACTTTTTTGGATGTCGCTGAGAAAAAGCGGATCAATTTCGATCGCGTGGAAATGATTGTTACTGGAGAGAAGAGAGATGCGATTCCAGCTTTACTAAAATGGGTCAATGTGAAAGCGGTAGTTTTTAACGCGGAGAAAGAACTTGGATTAGAACAGTCTTTTAAACTTGCTACGGAATATTGCTCGATTTATGAGACAATTTCCAAGGTGGCCGAAATGTCTTATGAGATTCACTTTGAATATGAGAAATGATTAGAGGTTTATATGTCATTTAAAATTGACTTAAACAAAACAATAAAAACAAGCTTTGAGGGTCCAAGTTCCAATTATCAGACGACCCAAAACAGGTTTAATCAGATATTGGAACAAAAACTTGGTGTATCGAAAACCGGTAATATGAGCTCGGCTCAATCTGCACAAGCCTTAAGTGGCGAACTCCGGATTCCAAGTGGTGCATCGGCCGGTGATATCGATCTCAAACTGAAAGGCTCGGCTATGGAAGGTCTCGGTAAATCCTTTGTGGAAGCTGAAAAGAAATATGGGGTCAATGCGCTATTTTTGACCAGCCTAGCCATACATGAGTCGGCATACGGTTCGAGCAAAATCGCAAAAGATAAGAACAACCTTTTTGGTTTCGCAGCATATGACGGATCACCGTACTCAAGTGCTAGAACTTTTGCGACAAAAGAACAAGGCATAGACCACGTCGCGGCATATTTATCTGAGAACTATCTGACTGAGGGCGGGAAATATTATGGCGGCGCCACAGTGGAAGGGGTAGGAAAACGGTACGCGACTGATCCGAATTGGGCCAATGCCATCAGACAGATTATGGACAAACTAATGCAAAAATAGGAGGGGGCACCATGTCAAAAGTATACTTTAAACGTGTTCAGGATAAGGACTATGAAAAATTAAGCGAGGCTGCAAAAGAGTTGTTTGAAATCGTTGTAGCAGAAGAAAATCACAAGTTTTCAAAAGTGGTACCTATAAAAGTTCATTTCGGTGAAAAGGGCAATAACACTTATGTACCTTCTGATTGCTATCTAGGGGTTATAGAGTCGCTAAAATCAAGAGGCGTGGAATCGGCATACATCGAGACAAACGTTCTTTATAGAGGTGCCAGGACTACTGGGGAAAGCCACAAGGCCATAGCAAAAGACCATGGATTCACACAGCTTCCTGTAATCATCGCCGATGGAGAATTAGGCAACAGTTACACTGAAGTAGAAATCAACAAGACTTATTTCAAATCTTGTAAAATCGGAAAAGCATTCGATGATTACGATCAGTTCGTTGTCATGAGCCATTTCAAAGGACATGGTTCAGCTGGCTTCGGAGGTGCACTTAAACAGCTTGCTATGGGATTCGGATCCAGAGGTGGCAAATTGGCTCAACACTCAGGCATCAGTCCTGTGGTAAATTCGAAAAAGTGTATCGCCTGTGGACTGTGCATAGACAAATGCGACGTGGATGCTATCACAATGGAAGACAAAGCTTTCATCCATTCTGACAAATGTGTTGGATGTGCGGGGTGCATTGCAGTATGTCCAGTTGGAGCAGTCACCAACAACTGGAGCGAGAACGATTTCAAAGAGAAAATCGCAGAATATGCTTATGCCGCTCAACTTGGAAAAGACAACATATATGTCACGTATCTGATCAATGTGACAAAGGAATGCGATTGTATGGGACAACATATGGATCTTATTGCAAATGACATAGGCGTCTATGTTTCAAAGGATCCTGTGGCAATTGACACAGCATGTCTAGATATGCTCCAAAATGAGCATGGTGAGAAACTCTTTGAAGACGGACGTGAGTCTATTGTACATGCCCTTAAAATAGGATTCGGTTCGGATCAATATGAATTGGTGGAAATCTAATGAAAATCACAATCATCACAGTCGGAAAAATCAAAGAAAAACATTTTACTGCTGCGATTGATGAATATGCCAAGCGGCTCACAAAATACTGCAACATGACGATGATCGAGGTGCCTGATGAAAAGGCACCCGAAAATCTGAGCGACAAGGAAATGATTCAAGTCAAAGAAAAGGAAGGCGAACGGATTCTTTCGAAAGTCAAGGATACTCAGTATGTCATCACACTTGAAATCAAAGGCAAACAATCCACTTCTGAG
>JAGXHV010000040.1 GCA_024636005.1 Bacillota bacterium
ATCTGCCATTGCAACGGCATTACCACGAATACTGTCACTTTGTCCCCATCCGTCCATGATGATTATTGCAGTTGGTTTTTTCATGAGTTCAGCTCCTTAAAAATTGACCAATTGAACGAAGCTATCTGCTTCAAGACTTGCTCCACCGACAAGTGCACCGTCGATATCAGCTTCATTCATGATTTCTTCAACATTGGCAGGTTTGACGCTACCACCATATTGAATTCTAACTTCTTCAGAGACTTCATCGCCGTAAACGGATTCAATGACTTCTCTGATATATGAAATAACATCGTTTGCATCTTTACTGCTCGCCGTTTTGCCGGTACCGATCGCCCAGATAGGCTCATAGGCCACAACCACTTTGACTGCGTCCTTAGCTGTGATATTCTCAAAAGCTTTTACGATTTGTGTTTTACAAATGTTCTTTGTTTCTCCTGCTTCTCTTTGCTCCAGTGTCTCACCACAACAAACCACAGGAACAAGTCCTTTTGAAAGCGCTTTCAGCGTCTTCAAATTTACTGTCTCGTTGGTCTCAGCGAAGTATTGTCTTCTTTCTGAGTGTCCAATGATGACATGTGTCACACCGATGTCCAGTAACATATCTGCACTGACTTCACCGGTATATGCACCAAAATCTTCGAAATGCATGTTTTGTGCGCCAATTTTTACATTTGAGCCTTTTGCGGCTTCCACCAGACTAGGTAACATTGTGAAAGGAGCGCAAACAAGTACTTCCACATCTGTATCTGTAACTTCAGGTTTGATGGCATTTACAAATGCAACCCCTTCAGCCATAGTTTTATGCATTTTCCAGTTTCCCGCTATAATTGGTTTTCTCATTTGACCTCCTATTTGTCGTTAAGTGCTTCTATTCCAGGTAATACCAAACCTTCAAGGAATTCAAGAGAAGCGCCGCCACCAGTTGATATGTGAGTCATACGGTCACCAAAGCCAAGAATATTGACTGCGGCCGCACTGTCTCCACCACCTATTACTGTTGTCGCATCTGAATCTGCAAGTGCTTTTGCTACTGCAATTGTACCTCCAGCAAAATTCTCAAACTCAAAAACGCCCATAGGTCCGTTCCAAATGATTGTTTTGGCTTTTGAAGCCGCTTCTGCGTAGAGTGCAGCAGTTTTTGGTCCTATATCGAGACCCATTTGTCCCTGTGCTATGTTTTCATCTTCAGTGATAATCGGTTCAGCGTCCTTGTTGAACTCCGTAGCAACGATATGGTCCACAGGTAGCATCATTGTCACACCTTTTGCTTTTGCACTATCGAGCATCTCTTTGGCATATTCAATTTTATCAGCTTCAACGAGCGAATTACCGACCTCGTAGCCTAATGCTTTAAGGAAAGTATAAGCCATACCTCCGCCGATAATCAATGTATCCACTTTGGTCAAAAGATTCTCGATGACTTTGATTTTATCAGAAACTTTTGCACCGCCTAAAATCGCACAGAATGGTCTTTCAGGACGTTCAACTGCTTCACCGAGGAATTTGAGCTCCTTTTGGATCAAGTAGCCACAAACTGATTCTTCTACGAATTCAGTCACACCTACTGTTGATGAATGTGCTCTATGAGCGGTACCGAATGCGTCATTCACAAACAAATCTGCTAAACCAGCCAAATCTTTTGAGAATGCCTCACCATTTTTCGTCTCTTCTTTTCTGAATCTTGTATTTTCAAGTAGCATCACTTGACCATTTGTAAGTGCTTCCGCCGCTTCAATTGATTTAGGACCGACAACTTCCTCTTCAGAATGGAACACGACTTTTTGTCCTAAAAGTTCAGACAATCTTTCTGCAACCGGTGCCAAACTAAACTCAGGAGTAAATGCTTTCGGTTTACCGAGGTGAGAGCATAAGATTACTCTTGCTCCATTTTTGACCAGATATTCAATTGTAGGCATCGCACCTAAAATTCTATTTTCATCTGTAATTTTGCCTTCTTGAATCGGAACATTGAAATCGCATCTTACGAGAACTTTCTTACCCGTTACTGCAATATCTTCAATCGTCTTTTTGTTATACATTGAGACCTCCACTATATTCATAAAGTAAACCAAGGTTAGGCTGCAGACTTCGTCTACAGCCTAACTTAATATTTCTTTTATTTATTTGCTAGTCATAAATGTCAAAAGGTCAACCACTCTGTTTGAGTAGCCCCACTCGTTGTCATACCATGAAACGATTTTGAAGAATCTTTTTTCTCCAGGAAGGTTGTTTTGAAGTGTTGCAAGTGAATCGTAGATAGAAGATCTTGCATCGTGGATAAAGTCTGTAGATACGAGTTCTTCATTTCCATATCCAAGAATATCTTTAAGGTAAGTTTCAGATGCTTTTTTGAGTAATGCATCAATTTCTTCTATAGAAGTTTCTTTTTCAGATCTAAATGTAAGGTCTACAACAGATACTGTAGGAGTAGGTACTCTGAATGACATACCAGTCATTTTTCCTTTTGTTACCGGTAAAACTTCACCAACAGCTTTAGCTGCGCCAGTTGAAGATGGAATAATGTTGATTGCTGCAGCTCTTCCGCCTCTCCAGTCTTTCTTTGAAGGACCATCAACAGTTTTTTGTGTTGCTGTGTAAGAGTGGATTGTAGTCATAAGTCCAGTCTCAATTCCGATACCTTCTTTAAGAAGAACGTGTACCACTGGTGCGAGACAGTTTGTAGTACATGAAGCATTTGATACTATGTTGTGAAGTTCTGGATCGTATTCGTTTTCGTTTACGCCCATAACCACTGTTTTTACATCGCCTTTACCAGGAGCTGAAAGAATTACTTTTTTAGCACCAGCTTCAAGGTGTCCTTTTGCTGCGTCAGATGTTGTGAAAAGACCAGTTGATTCGATGACGTACTCAACTCCGAGTTCTTTCCAAGGGAGTTCAGAAGGATTTCTTGTTGCCATGATACATTTTGTCTCATGACCATTTACTACTAAAATATCATCATCTGCAAGTTCAGGGCTGCTTTTCTTTGTTAAGATTTCGCCTTTGAATTTACCTTGTGTTGAATCATACTTTAACTGATATGCGAAATAATCAGCATCAGTTGTCATATCTACTACTGCCACAACGTCAAACTTTGTTCCGATTAAGCCTTGCTCTGCCATTGCATTAAAAACCAATCTACCAATTCTTCCAAAACCATTAATAGCTACTTTTACCATGTGAACTTCCTCCTTAAATCAAATACGTTAGAATTTTTTTTGCTGTGCGTTCGTCTGTCACCAAAACCAGGTTTGGATTGAGTTTTCCGATGGAGATGATGGCTTCCGCCTTATCTTCACCTGCTGCTACAGCAATAACATGTTTAAGAGATTTGAATTTATCTAAATCAATACCAATGGTACTGATTTCATGTACAATCTCACCCTGCTTGTTGAAATAATAGCCGAATGATTCGGCTACCGCTCCTTTTTCCATAATATGATCGATCTCAAATTGCTCCAGTACTCGTCTGTCGGCCATGACGCTCGCTCTTCCGATTCCAAATAGCAATATGTCGATCTTATCAATATAGGCCAGGATTTTTTGAATGTTTGGTTCATTTTTTAATTCTTCGATGGTTGCCCTTGAGAGATTGTCCTGTGTGTAAAGCAGTTGATAATTCGAATTTAGCTTACCTGCGAGTCTCTCAGCTAATGTGTTAGCTTGATACTCACTTTTGTTGCCAAGTCCGCCTCTGGCTGGGACCACCATAATATGGTTATCATCAAATTGCCCCCAGTCTGCTTTATACCCACTTATGACTCTTTCTATCGAAGAACCTCCAGTTAAACCGATAATACTTCTTGGAGTAACCAGGCTACTAAAATATCTTGCCGCTTCAATCCCAAGTTCTGAGAGTGTCTGTTCCTCGTCTGAGTCTCCAAGAGATCCGACGATCACTTTACTGATTCCCAGCAAGCTGCTGAGCTTTGACTCAAATTCATTGATCCCTGACATCTTATAAAACAGATCCGATAAGGCATCTAATACTTGATTGCCTCTTTCGGTGATTCTCATCCCGTCTGGATAATAATCAATCAAACCGGTTTCCTTAAGGATATCCGATTCTCTTCGAACCACACGTTCTGTTATGTTCATGCTGCTTGACAGCATTCTCCGACCTACTGGTTGATTGAACTTTATAGTGTTGAGTAAATTGTACCGAAGTGGCAAAAGTTCATCAGTTTCAGGGAATGCGTATCTTAGAACCATTATTAATTTTTCTTGATCGATTAAATCTCGTTCGCTCATATCGCCCACCCTTCCGGGATAAATTTTGATTTGGTTAATGTTTTACGTCCCACTAGGTATATTATAGCACTCTCCACTATAAAAACAAGGGGTTTTAAAATTTTTTTGCACTTTTTCGTCCCTGAGGGATAAAAAAAATCCCATACAATTATATGTGTGGGATTAGAAACGCTTCCTCTTTGAAGAAGGCAATATATTCATTTCATCACGGTATTTCGCAACTGTACGTCTTGAAATGTTTATACCAGTGTCTATGAGTGTATCCGCAATGGCTTGGTCGCTTAGAGGCTTCTTTGGATTCTCCCGTTCAATCATTTCCTTCATGACCGACTTTACGCTTTCTGAAGAAACACCTTCACCGCCAGCCCCCTTGACGCCACTTTGAAAGAAATACTTGATTTCAAAAAGACCGTTGGGACACTGGATGTACTTCCCGTTCACCGCTCTGCTCACCGTGGATTCATGAACCTCAATCTCATCGGCGATGTTTCTTAGATTAAGGGGTTTCAAATAGAGCATTCCCTTTTCAAAAAATTCATATTGATACTCTATAATCGCATTACAAACGCGATAGATTGTATTTCTACGTTGCTCGATACTTTTAATGATTCTGAGAGCAGATTGTAGATTCTTAGAAATATATTCCGTCGTCATCGTGTCCTTGCTCAGTTGTTTAAGGAGTCCTTTATAGAAGGAATTGATTTGAAGTCGAGGTGCAGCCGCATCATTGACCATGACCACGTATTCATCTTTGACTTTTTCCACATAAACATCCGGAACGATATATCTTACTTCCCTCAACGAACTAAAACTTCTGCCTGGTTTTGGTTCAAGGGTCTTGATATAATCATAAGCCTCCTGAACACGTTCAGCTGATTCGCCCACTTTCTTGGCAATCTGGGCAAATCTTTTTTCTCCTAGTGCTTCAAGATGATCCATGACAAGTGTGGCTTCAAGACTATCTTCAAACCCTTGCTGGTACATTTGAATGAGCAGGCACTCTTTTATGGATCTCGCACAAACTCCAGGAGGATCGAATGTTTGGATCAGTCTAATCATCTGATCAATTTCCTCACTGGTGTGATTGAAAAGCACCATGGCTTCCTCATCATTCATATGAAGATACCCGTTGTCATCAATGTTTTCAATGATGTACTCACAAACTTTTACGATTTTGGGCTCGAGTTTTGTCACTTTGAGTTGCATGAGCAAATAATCCTTCAAACTCTCCTCATCCGCGACAAAATTGTCATAATTGATTTCAGAGTCAGGATTATAACTGAGGTTCCCAAGAGGTCTCGCATCTTCAAAATAATTGACCATATCTTCCCAGTCAATTTCTTTCTTATCGCCCTTATCAAGATTGTACTCATAAGGTTCTTCTGTTTCACCTTCAGGCTTGACTGGTGCTTCTTCAGCTTCCGGAGACTGGGTCACTTTTTCCAGTATTGGATTGTTTAAAAGTTCCTCATTGATGAACTCGTTGAGTTCCATCGCGTTATATTGTAAGATTTCAATAGCTTGTTTCAACTCTGGCGTCATAATCAGCTTTTGAGTTTGAATCAAGTTTAAATTAAAATTCATCTTCATTATGATACCATCTCATCCTAAATCAAGTCGTGTAATTCAACCATCTACTACCTCAATAATTATACCAAATTGTCTTTCAAAATGATAGTGCAATAACATTCGGGCAAAACTAAAAGGCAAAGATTTCCAGAATTTTTTTTCTGAAAATCCTTGCCCCATTTTATTATCTTTGTGACTTGTCGTAAGGAATACCTTCCGCTTTTGGAGCTCTAGACTTTTTGGATGTAAATGCTAGAACAACCATTGTTGCCACATAAGGCAACATCTTGTAATAGGTCTGATCAATCCCTAATCCATCGAGGAAAGGAATCAGAGAAACCGAATAAGCAAGAGTTCTCAAGAATGCGAAGAACAATGCCGCAAAGAATATTTTTCCAGGCTTCCACTGACCAAAGATCATAACTGCAAGGGCGAGGAAACCGAAACCGGCAACTCCTGTATGCCCGCTGACGTTACCATCCATAACACCTACAGCATAGAAGAAACCACCAATACCTCCGAGAATTCCAGACAAACTGACTCCGGCATAACGCATAAAGTAGACGTTGATCCCAAGCGAATCCGCAGCTTGCGGATGTTCGCCACAAGCACGAAGCCTGAGGCCAAATCTAGTCTTATAAAAAATTATGATTGAAATGATCAACAAAACAAATCCAATCATAACGGTCAGATAAGTTCTTTGGAAAAACATTTCACCAAGTATAGGAATGTTTCCAAGTACAGGAACTTCCCTGATATAGAAGTTTTTGGATGTTGTAATGCCATCACTGTTAAAAAACATTTTTGAAAACAATAAAATCGCTGCAGGAATCATCATGTTGAGTGAAACCCCTGTAATGGTCTGATCGGCTTTCATCGTCACTGCAGCAAAAGACAAGAGCAATGAATAAATCCATCCAGAAAAAGCTGCTATAAGCATACCGAGCAACAACAAATATTGTGGGTTCATATCCACACCTTGAAAAGTATAAACAAACAAGGCACCAAAGAAAGCTCCAAACAACATTATCCCTTCAAGTGCGATGTTGACGACACCACTTCGCTCACTGAACATACCGCCAAGAGCTACCAAAAGAAGGGGAATTGCAACAGGAAGCATGTTTTGTATCAAATAATAAACAGTACTCATTATTCAGCCTCCTTTGCTTGTATAGCCTCTTGTTCAGCTTTTTTATCTTTCTCATCTTTATTTGAGATATGACGTTTTACAAATCCACCCAATCCCTTATTCATGATCATTGCAAATGCAGAGAAGTAAATGATGACGCCAATAACAACATCGATGATTTCAGGTTTAAATCCGACAAGACCGGCCAATGATCCACCACGTTGGATATGTGAAATGAATATTGATGAGAAAATGATTCCCAGTGGGTGTGCATTTCCAAGAAGCGCAACCGCTATACCATTAAACCCATTGGCAGCAATGATATTGATTGGTTCATAGGTCATACTGCTTCCCGCTATCCCTGAAGGTGCCAATATAGCGAATGCACCACCAAGACCGGCGAGACCGCCTGCAATTACCATTGTAAGAATAATATTTTTCTTGCCTTTCATCCCAGCATAATCACTGGCATACTTATTGTGACCTGTAGCTTTAAGTTCATAACCGAAAGTGGTTTTCTGAAGTACGATATAAAGTGTGATTCCAATTATGATTGCGAGTAAAATACCTAGGTTGACGTTGGATCCATCAATTCCCAGTGAAGGAATTTGTACGCTTGAAGGCAAATAGTTCGTTCTGGATTTTGATGATATAAACATGATCGCATTGCCTTGAATCCACATATCGACCAGATACATCCCGATATAGTTGAACATGATAGATGTGATAACTTCGTTTACGTTAAGAAGTGCTTTGAAAACGCCTGGTATGAATCCCCAGATCATTCCTCCGAGCATTCCGGCGAGTATCGCAACAATCCAGTGAATTCCTGGTGGCAAATCCCACATGAATCCGACATAAAGCGAGAAAAACATTCCCATCGTATATTGTCCCGAGGCACCTATGTTGAACAGTCCCATTTTGAATGCAAATCCGACAGCAAGTCCTGTCATCAAAATCGGTGTGGCAAAATAAAGTACGCTACCGAATCGCCCAAGACCACCGACCAAAACATACCTGAATCCTTTAATGGCGTTCTCAGGTTGAGCGAAGAGCATGACAATAAATCCGAAGACCAGACCAAGGACAATCGCAATCAATGCAGATGAGAATGCAGAAAATCCACTGATGCGGGTTATGTTTTTTAAGGCAAATCTATTTTTTATAGGTGTGTTGTTTTTACCCTGCATTGTCAATCTCCTTTACTGTATTGCGTTTCGCACCTGACATATAAAGACCAAGTTCTTGAAAATTTGTTGTCTTTGGATCCAGTTCTCCAACAATCTCACCTTCGTACATCACTAGTATTCGGTCACTGACATTCATGACCTCTTCCAGTTCGAGTGAAACCAGGAGCACACCTTTTCCGGCATCTCGTCTTTCAATTAGTTGTTTATGAATATATTCGATTGCACCGACATCAAGACCTCTTGTCGGCTGAACAGCAACGAGCAATTCGTGGTTTTTATCTATTTCACGTGCAATAATTGCCTTTTGTTGATTGCCACCTGACATACTCCGTACAACAGTAATGGGCCCTTGGCCACTTCTCACATCAAACCGTTCAATCAGATTTTCTGCGTATTGCCTGATTGCATCAAATTTAAGGAACCCTTTATTCTGAAATTTAGGTTGCCAATATCTTTGAAGCACCAAGTTTTCTTCCAGTGTGTAATCAAGAACAAGTCCGTGTTTGTGTCTGTCTTCTGGAATATGGCTCATACCCGAAACTGATCGCTCCCTGACTGATGCTTTAGTGATGTCTTTGCCGCAAAGCGTCACAGTACCTTCAACCATTTTATCGAGACCAGTAAGTGCCGAGACAAA
>JAGXHV010000041.1 GCA_024636005.1 Bacillota bacterium
AATATCACTTTGATCAGCTGATTGGTAAGAACTATAAATATCTGGAAGCGATCAAGATTGCCAAACGTGCTTCAAAATCGAGTTCAAGTGTCTTGATTTATGGAGATACTGGTACTGGAAAGGAACTGTTCTCACAGAGCATCCATTTTGCAAGTGACCGTGCGAGTTTGCCGTTTATCGCACAGAATTGTGCTGCTATTCCGGAAAATTTACTTGAGGGTCTTTTGTTTGGAACTTCAAAGGGTTCTTTCACTGGTGCGGAAGATCGACCAGGTCTTTTTGAACAGGCTGAAGGTGGAACGCTGCTACTCGATGAGATCAACAGCATGAGTCAGGCGCTTCAAGCTAAAATCCTCAGGGTACTCCAGGAAAACTATGTCAGAAGAGTCGGTGGCAATAAAGATATACCAATCAATGTAAGAATCATAGCTGCCACCAATGAAGAACCGGAGACTTTAATTGAAAAAGGTCAGTTCAGAAAAGATCTCTTTTACAGATTGAATGTCATCAACATCAGAATTCCAAGTCTGAATGAGCGGGTGGATGACATCCCGATTCTAGTTGATTTTTTCATACGTGAATACAATGAAAAGATGAAAAAAGATGTCTGGATGGTTTCCGACGAGATTATGGAAGCGTTCAAACGCTACAACTGGGCAGGAAATATCCGCGAACTCAAAAACTTCATAGAATCCGCCATGAATCTGATCACAGACGATCATGTCATAGGTAAAGAACACATGCCATCGCATGTCTCTGAAGTGCTTATGAAGAAGGAACGGTACATTCCGACCCAGACGACAACGGTTGACGATCTCAACAAACATCTTGAATCGATTGAAAAAGATATAATTGATAGAACATTAAAATTATACAACAACAACATCAGCAAGGCTGCTGAACATCTCAAGGTTTCTAGACAGAATCTGCAGTATAAAATAAAAAAATATTATGAATAATTGAAACCTCCACCATCGTGACAAACGATTGTGGAGGTTTCATTTTGATGACAAAGTCATCAAAATGCAGGCTGTAGAAAACGTTCAAGGTCAAGGCGCGGATTAAATCCAGTGAAGGCGCGACCTTTGTGTCGTAACTGAAATGGATTTAATCCAGTAACGATGGAGTTGGGCGTTTTCTACAGTCTGAAACCTCCACTATCGTGATGAACGAATGTGGAGGTTTTACTCATATATAATAGTGGGTTAACATGAAACTAACATCGCTGTGGTATCATTTGTTCGAAGGAGTTGAGAATATGCTAGTAATGACAGCGCCGATCATTGATAATCGGGCCATATTGTTTCATAAAATCCTCATTGAGGAAAGCGTCACCACTTTCTATCAACCTATAGTCAGTTTGAAAACAGGTAACATAATGGGGTATGAAGCACTTTCCAGAGGTCCTCAAAATACTGAATTCTATTCACCTTCAGAAATGATCAAGGCCGCGCATGACTATGGTAAGTTATGGGAACTTGAGATGTTATTTAGGCAAAAAGCACTTGATCGTGCCATTGAAATCAGTCCCGAAAAATACCTTTTCATCAATGTCGATCCCGATATCATCAAATCCAATGATTTTAAAACCGGTTTGACCAAAGAATGTCTTAGTGCTATGGGTATTTCTGAAAAAGCGATCGTATTTGAGATTACTGAAAGGACTTCCATCAATGACTATGAATCCTTTCAAATTGTTTTGGACCATTATAGAAATCAGGGGTATAAGATTGCCATTGACGATGTGGGTTCTGGATATTCAGGACTAAAGACCATCAATGAAGTGCGACCTGATTTCATCAAGATCGATATGGATCTTATAAGAAACATCGACAAGGATGCGTTTAAACAAGCGCTTCTCAAAGCTTTTGTAGATACCGCCATCAAGACGAACATCAAGTTGATCGCAGAGGGCATTGAAACAAAAGAAGAGCTCAAGACACTCATTTTGCTCGGGGTTCATGCGGGACAAGGCTATTATCTTCAAAAGCCATCACCTAAGTTTGATAATCTTGAACCAGAAGTGATCAAACGCATTGAGGATTATAATAAAATATCGACCAATCTAAATGCTTATGCCCAGGATTATCATTATATCTCGAATCTTGTGAACAGCCATAAACACTGCACATTTGAGTCCATGATTGAAAGTCAGACCGTTAAGCAACATCTTGAAAAAGAAAATTTGAAAAGTGCTTGTATCTGCGAGCACGATTACCCCGTGGGACTTGTTATGAAGCATAACGTCGACTCGAAACTGTCTGGACGCTATGGCTATTCACTTTATTCGAATCGCCCCGTCTCAAAAATTATGAATACAAATCCTTTGATTGTCGATTCCTACACCCCTATAAGCGTAGTGGCAAAACGTGCCATGGAACGATCCGATGAAGAACTGTTTGATGATATCATTGTGACAAAGGCTTCAAAATATATTGGAATTGTCTCAATGAAAAAAATATTTGAGTATACTCTTATGTTTGAGAAAAATAATGCCAAGGAACACAATCCACTTTCAGGACTCCCGGGCAATCCAATCATAAAGCGGGTCATGTCGGATTTGGTCTCTTACAAGAACAATTCTTGTATTTGCTACTTGGACATCAATGACTTCAAAATATATAATGATGTATATGGTTTTGAAAGCGGAGACAATATGATTCGGTTTTTGGCACAACTCATTCAGGAAAACGTCAAAAAGATATTTCCGTTTTCAAGTTTCATCGGTCATGTGGGAGGCGATGATTTCATTATGATCATCAATGGTGAGAGTAGAGACTATCATCAAGTGCTTCAAATTATTTTGGATGATTTCGAAAAAAATAAAATATTCCTTTTTTCCGACAAGCACATCATGAATAATAAAATCATCTCAGAGGATCGATTCGGTGTGATGAGGGAGTTTCCGCTCACCAAGCTTTCGATTGCTGGAATTGCAGGTGATTTATCAAAATATCGGACTTCAGAATCTTTAAGTGAAGCACTTGCAGGGCTAAAAAAAGAAATTAAGCAGAGTTCAGAGAGCAGTTACAAAATAATGATGATGTGAGGCGCAAAATAATTTGCGCTTTAAAGCGAAAAGCAAAATATTTTGCATATAAAGTGCAAAATATTTTGCTTTTTACTTTGCAGACAATTCTAAATATTCAGTAAATTCATTGTATGAATATTTGTACAATGTGAATTTGGAAGGGCTTGAACTGTTTTGTTTTGAATTATATTCAGTTGGCACAAGTCTTGCTTATATAATAATATAACAATGAAATATTAAAATGGAGGTTTTCAGTATGAGAAAAGAAACTGTAAAAGTGGCAATATGGGGCTTCGGCGCAATGGGTAGCGGAATGGCAAAGATGCTTTTAACAAAACAAGGTGTTGAAATCGTTGGAGTATGTGATAGAAATCCTAGCCGAGTAGGCAAAGATATCCATGAACTTTTAGGCGTTGAGCGCGGAGACCGCAAGCCGGTGATCATCAATCCTGAAATTGATGAAGTGATCAGTGAAGGCTCTTGTGATGTTTGCCTTTGTGCGACGGATTCGTTTACTGAAAAAGCATTCCCGAGACTCAAGCATGTTCTTGAAAAGAAAATCAATGTCATCTCAACTGCGGAAGAAATGGCTTATCCTAAAGCACAAAATCCTGAACTTGCAGCTGAGCTGGACAAAATCGCAAAAGAAAATGGCGTATCTATCTTGGGTACAGGAATCAACCCAGGTTTGATCATGGACCTTCTTGTTGTTGTACTCACTGGTTGTATGACTGATGTCACGCACGTCGAAGCGAAGCGTGTCAATAGCCTTTCACCATTCGGTCATGCCGTAATGGAAGAACAAGGTGTTGGCATCACGGTAGATGAGTTCAACAAAGGTGTAGAAGATGGCACACTTGCAGGTCATGTTGGATTTGCAGAGTCCATCAATATGATTGCTGATGCTATTGGCTGGAATGTGGATGGCATCAAGACTCAAATGGCACCTATAGTAACTACAGTTGACAGACAAGCGCCACACGGCTTTGCTGCTGCTGGAAATGTTGCTGGCGTAAGTATGACTGGCCAAGGTTATGTTGACGGTGAAGTGAAAATTGACATGATTCACCCACAACAGATCGAGCCTGAAATGGAAGGCACATACACTGGTGATTATATTACACTTAAAGGCACACCTGAAGTCAACATGACGATTAAGCCTGAAGTTGAGGGTGGACTTGGAACAATTGCAATGTGTGTCAATATGATTCCTCAAATCATCAACTCAGAGCCAGGTCTCAAGACAATGCTCGATTTACCAGTACCTAGAGCAATCATGGGAGATATGAGAAACTGGATCAAAGCATAAACGAAAGAGGTGTTTGAATGAACGCTAAAAAAGGCGAATGGGTAAAAATTTACAGAGTAATTTTGAAGCCTGAGGAAAGAGCTCCTCAGGTGCCTGACGATACAAAACTCGTACCGCTGGAAATGTGGGTTAAAGGGTTTATTACTGCAGATGCTGAACTCGGTGATCATGTTGAAGTCAAGACAATCACTGGCAGAATGGAAAGCGGTAAGCTTGTGGAGATCAATCCGACTTATACACATTCTTTTGGTAATTTTGTACCTGAATTGTTACAAATAGGATTGGATTTGAAAGAAATTCTGTTTGGAGGTGATTCGGTTGAAAGATAATTCATATAATGCGGTGATGAGCCGAAAAAATGAAATCATGAAAAATGCCATAGGGATCGATTATTCCACTTTTGAGAACGATGGCATCAGTTTCGAATATGAACGTATGATGCGCGAAACCGGATACACACTTGAAGAGATGCAAAAAATTCAAGGAGAGACTGGCGTTGGAAACACACCAATCTTTGAACTCAGAAATATGACTGCTCTTGCCAGAAAATATTCTGAACATGGAAAAGGCGCTCGCATATTCATAAAAGATGAAGGCGGGAACCCATCTGGAAGTTTTAAGGCCAGACGTGCTGCAAACGCTGTTTATCATGCGAAGAAACTCGGATATAAAGGTGTCATCGCGGCAACTAGTGGAAACTATGGAGCGGCTGTGGCATCCCAAGCGGCTATGCAAGGTCTCAAATGCATAATCGTACAAGAAACGTATGATTCAAAAGGCATGGGACAACCTGAAATTGTTGAGAAA
>JAGXHV010000042.1 GCA_024636005.1 Bacillota bacterium
AAAGTCTACCTAAATCGGTAGTCTTTTTTCTCTTAGAAATACAGGCAACAATGTGGCAGTCGTTATGATGAATGCACCTACTATGCCTTGTGCTCCAAATTGTTCTCCTAGAAGTAGCCAGCCTAAAAAAGCTCCAAAGATGGGTTCAAAAACATAAAGTAGTGATGTCCTGGATGCCGAGATAACGCGTTGGCAATAGTTTGCGATCAGATAGGCTATACTTGTGCATCCTATACTCAGAATCAAAAGGTTCCGAATCGCAATTTCAGACAGTTCAAGGGAAGGGGATTCAAACATAATCGCTGGAACAAGGCTGAACAGACCAACTGTAAGAACTTGAATAGCTGCTATGTTGATTGGATTTTCACTTCGCACATATATTTCAACCGTGAGAATGTAGAATGCGACTATGACCGTACCAATCAGTGTTATGAAGTCACCAATATTGATCCCACCTTGAATGCCATCGAGTGTGACCATTCCAAGGCCTATTAGAGCTAGGACTGTTGACACCCAGACTTGTCGAGGTTGTCGTTCCTTTCTAAAGAGTGTCATGATTATTGGAACGAAAATGACATTGCTTCCCACGATGAAAGCATTTTTGGAGACCGTTGTATGTTTGAGGCCATAAGTATGGAATATAAATGCCAGAAATAATAAAGTACCGGTAATCATACCTCCCTTGATTTGTCGAGGTGTAGGCTTGAATCTGCCAATAATCATAAGGACAAAAATTAGGATTAGTCCGCCCAAGACAAATCTATATGCCATAAAAGTGAAGACTCCCATTTCGGACAGCAGTGGTTTGGTTAGTGCAAAGGATGAGCCCCATAATGCCACAGCTACAAGCAGCAACATTTCATTTATTATCTTTTTCAATTCGTTCACCTCATAAACAATTTAGCACAGAATTCCCAAAACTGCCAGATGTGATTGATATAAAAAAAAATCCTCAAATGAGGATTTTTAATTAAGAGGGGAACATCACTTTTTCCTTATGCATTAGATTTCTTGAAAGACTGAGTAATACTATTGTGATAACAGATGAAGTAACAAAAGAGATCATTACTCTTCCAAGATCACCGTCACCTAGAAGTACCTGTTGCATGTTGACCAGGTTGTTATAAATCGGGATATAATAACTCATAGAACTTACAGTCCCCGATCCGAACATATTCATGAAACCTGCTATCATAACCATCATATAAGCTGGAGTGATATATGCACCAGCCTCTTTAACTGAGTTGGCAATCATGGAGAGTACGGAAATGATGGTGACATACATTCCGACCAGTCCAATCATACTAATGAAGAACATCAGGAAATCAAAACCGCCTAGTGACATTTGTGACATTTCAAAAGCGCCACTCGCCGATAGGAAACCTGCAGAGAATGGAATGGATATCATTACCCCAATAAAAGAAGAAACCATTGAGATCAACGCAACCACAGATAAACTAATGACTTTTCCACCGATAATCACGCCACGGTCGACCGGTGTTAGAAGCATTGTCGCAATAGTTCCACGTTCCTTTTCGCCCGCAATCGAATCAATTCCAATACTCATAGCTCCTGCAAAGATGAAAATTGAGACGAGCATAGGAACCAAATTGGCTATTCCTCGATCGATACCTTGGTTCTCCTGAGGTATTTCAATGCTGGAAGTTACCAAATCATAAACTTGTAAATAGGAAGCATCACCAATGCGTTCCGCTAAAATGGTTTGGCGGTATTCTTCAAGTAATGTTCTCATTTTATAATTTGCATTCATGGATTGGTCACTTTTAGGAGAATAAGCCCCTTCAATTACTGGCAACGGCCCTGACTCAAAAGCCATGAGTTTATCTTCAAACTCGGGATCGAAATAGATGTAGTAATCATAGGTCTCCTCTAGAATCAATTCTTTAGCTGTATTTTTATCAAATGCACCTGGTATGAATTCAATGGACTCATCTGCATCCATCATATCAATTACCGCTATTGGGATACTTGAGCCAATAACTTTGGAAACATGAGCTTCAATATCATCCTGAGATCGTTGAATCATGTAGCCCATCATGGAATAAATAAGAGCAATACTGAGCATTGGAAGAACAAAACTTGTGATGACAAGTCTTTTATCAGTGAATACCCTTCGAAGTTCTTTTTTTGTAATGATCATTAACGACTTAAACATTGCTCACACCTCCAGAATTGTTGTATAATTGGAAAAACGAATCATCCAAATTGTCTTGTCCTGTTAGTGCATAGATTTCATCCAACGTTCCCATTGCCTTGATGTCACCGTCCATAATTATGGCGATTCGATCACAAAGTTTCTCTGCAACATGCATCATATGTGTGGAAATTATGATTGTTTTGCCTTCGTTTTTAAGAAGCTTGAGATAATCTGTCACTGCTCGAGCTGTTATGATATCAAGTCCTGTCGTGGGTTCATCAAAAATAATGACATTTGGATTATGGATCAAACTCACCACTATGGACAACTTTTGTTTCATACCGGTAGACAAGTCTGAAATTTTAGTGTGTCTGAAGGGTGTGACCCCAAAATAATCAAAGAGGTGGTTCATACGTTCATCAATTAAACGCTCAGGCATATCATGAAGTCTGCCAAAAAATTTCGTTGTATACTCTGGAGTGAAATGAGTATCAAGTTTGAGTTCGTTTGTAAGAAAGGCGAGTTCTCGTCTTACAGATTCACCTTGTGAGTGACCTTCAAATCCATTGACGTTGATGCTGCCTTCAGTGGGTTCAATGAGTGTGGCAAGACATCTTAGTGTTGTGGTTTTACCAGCACCATTTGGACCAATCAAACCGAAAATTTCGTTGTCATTCACTTTAAAACTGATGTTGTTTACGGCTGTTTTGAATTTCACTTTATCTTCGTTTGCAAGCATTTGTTTTTTTGAAAGATTAAAAGTCTTTTTGAGATTGCTTATTTGTATCATGTTTTCCTCCTATATGAAATACATATGTACTGAGAACACTTTAACACTTATTCCTGAAACAAGGCTTACTAAAATCTTAAATTCCTATTAAATAACAAAAAAGGAGCACGTAATGATTAATTATTTTATCAAATTAAAAACCTATTTGTCAAAGCAGGACGTCGCTGACATAAAGACGCTTGAAGTAAAATGTTGCAATTTTAATCCTGTGGCGTTAAAGCTGGAGCTCGAATACAAAACGGCTGACCTTCTTGAGGCTTCCGAACCGCTCCTTGAGATCAACGAGTTCATGTACTATGATGACAAGAGGCTAATTGGATATTTGGGAATTGGAAGCTTCGGGGGATCGACACCTGAACTGAACGGTATGGTCGATCCGGATTACAGGAAAAAGGGAATCTTTGGGGAACTCATGAGACTTGCGGTGGATGAATGTCGTAGACGTAAGATGAACAGCATGCTACTTTTGAGTGATCGCAATTCCATCTCAGGTCAAGCATTTATTAAATCAATGGGTGCTGACTTTCATCACACAGAGTTTGAAATGCATATCCGCTCACTAAAAAATGAGGTCCCTCCAACCGGGATTTTTCTAAGAAAAGCGACCGATTCTGATGCAATTGAGGTCGCACGACAAAATGTGATTTATTTTAACGGTTCAGACGAGGAACATAATATGATTATGCCTGAAACAGAAGAAAAAAGAGGCATGAGAATTTATATCGCGGAATATAATGGGAATATTGTCGGTAAAACACACCTCCAAATTATAGGAGATGAAGGCAGTATATTTGGACTCGGGATTTTACCGGAGTCCAGAGGTCTTGGACTCGGAAGAAAACTTTTGCTCGAATCCATAAGACAACTTTATGAATTGAATGCATCCAGCATCATGCTTCAAGTGGAGTCCGAGAATTCAAATGCACTCAATCTTTATAAATCTTGTGGTTTCGAAGAAACTTCAGTGATGGATTATTATAAACTCGATTTATAATTCTTATGCTTGACTAAATTTTCATCTAGAATTATTATTGGAATAGACTACATTAGAGAAGGGGTACATATAATGATTAAGTGGGACGCACAATACGAACTTGGAATCTCTACAATCGACGAGCAACATAAGGAACTTATTAAAATCACAGGAAGATTGTCGGATTTACTCACAAATGCGATTGAGGGAGATGATATCTATGATGAGATGGTAACAATCATCGGAGCCGTCACTGATTATACGGTATATCATTTCCAATTTGAGGAAGAGCTGTTCAACAAATTTGACTATGAGTATAAGGATTCCCACATAGCTGAACACAATAAATTGATTGATGAAATCAGAAGTCTTGATTTGAGGGCGGTTGACGAGGATCAAGTTGTTTACGGCAAAAAAATCCTTAAATTTTTGATCACATGGGTGTTCAAACATATCACCGGGTCTGATTTTCTGTACAAAAATTTATTTGTTGAAAAAGGAATCGCTTAAAAATGCATGGAATTTACCTAAAAAAAGCCGCCAGTCCTAGATTGACGGCTTCAAATTTTGGTATAAATCGATTATGTGGAGGTGTTTAATGAAAAATTATATTGGGCTAGATATCGGTGGTACAAAAATTCTTGGTGTTCTTTACGATGAAAAGGGCAATCCGATTTCAAAAAGCAAGAAAAAGACCAAAGCATCCGATGGCGTAGAGGTGGTTATGGAGCAAATCACTAAGGTCATCGACGAACTATTGGAAGACAATACTGTGGAACTCGCAGGAATTGGTGCTGGAATTCCAGGTCTTGTCACTGATGAGGGCATCATAACTTTTTCGCCCAACATTCCACTTAGGGATTTCAATCTCAGAAAAATATTGAGTAAAAAATATGATGTACCCGTGGTGATTGGAAATGACGTAAATGTTGCGATGTATGGAGAATTCAAATATTTGAATAGTGATGATTTGAAACATGTCCTCGGTCTCTTTATTGGCACCGGAGTTGGTGGAGCCATCATCATAGATGGGAAACTCTATCAAGGACAGGGGACTGCTGCTGAATTCGGCCACATGGTTGTAAACTCTGATGGCGTTTTCTGTGGATGTGGTTCACAAGGGTGTCTTGAAGCATATGCATCAAAGTGGGCCATACAGGAATTTTTACGTTCACAAATCAAGAAAGGACGTCAGTCAACTCTGAGGGATACACTTGAAAATGGCGATGTCATAAAGAGTTCAGCCATTGAAAAGGCATATTCTGAGGGAGATGAAATCACAGTTGAGGCTATAGATCGAGCAATCAGATATTTGGGCATTGCTCTTGGTAGTCTAATCAATTTATTCAATCCCCAAATGATTATTCTTGGCGGTGGTATGATGGAGTCCATGGGCAAGATACTTCGGTCAAAGCTCATGGAGGAATCAGAACTGCACGCGATGCCGGGACTTATGAAAACGGTTGAGTTCAAATTATCCGAACTCGGTGACGATGCCGGAGTCTATGGCGCTTACCAGCTAATTATTAACAACAAATGAATTTTGGAGGATAAAATGTCAAAAAAACTATGCAAACTCGTTAAAGATGATATCTTGGAAGATGATTTCAAGACCTATGTCAAATATGTCAGAAAACCTCGCTATGTCTGTAAAAAGTGTGGCAGGGCCGCAGCAGATGAGGATATGCTTTGCAATCCAAAAAAAATAAAAGAAAAAGACAAGGAATGATATTATGGAACAGACATTTGCAGCAATCGATTTGGGATCCAACGCCATAAAACTGAAAGTCGTTCAGATTGACGGCCAAAGTTTTATGACACTGGAAGACCTGAGTGTGCCCATTCGAGTCGGAGAAGAAGTCTATTTGTCAGGTATGATATCGCTGGACACAGTCAATGAAATAGTGGAAACTCTAAAATACTTCAGTCAAGTGCTACTGGAGTATGATGTGAAAACATTTGAAATCATCGCTACAAGTGCGCTTAGAGAAGCCAGCAACACGAAAAATGTGGTGGAATTGATTCATATGAAGACAGGTCTTACAGTAGAAGTCGCTGAGGACACAATCGAAAAGTTTCTCACTTATAAATCCATTCGAGATCAAATGGACAATTACAGGGAAATAAGAAGTGGTTCCTTGCTCGTCGAAGTTAACTCTGGAAGCTGTGATATCAGCATTTACAGCCAAAACAAATTGATCAAGAACGAAGAAATAAAATTAGGGATCAAAGCTCTCAAGTATACTCTGATGGATCTTGAAAAAAGAACAGTGCTATATCCAAATGTGCTGAAGGAATTGATCGAAACAAGGACCTCTCATATATGGCCATCAATAACATCTAGAAAATTAAAACATTTGGTAGCCATAGGCGGCGATGCCAAGCTGATCAGAGAAGTCCTTTTCAATAATGATGTGGTAATTCCCATGGCAGATTTCAAAGCAATGTGTGTCAGAGCGTTGGAATGTGATTATGAAGTCAGGGCTTTGATTGAGAAATCGGGTGCCAACTGGTATGAATTCCTAGCGACCATCATTGTCTATGATGTGTTTTCTGATTTGGTTGAAACAGAATTCATCTGGATTCCTGAAATTTCACTCAGAGATGGTATGATAGCGGAACTTGTCGAAAAAAATAGAAATTTGATGAGATATCGCAGTTTCAATAATGATATCTACACCTTGACAAAAGAAATTTGCAAACGGTACAGAACCAGTGAGAGCCATGTTAAACAGGTAGAAAAGATGGCGCTTGCTTTTTTTGGAGCCCTGAAAAAGGATTATGAGTTCAACTCCAGGGACTATATGTTGCTGCGACTCGCCGCAAATCTCCATGAGATAGGCAAATATACGAGAATGAAAGACTACTTGGTTACAACTTATGACAAGATAATCAATTTGAATATTTTAGGAGTGACCCATAATGAGATTATGATGATTGCCCATACCAGCAGATTAATCACCAGTTCAGAACACAAAACCTATGGTTCGGAACTGGAAGGCATAAGAGATGAAGATCAAATCAGAGTATATAAACTCGCTTCCATACTTTCAATGGCTGATGCTCTGGACAAGGGCAAGAAACAAAAGATCCATGTGGTCAAAGCCTATGTGGAGGAGGAGCTGTTTGTCATTGAAATTGCCAAGGATGAACAAAGTGTTTTAGAGGAATGGAGTTTCGAATTCACTATTACTAATTTTGAGAACACATTCGGAATCAGACCAGAATTGAGGGAAATATGATGAGATTATTTAACAGAGAACTAAGCTGGCTGGAGTTCAATGAACGCGTCCTTCTGGAATCAAAGGACGAATCATTGCCGCTGCTCGAAAGAGTGAAGTTCAGTGCGATTTTTTCTTCCAACCTCGATGAATTTTTTATGGTTCGTGTAGCTGCGATCAAAAATCAGATATCACTGGGGTATGAAGCTGTGGATCCTTCTGGATATACCGCAAGAGAAAAACTTTCTGCCATAAACAACAAGGTCAGCGATCTTGTGGAGCTTCAGAGCAAGATTCAAACCAAACTCATAAAAGATATGGACAAAGAAGGCATTCATTTTTTGAGAAAAGAGAATTACAGCGAGGCTGACCTGCAAAAGCTTGAGATGACGTTCAATATGGATATTTTTCCGGTTTTGACTCCGATGGCTGTTGATTTTACCAGGAGATTTCCTCTGGTTAACAACAAAGGACTTTACATCGCAGTCAAGCTTTTGATTGGTTTTGACACCAAACTGGCCATTGTCCAAGTTCCAAGTGTATTGGATCGATTTATTGTTTTTTCAAAAGATGATGATAATATAGTTTATGTTTTACTTGAGGATATCATAGAAACCTTCATAGATAGGTTGTTTTTGGGGCATCAGGTACTGTCCACTTCACTTTTCAGAGTGACGCGAAATGGAGACCTTAACATTATCGAAGATGAAGCGGAAGATTTGTTGATGGTCATCGAAGAGGCGGTAAGACTGAGAAAATGGGGAGAGACTGTTCGCCTTGAGATCACAGGAGGAGCAGATCCGTGGCTTTACAAAGTCCTTCAAGATGCGCTGATGCTCGATTTTAAGCAGGTATATGAAATCAAGGAAATCATGGATGCGACTGGCTTTTTTAAATTGAAGGCTCCAAAATCAAAGAATGAACTAGTCAAAAAAATATATAAGCCCAAAAAATTGGCATTCATGGATAAAAAGAATATTTTTAAATTCATCAAAAATGAAGATTTATTTGTGCATCACCCCTACGAATCTTTTGATTGTGTAGTGGATTTCATCAAGCAGTCCAGCAAAGATCCACATGTACTCGCCATCAAACAGACGCTTTACAGGGTGAGTGGAGACTCTCAAATCGTCAAAGCTCTTTCAGAAGCCGCTGATCGAGGCAAACAAGTCACTGTTCTTGTAGAGTTGATGGCGCGGTTTGATGAGGAAAACAACATCAACTGGGCCAAAAAACTTGAACAACGGGGAGTCCATGTCATTTATGGCATTTATGGTCTGAAGACTCACTCTAAAATCACCTTGGTGGTGAGAAGAGAAAAGAACAAAATTCGAAGATATCTACATCTTGGAACAGGAAATTACAATGACCAGACCTCAAAGTTATACACCGATATGGGAATATTCACTTCTCGTGAAAATTTTGGGTCGGACGCATCGGTTTTCTTCAATATGGTTTCCGGTTTCGCGACCTCAGTAAACACCCACGTTCTAAGTGTAGCTCCTTTTAATTTAAGACAGAAGTTTTATCAACTCATCGATCAGGAAATCAAATATGCCAAAGAAGGCAAGAAGGCTAAAATCACTGCTAAAATGAATTCCCTGGTCGATATTGAGATGATTGAAAAATTGTACGATGCCTCCAGAGCCGGAGTCAAAATCAGGCTTGTGGTCAGAGGGATTTGCACCCTTGTTCCCGGAGTTGAGAAGATGAGTGAAAATATTGAAATCATAAGTATTGTAGGAGAATTCCTCGAACATAGTAGAATCTACATCTTTCATAACAACGGGGATCATAAAGTGTTTCTCTCAAGTGCGGACTGGATGACCAGAAATCTGAACAGAAGAATTGAACTCATGTTTCCGATTGAGGAAAAAACCATAGCAGACCGAATTATCAAAACAATGGATTTGTATCTCAGTGATAATTTGAAAGCGTGGGAGCTGACCTCAGAAGGACAATATGTCAAGCGTAAATCCAAGGGAAAAACAATTCATGCCCAAGAGATATTAAAGCAACTGGAATATGATGACAATACGTCATTCATATCAAAATTGTCGGAGAGGATGTAAGGTGTAAATCATGTTTTTAAACTATTTGAAAGGGTTTGCAGAAGCTAGTGCATTATATAGTGAAGAACCTGAATTTGAGACGACTCATCTCGAGAACGTCATTCTTCATTCCATGCATCTAAGTAAAAAAAGGAATCTGGATGAAAAATTGGTAATGGCAATTGCCATGGGTCATGATTTGGGAAGAACCCATTTGAAAATTCATGGCAAAAAGCACGCTAAAACTGGCTCGAAGCTGATGAAGAAGCTCCTTAAGGATTCAGATTTCAGCGAAGAAGAAAAGAGGATCATTTGTGATGCGATTGAACACCATAATGAAAAGAATAAAATCCATAATGAGTATGATGAACTGATCAAGGATGCCGATTCATTGGCCCATAGGGATGATGGCATTCTTGCTGAGGACAACAAATATGAACAATCAAGAATCATTGCGAGCGAGTGTGATCTTCTGGAGATGGCATTTGCACCTGTCTTTGAATGGATTAGTGTGTATAATGAACATGTCGAAATACTCAAAGCAAAATATTTGGACATGGACAAATGCAATAATCATCCTGAGGAATGGGTTCACGAGATAAGAACCGGTATAAGAAAGTTAAGAACGATATTGAAGTTGCTTGCACCTTCTGAAAAAAAAATTCAGAGGAAGTTGGATCAGTGGGCACTTGAAATGTCAGAAGCTAGGTTTCTCCATGTGGCCACAGTGAAATCAGATCGTTTATCTCCAAAAGTGAACAAAAAATTGAATGGACTTTATAAAGAGCTCGGTTCGAAACTCACTCAAAAGAAAATTGAAAAAAGAATTGAACAATTGAATATAGAGTTTGATCACGAAAAAATCATGTCAGATTCACTTGCTAGGTATGAGCGATTGATCATGGATGCTACTCCGAAAAACATGCATAAACTGAGGGTCAAAGGAAAATCCATCAAATATTTGACACAGATGGGACTGATGGAGTTGTCACCTCGTGAGATGGTGGACGCAGTGCTCAGACTACATGATTTGCTTGGAGATTATAATGATTTTCTAGAGATGGCTGATTATTTCAAAGACTCAAGTTATAAAGATGAGGCGAAAAATCTCATGGAGTCGATTCAAATGGAAATTTTTTTTATACGAAAAATCATTCTTTGTTGTACAACAACAAAGAATGTAAGGTATAATTAGTTGTAATTCATGAAGGAATTGTAATTAAAAAGTCAAATTTCTCAAGGATATAGTTATTTATGAAGGGGAGAAAAATGATGAATCAGGAAATGACAATCTCAAAATTCCATAAAGCCTTGTTGGAAGGAAAGACAACAGTTAAAGAATTGGTAGAGTACTATTTGGATCGCATCGAGAAAGTCGATCCAAAAATAAAAGCGGTAATCTCCATAAATATGGATGTTGTCAAAGATGCTGAAAAATTGGACGAGTATTTTAAGAATAATGGGTTGGTCGGACCGCTACACGGTGTGCCAATCCTGGTCAAAGACAATATTGAAACTATTGAAAATGCAACTACTGCAGGAAGCTTAAGCCTCAAAGACCATGAACCTCATAGAGACGCTTTTATCATTGAGAGATTAAGAGCAGCTGGCGGGCTCGTGATCGCCAAGGCTAATCTTCATGAATTTGCGATATGGGGTGAAACCATCAGCTCGATACTTGGTCAGACTATTAATCCATATGACTTCACCAGAACTCCAGGTGGATCGAGTGGGGGGACCGGAGCCGGACTGGCCGCTGATTTCGCATTGGTGGGGCTCGGAACTGATACCATCAATTCTGTGCGATCTCCAGCTTCAGCCAACAATCTTGTCGGTATCAGACCCACAATTGGCGTAGTAAGTAGATCCGGGATCGTACCTTATTCATATACTCAAGATACGGCAGGACCACTAGCTAGAACTGTTGAAGATGCTGTAATGTGTCTGGATGTCATGAAAGGCTATGATAGTGATGACGAGATTACAGCATGGTATTTCAAGAACCAATCGGAAACGTTCCAGTCCCATTTGAAACAAGATGGATTAAAAAGCAAACGTGTTGGGGTAATTAAAGAATTGTTTGGTGAGAAAGATGTTCATATGGACACCACAACTGCCGTATTGAGTGCAGTTGAACAGATGAGGGCGGGTGGTGCAATCATCATTGAAATCGAGGATATCTTTGACACTGGTGCGCTCGTCAAAGAAGTAAGTGTTCACCTTCACGATTTTAAGGATCATTTGAACAGTTATTTGGCTACGATTCCAGAATCACTTCCATGTAAAAATATGCAGGAGATAGTGGATAGTGGTTTGCATCATCCAGGTGTGAAAGACAACATGCTGACTGCACTCTCGCTTTCTACAGATTCTGATGAGTATAGAATGCGTCTGGTCAAGAGGACGAAACTCCAAAACAAAGTCATGAAAATAATGGCTGATCACGATTTGGATGCTTTTGTGTATCCACATCAGAAACAATTGGTCTGTAAAGTGGGATCGTCACAAAACGAACGCAATGGTGTTATTGCTTCTGTTACAGGTTTCCCGTCGATTTGTGTTCCAGTGGGATTCTCAACACCAGATGAAAATGCTCCGATTGGTGTTCCGATAGGCATGGAGATCATGGGTAGACCGTTCTCTGAAGGTGTGCTCATTGAAATTGCATATGCATATGAACAAATGGCAAAAATGAGGAAAGCACCCATAGGATTATAAAATAGAAAGGTGGTTATTATGAGTAAAATCAGCGACAACTTAAACTATTTCCAAACAAATCACAAAGAAATTTATGAGGCTTACTCCAATTACGGAAAGTTGATTCACAAAGAGGGCGGTCCTCTAGATGAAAAGACAAGATCACTTGTGAAAATCGCCATATCATCGGTCGGAGAACATCATCTGGCTCTTGAAACCCATATCAGAAAAGCCATAAAAGCAGGTTGTACACTTGAGGAAATTGAACATGTCATACTTTTGACCGCACCATCAGTAGGTTTCCCAAGTATGATGGAGTCTTTACTGGTATTCAGGGAATTCATTGAAAAATAAGGGGGAATGAAATGGTATATATAGGCGTTTTGCTCGCATCCGTTTTTTGGATTTTGGTCTTTTCAATCGTATTGAATATGATGGGAAAAGATAACGAGGCACTTGTGGTATTGATCAAGAAATATGCACAAGGTAATTTTCTTGCGGAAAATGATCAAAAGTTAAGATTCACAAACAACAAAAAATTGGAAGATGAAATTGGCGGACTTCAAAAGACAATGAAGGACTGGCTATATAACATGCTGAAATCTGAACTTGAATTGTCCAAATATGCCAAAATGTTGCAGGAAAATGCTGAGGAATCATTAAAGCATATGTCTTTGATAGAATCGCAAATCAACATAATCAAGGGCAACTCGCATCAGATTGCAAGTGCTTCTCTGGAAAACGCTTCTGTTTCGGAGGAACTTCAGAGTGCCAATGACCAAATGGCAAATGACAGCCATGAGTATATGGAAGTGACCGAGGGGACAATCAAGAACATTCAGACTGGGAAACACGCTATCGTTGGTGCACTGGAAGGCATTGATGAAGTGGAACTCAAAATGAAAAGCTCTGTTGATAAAGTCAATGCACTTCAAGACTTGATGGACGCAATTCAGACCATGACTCAAGGCATCTCAAAAATTTCTGACCAGACCAACCTCTTAGCGCTCAATGCGTCCATTGAATCCGCACGCGCGGGTGAGGCCGGTAGAGGTTTTGCGGTAGTGGCAAATGAAGTCACCAAGTTGGCTGATGAAAGTTCAAGACTCGCTGAAGATATCGATCGAAAAGTCATGGCGATTGCCGAAAACATGAAATCCGTTGTGACAGAGATCAATGGTGGTATGAAAACAACGCAAGCACTTAAAGGTAATAATCAGGAAGCGATTTCTCATTTGGATGAAATGGTCAAGGGTTCTGAAAGCATGCTTACATTCATTCGAAATATTTCGATTGGAATTCAGGAACAATTGAAGGCAACTGAAGTGTTGTCGGGAAATGTTGAGAAGCTTGCTGGCATAGCTGCAGATTCCGATGGTGCGACTGTAGAGGCTGGAAAAGACGTTGAGGACCATCGACATAAAACAAATGAAAATGCGGTTCTTGCACAGTCCATTAAAGGAATTTCACAAAACTTGAATGCATTTGTACAGATGTTTGACGAGGCGCTTAGCGAAGAATTGTTCAGTACTGGCGAAAAACTTGCAGATATAATGAAAAAGCAAAAGATCGACAATGCTTACCTCCAGAAATTTTCAAAGGAAACCGGAATTTCTGAATTTTATATCACTGATGAAAATGGGGTTACGGTACTATCGAACAATCCCGCAGGAATAGGATTTACAATTGAAAATGATCCTACCACTCAAGCTTATCCGTTTTATGCAATTCTTAAAAATCCGAAACACACAGTCTCACAATCTATGATGGTTAGAGATATTGACGGAAAATACTTTAAGTTTGTAGGGTTGTCCAGAACGGATCAAAGTGGAATCATTCAGTTAGGACTCAGTCTTGAAGATTTGTTGAAATTCAGAGGAAGATATGCGTTACTTTAATACAATAGTAGTTGGTGGAGGACCCAGCGGCATCACTTGTTCTTATCACTTGAAAATGAATAATATTGAACACTTGATTATAGAAAAAGGTGAAATGCTTCAGACGTGGAAGTATGAACGCTGGGATTCCTTTTATCTCGTGACACCTAACTGGATGACCAATCTTCCGGGGTTGAATCACGAGATTCCATACAATAATGAATATATGTCTAAAGATGAGATCTTGCGAGTATTTGAGTGTTATCTCAATTTTGTGTGTCCAAATTACATGGAAAATACCAATATAGGTCGCATCTCAAAATGCGAAGAAGGTTATCTTCTTGAGACGGACCAAGGTAAATTCATGGCTAAGCACATCATAATCGCAACAGGGATGTACAATAATCCTTTTTTTCCCGGAATTAGTGAAAAAATCCCTAAAAACATCTTTCAGATGCATTCATCAGACTACAGAAACCCAGATCAACTAAAGCCAGGAAATGTTGTTGTGGTCGGTAGCGGATGGTCTGGTGTTCAAATTGCACTCGAATTACGTAAGTTGACAGGTCGTGATATATATCTTTCGATAGGAAGCATGACACCGCTGCCAACGGTCTATAGAAATGTAAATGGCGTATACTGGTTGAATCGATTATCCGGTTTCAAAAAAGGAAAAGCGATACTAAGTTATCATCTCGATGATTTCAAAAATGACAATATTGCCAACAAATTGAATCAGAATTTGAAACAGTGTCAAATGAAAGGTGTTCAGATTTTAGGTCGAATGAATGATGTGGAAGAGGAAATTCTGATCTTTTCCGATTCGCTTCTCAAATCCATTGAAGATGCTGATGACTATTTGGACCAGGTCAAAATTAGAATTGAAGAGCATATTGCAAAAGAGAAAGTGGAAGTTTCGAGCGGAACACTGGATCATTATAATAATCGTTTGGATTTGGATCTGCTGAACAGGATTACAGAACTTGACTTAGACCGAAACAAAATTGGTAATATCATATGGTGCACTGGTTTTAAGAGAGATTATTCGTGGATTGATTTGCCGATCTTCAATGAAAAAGGTTTGCCTAAAGTTGAAGATGGAGAATCCATATCTGAAAATATCTACTTTTGCAGCCTGGGTCTCAAAGTGGACAATAAGCTCAAATCTGCGTTTGGAGTGGGTCTTTTTGCAATCAACGAGTCTGCCGAACGAACTGTTCAAATGTTGCTTGATAATACTATGAAGTAAGGGGGCACAATGAATATAAAAAATGGTATTGGAATTTCTTTGACAAGAAAAGAAAGTTTGGATAAGGTTTCAGGACGAGTTATGTATGGGAGCGACAATATGACGCCTCAAATGCTTTATGGTGCTCTTAAATCAAGTCCACATGCACATGCGAAAATTTTAAAGATGGACACTGAAAAAGCTGAAGCCATGAAAGGCGTCAAAGCAATTTTTACAGGAAATGACTACAAAGACAATTTGGGATTATATCTATGTGATAAACCTCCTGTTGCACGAAATGTCGTCAGGCATTATGGGGAGGTTGTAGCGGCTGTCGTTGCAGATACGTATGCCAATGCAAAGGCTGCAGCAGATGCGATTGCGGTGGAATACGAAGTGATGACACCAATTTTATCACCAATGGAAGCGCTAAGTGATGAAGCGTATATCATTCATGAAGAGATGGAATCATATAGTCACATCAAACCGATTCATCCTGAACCGGGTACCAACGTCGCAAACAGAACTAAAATTAGAAAAGGTAATCCCACAGAGGCTTTTAAAAGTGCTCATGTGACTATAGAGACTTTTGTTGAAATACCACCGGGAGACCATGTTGCCATGGAACCCAGAGTGGCTATCGCAGAAATCAAAAAGACCGGAAATGTCCATATTTTGTCGTCGACTCAAGCGCCTTTTGTTGTCAAAGGGTTGATGCATCAATTCTTCGGAATCGATCCAGGGAAAATTATTGTGAAAGCACCCTTGATTGGTGGTGGATTCGGAGGTAAGGCCGGGATCCAACTTGAAGGTCTAGCTTATTTGCTATCGTTAAAAGTTGGAGGTAGACCTGTAAAACTCGTCAACACACGTGAGGAAGATTTGACCGGTTCTCCTGGACATATTGGACTTCAAGCGAAAGTTAAAATAGCCGCTGATGCCGAAGGAAAAATCATGGGCATGGATATGGATTATTATTTCAACAGTGGCGCATATGCCGATTATGCTGTCAACGTCTCCAGAGCGGCAGCGATTTCTTGTACTGGACCATATTATGTACCCAATATAAGATGCGACTCCATGTGTATTTATACCAACATGCCATTTGCCACAGCCTATAGAGGGTTCGGACATATTGAAATGGCATTCGCTATCGAACGCGCCATGGATGAACTGGCAAATGCGCTGGAGATGGATCCACTTGAACTCAGAATTAAAAATGGAGTCAAACCACATGATACCACACCCGTTCAAAGTGTACTCAATGAGAGCACGGGAGATATTATCAAGTGTTTTGAAGAAGTTGGAGCAATGCTCGGTGGTGACATTGGAGCCATAGAACAGATGGATAACAATGTGGTTCGTGTCAAAGGTGTTACTGGACTCTGGAAAGCGCCTGCCATGCCAACCAATACAGATGCTGGTGCTATTCTTACGTTCAATGCCGACGGCAGTTGCAACCTAAACACTGGCGTTGTTGAAATCGGTCAAGGCACAAAGACCGGACTTGCTCAAATCGCATCTGAACGACTTGGAATACCAGTGGATAAGGTACATGTAGTCATGGAAGTGGACACAAGCATTTCTCCAAGCGATTGGGCAACTGCTGCCAGCCGCGGCCTTATGATGGCTGGAATGGCAACACTTGAAGCTTGTGAAGATGCTGAAAATCAAATCAAAGAAATTGCATCGGCAGTATTGAGAGTGCCGACAAGAGATCTGAAAGTGGCTGGCGAACGCGTTTTTGTACCGGATGAACCCAAAATAGGACTAAACCTTTCTGAGGTGGTGCTAGGCTATGTCTATCCAAATGGAAACGCAATCCATGGACAAGTGATCGGTTCCGGAAAATATATCGCAAAACATCTGACGGACATAGATCCTGAAACCGGAGAAGGTCATCCGGATCTCGAATGGACACTCGGTGCTGAGGGCGTTGAAATTGAAGTGAATTTAAGTACTGGAAAATATAAGATTCTAAAAGCGGTTTGTTGCATCGATGTCGGCAAAGTGATCAGTCCGGCATTGGCAAGAGGACAAATTGTTGGTGGCATGGCAATGGGTATGGGCTATACAACCATGGAGGGTTTCACATTCAATGATAGGGGACAGGTCACCAATGGTGTTCTTAGAGATTATAAGATCATGCGTTATGGGGACGAACCAGAATACCAAGTTAAATTTCTCGAAACGCCTCAGCAAGATGGACCATATGGTGCGAGAGGGCTTGGGGAACAATCCGTAATAGGAATGCCAGGCGCAATCGCAAACGCACTTTCAAGAGCTGTTGGCAAAGGAATGAACCAGATTCCATTGACACCGGAGAAAGTTTGGAAGACATCAATGGAGGTGAAGAGATGATCGCATACAATCTTGATTACTTTAAACCAGAGACAACTGAAGAGGCATATGAATGCATGAAATCGCTGAAAGAGGAAAAAGTCAATGCTCTTTATTATTCAGGAGGCACTGAGGTAATCACCAATCTCAGAAAAGGCGCTGTAAAGGCCGATGCGGTAATCGACCTTAAAGGAATTGGTGAAATGTCAGAAATCCTCGTTGAAGACCAATACATCATTGTTGGAGCAAATGTTCCGCTGAATGCGATGATAGAACATGTAGAACTGGGAACTGTGATGCCGATTCTCAATAAAATTGCTGATCATACCGTCAGAAATGCATTGACCATTGGCGGAAATATTTGTGGTAAATTGCCATTTAGAGAAGCAGTGCTCCCTCTGCTGGCATTGAACTCTCTAGTAAAATGGGTCGATGAGAGCGGAGTTAAAGAATCTTTGCTTAGAGATGTTTTTGATAAAAGATTGAAATTGCCTCCAAATGCATTTTTATATCAGATTATGATCCCAAGAAAAGCAAGTGGAAAGATGATGTCAAAGAGAATGGAAGCCCACACTGAAGTTGATTACCCAATTTTACATGTGGTCATGAATATATCTGATACTGAAGTGTTTGTTGGTTTATCCGGATTCGCAAGTTTTCCGGTTTATCAGGTGGTACCAAGAAATGAGTACGACGAGTGGTCTGATCCGGTGGAATCGATTGCTGCGATGTTTGAAAAAGATGCAAAATCAGATGAGCGTGCCAGCAAAGAATATCGAGTTCATCTTTTGAAAAACCAGATTGCATTGTTTACCGGAGGTGCTTATGATTCAATATAGTGGAAATGTCAATATTCAGTTGAATGTCAATCGTGAAATCCATGAAGTGGTTGTAATGCCTCAGGATACTTTGCTCAGGGTATTAAGAGAAAAAGTTGGATATACGGGTCCCAAAGCGGGATGTGAGAACGGAGATTGTGGAGCTTGTACGGTTTTACTAGATGGAAAACCGGTTAAAGCCTGTCTCATGCTTGCGGTTGAAACTGTGGGAAAAGAAATTTTGACTGTTGAAGGCCTTGAAGATACTGAGATTCAAAAGGCATTCGTATCCGAAGGTGGATTCCAGTGTGGTTTTTGTACAGCGGGATTTCTTATGAATGCATTTGCACTACTTGAGACTAAGCCGGATGCAAATGAAGCGGAAAAAAAAGATTGGCTAAGCGCAAATCTATGTCGGTGCACTGGATATGAAGGTATTGAAAATGCCCTAAACCTTGCACAAAAGAGAGTTCAAGAGAAAAAAAGATAAGAACGATCCGCGTTCTTATCTTTCAGACTGTAGACAAACGCCCAAATCCATCGTTACTGGATAAAATCCATTTCAGTTACGACGCTATAGGTCACGCCTTCACTGGATTATATCCGTGCCTTGACTTTGAACGTTTACTACAGTCTGCAGTTTAATGACTTTGTCATCACCCTAAAAGGGGTTGTTGCAAAACTGATGTAACTAGTTTTGCAACAGCCCCTTTTTTATGATGTGAGTGCCATTCGCTCTTTTGTAAGTCTTTTATAGGTATTATCGATGAATTCCAAAACTGCTTTAATTTCTGGATGTTGTGATGTGTCTCTATAACTGGCGGAAATGTTTTCAATCAGTTTCATCAAATCGGATAATGCCTGTTTGTAAAGTTTGTCAATATCAAAATTTGGAAATTCTTTTTGATTTTCAATGTGTCGATCCAATTCATCGAGAATGGATGTAAGTACTTTCTCGTATTTCTTGGCATCCTTTCCTGGTTTATCCAAAGTCTCGTAAATGACTTCTTTGACTTTCAAAATATCCTCTTCCTTCTGCCAAAATGAAAATTGGAGAGCGTTTAAATCTTCGGGGATACAATGGGATCTTCCTTCGAATATGGCACTTGCTTTAACTAGATTTCGGCTGAGTTTCAATCGTCTTGGTGATATGGAGATTTTGTGTTTTTCTTCGAGTTGAGTGGCAATGCTTACCATGCTTCTTGCTATTTCGGTATTCATCTTTATTTTGGGAAGTTCGTCTTGAATCAACATCAGTTCTGATAATTTGATTCTGGACTTGCAGGTCAAATCATCATCCATCAAAATCATTTTCACTTTGTTGTCAGGATCTTTAAGTGGTTTGAGATGATAACGCGCAAGGAATCTGTCGTGAAGTGCCTGAAGTTTGAAGTCGGTTTCTTCAGCGTCAAGATCGTCTTTTTGTTTTGGAAAAAAATTGGTATCTGCCATGAAGAATCGAAGATTGGTTTTTATGGTCTCGGTTCCGTTTTTAAACTCACCTTCATTCAGAATGGTCAATAAACCAGAGTTGGCAACTTGATCGCTGACTCTATAGAATTCTGAGCAAAATGCAATCACTGCATCGGGTAAAAACCCTTTGTAATGACGTTTAATAATGCCGTGTGTTTTGAAATAGGCAATGTCTGGAGCTCCGAAAATATTGTTTGGGGATATATCGGCACCCATTTGAATATGAAAATAGGGGGTGCCTTCTGCTTGATCGAAATCCATGTGAGCTACAAATTCTCTCAGAATGGCTGACTTTGCTATCCCAGGTTCCCCCAGTACAATCATGTGGGTCCTTGAGATCATGGATAACATCAGACAGGTCACAAATTCATCCACTTCATAATATTTGGAAGCGATGTGATTACGGATATCGTGTAATTTTTGGCTTGCTGATATGAGTTCATTGGTTTTCATAAATCGTATCCTCCTATATCAAAGTGTATAATCGCTGATTCGTCAGGTTGTTCCAATTGCCTAAATTATCGCCCCTAATGTCAAGGATCTCATCTGAAATGAGGCCGATATCACCATAGTCCTTGTAGGTGTATGAATGCATTATTATGGTGTAGAGCTTGAATTTCCGCTCCCTTTTAAGTGCGAGGAATTTTTCTCTGAAATTCGGATGAATCTCACATTGACCATCTGTAATGAATAAAATGTCGCTGTTCTTATGTTTGGCTTGTTTTATGATTTCCATAGCCGTGGAGAGAGGTTTCTCAAAGTCTGTGCCACCACAGATGAAAGTATCCATGATGTCCAGGACATCTCCCGCAGTTATTGTGAGTGGGTTGATTTCTTTAATGTATAAAGGCTCAGACGCTGATGCAAATTGGATCAGCACCAATTTTCGCTTTTGGATTTTTGAAATTTCAAGGATCGCTAAAATATGTGCAAGTGTCTCATCGAATTTTTTACCTTGCATGGATCCTGAACCGTCGTAACACAGAATGATGGGTCCCTTTCGTTTGTCTTTTTTTGCTGCCATCTCAATAGTCAGAAGATTGTCATTGAGGTATCTGTCGTAAAAATCGTTCTCGAATGCCTCGATGTCCAGTGCTATACCGATGAGTTCATCCTCAATAAGTCCCTCGATATCATTTGAGTACCGGATACCATCTTGCGGTGTTATTTTTTCTCGCTTTTTTTTATAGGCAATGGTACTGGCGTGTTTTTTATTTTTTCCCACTTTGTTGATGAATTCTATGAATCGGGCAGATTTTGTTCGACTGTATAGGGATATGATCTCATCAAAAGTAAGATCGGAAATAGTGCGCCCCGGTATGCCAAGTGTCTTGATTTGGGTGTTGAAGTGATCCAGTTTTTCATTTGTGGCCACGATAATATCATCCCAGTCCAGTGATTCCGTCTTTTTTTGAATTTCACCCAGTTTGTCTTCGAGCTCTTTTTTGAGTTCAGGTGTCATTTTCAACATTTCGGTTTCAATGGGAGGACTCTTTGGAGTTGCTTTGCCATCGATTATCTTATTTTGGTCCACATGTTCATTGTCGTCAATAGTATCCGTTTGTTTATGGAATGGAGAGGCACCATGTGATTCACCGATGGAAAAGGATTTGATATAGGGTTTGAAACGGGATTCCAGATCGTCCTTGATATACTCTTCGTAATCCGAATCCACTTCGCCTTCCTTCCTTAGCACTTCTTCCAGAGCATCCTCGACAGTTGTGGACGTTTCTGATTGGTCGAGATGTTCCCTCACTTTTTCGATGTAATCAGTGAGTGGCTTTTTCTCCTCGTTTTCTTGTGATGTAGAAGGCAATACTTTATCAGGTTGATTGTCTGAAGGATCAGTATTTTTAATGGATTCGTCATTTTTGCTTAGCAATGGGATCAACGTCATTAAAAATGCTTTAGGTTCTTCAATTTGAGAGGATGTTTGAGATAAAATTTCATTGATCATCTCAATTTCTCTTGAACTTAGGATATCAGTAAATTCAAAATTTTCAAAGTCATTACTTTTGATCTTTGACAACAAGTTGTTGTAGGACTCTATATGTTCTTCCATCTCGCTCAAAAATTCGGATCCTCTCAGTTTTTCAAGCAACTGATCGAGTAGGAGTTTCATTGCCAGATAAGATTCGCCTTTTGAACCTGCACACCTCAGCCTAAGAATTGTAGTTCTGGGATGCGATGCAATTGATTCAATGATGACATCGTGCATGGAAAGAGAATCTTCGGAGTTGAGTTTTATTACAATTTTGTATAGAATAAGAAATAGATCCATTGAAATCGCGTCGAACTCTGGAATGAGTCTTTGACCGTTTTCGATGAACTGTCGCAACAAATTTGATTTTGCAAGGGTTTCCCTGAATATCAGCTCATCCATTAAGTTATGGGTTACTATGCTTTGCAAAACATCACCACCTTTATATGTTGTAGAAATGTTTACCCTAAAGTACACTTGGTAATCTGATAACAATTATAATGCCAAATTTACTAACAATGTTTGTTAGTTGGTACTAAATAAATAGACTTTATCGTCTGAAAATTTAGTCTATTACAATAATGAGATAAATGTGTAAAAAAAGATATAATGAGAGAGAGACGTACTGAATTATTGTTGGAGGTCATTAAAATGAAAACATTTGAATACTTGAGACCAACGTCGCTAAAAGAAGCGTTGGACATGCTAAAGAAACATGACGGAAATGTATCCATACTCAACGGGGGAACAGACCTCATAGTGAGAATGCGTGAAGGTCACTCATCACCTGAAATTGTTATGGACATCAAAAAAATACCGGGCCTTGATCAAATACAAGTGGATGAAGACCGTATCACAATTGGCGCAACGGTATTACTCAATGATTTGGGATTGAACGAGGTCATAAAAACAAGATATCCTTATCTTGCACAAGCCGCGTTATCAGTTGGCTCGAAGCAAGTCAGAAACAGAGCGACGTGCATAGGCAATATTTGCAACGCTTCACCGCTTGCAGATACAGCAACTCCACTTCTCGCTTTAAATGCGGATGTCCACATTTATGGAGAAGAGGGTATAAAGACTGTACCTCTCAAGGATTTTTTTGTTTTTGTTAGAAAAACAATTCTGAAACCTACTGAGATAGTGACGGGAATTTCTTTTAAACAAGATCCAGAAGCACTGGGAATCTTCACAAAAATGTCACGTCGCAAAGAAGTAGATTTATCGACTGTGTGTTCCACTGTCATTCGCTCAGGTTCTGAATATAGAATCAGTTGCGGCGCAGTAGCTCCAACACCTGTGAGATTAGCTAAAACTGAAGCTTTTTTAACTGGAAAAGCATTGACCAGTGAAGTCATTGATGAGGCATGTAAATTGGCTTCAGGAGAAGTTACACCTATAAGTGACATTAGAGCTTCTGAAGAGTATAGACGTGAAATGGTCGGAGTTATGCTTCGCCACGCGCTCTCGGAATGGCTATAGGAGGATAAACATGAAAACTATGATAGAATTTACACTCAATGGAGAAGTTGTTGAGTGTTTGGTAGATAATCAAAGAACCCTACTTAAGATGATCAGAGAAGATTTCGATCTTACTGGAGCTAAAGAAGGTTGTGGTGCTGGAGAATGTGGTGCTTGTACGATTATTATGAATGGCAAGGCGCTAAACGCTTGTCTCGTACTTGCAGTTGAAGCAGATGGCACAGAGATTACAACAATTGAAGGATTGGTAGTGGACGGAGAGCTCGATCCGCTTCAAGTGTCATTCATAGACAATGCGGCTCTTCAGTGCGGTTATTGCACACCAGGTATGATTATGACTGCAAAAGCGATGCTGGAAGAAAATCCACATCCAACTGAAAATGAGATCAGAGAAGGCATCAGCGGCAACTTGTGTCGTTGTACCGGTTATAAAAAAATAATAGAGGCAATCCAAGTAGTTGCCGACCAAAATAAAGCGTAGGAGGTGGGAGACTTGAAGTTTGTAGGAACTAGCGTAAAACGTGTCGACGGAGTGAAAAAAGTCACAGGCTCCTTAAAATATGTGGATGACATCAAATTATCAAAAATGCTATATGTGGCTGTAAAAAGAAGTCCTCATCCGCACGCAAAAATACTGAACATCAATTTTGAAAAAGCATTGGCCATCAAAGGTGTCAAGGACATCATCACTGGAGATTTATTCACCAAACGTGGTGGACTTTATTTGGAAGACAAAAACTTTTTAGCTGTTGGAAAAGTGAGATATAGAGGCGAAGCCGTAGTCGCTGTTTGTGCCATTACAGAGGAAATCGCCCAATCGGCACTAGAATTCATTGAGATAGAATATGAAGTGTTACCTGCAGTTACCAATGCCAAAGATGCTATGAAACCCGATTCACCACTTGTGCATCCGGATTTAGGTGAATACAAATGGGCGCCAATATTCTTCCCGGTGCCAGGTACTAACATTTCAAATCACTATACACTTAGAAAAGGTGATGCGAAAAAGGCATTTGAGACAGTAGATTTTGTAGTTGAAAATGATTTTTATGTTCCTCATGTACAGCACGTTCCTATTGAAACACATACAGCAATAGCTCAAATGGATGCGGATGGGTTTTTGACAGTTTGGGCAAGTTGTCAATCGCCATATGCTGTAAGGCAAGCCCTTTCAGAAGCATTCGACATTCCACTCAATAGACTGCGCGTACTTTCGCCAGCAGTTGGTGGCGGTTTCGGATCGAAGGCAGGAACCACCCTTGAAGGCATTTTGATTCCTTTTGCGAAAAAATTTCCAGACCGTCCAGTCAAATTGACTTATTCAAGACAAGATGAGTTTGAAAATGCTTATGTAAGACAAGGTCTTCATGCGAGAATAAAGACAGGTGTCAACAAAGATGGTAAAATTATAGCTGTTGAAAATGAATTCATTTGGGATGGTGGCGCATATAATGAGTATGGCGTCAACATCGCAAAAGCAGCAGGATATGCTTCGGCAGGTCCTTATGATATTGAAAACGTTTATACAGATTCATACTGTGTTTATACAAATCACCCGGTAGGTGGACCATACAGAGGTTTCGGAATGAGTGAAATTCATTTTGGTATTGAACAAAATCTCGATATGGTAGCTGAACAAATTGGAATCGATCCGGTTGAAATAAGACGAATCAACGGAATGAAGCCAGGTGGTGTAACAGGTACAGGCGAAGTGGTTGAAGTTGCTGGCTTGATGGAATGCTTAGATATCGCTGTGGATGAAATCAAATTCTATGAAAAAAGTGAATCCACAAGTCCTACTAAAGTCAGAGGTAAAGGAATCGCATGTGGTTGGAAAGCTCCATCTATGCCAACAAATGCGGCATCCTCAGCAATCATCAAACTGAATGAGGACGGAACTGCGCATCTATTAGTTAGTGCACAGGATATCGGTCAAGGTTCAGACACAGTCATGACACAAATTGCAGCTGAAGTGCTTTCCATTTCACCTGAGAAAATTACCATTCGCACAGGTGACACAGACCAAACACCATACGAGTGGCAAACAGTTGCATCCAGAATCACTTATTCGACGGGCAGAGCTGTATTTGAAGCAGCAAATGATGCGATGAACCAATTGCTTGAACTCGCCCAAATTAAAATAGGACTATCCAAGCGCGATTTGGAACTTAGAGATGGTTATGTGGTCTCAAAAATCTATCCAGATAGAAAAGTTGCAATTTCAGAACTTGCTCTTGGACTAACTTTTGAAGACGGATCAGGTATTCATGGACCAATTATAGGCCGTGGCGCTTTTATTCCTCCAAATGTTCGTAATGCCGATAAGAAAACCGGTCTGGGGGAACATCCGGTTGTGTTCTGGACCTATGGCGCACAAGCAATTGAAGTTGAAGTGGATTTGGAGACTGGAGCAGTAAAAGTTCTGAAAGTTGTCTCTGTATTTGATGTCGGTAAAGTCATGAATCCACAATTACTCGAAGGACAAATGGAAGGTGCTATCGCACAAGGGATAGGTACAGCACTATTTGAGGAACTTATGCTGAAAGATGGTAAAGTACTCAATCCTTCATTTGTTGACTACAAAATTCCAACAGCAGACGATATGCCTGAGATGGTCATAAAGTTTGTGGAAAATCCGGAGGAAACTGGTCCATTTGGAGCCAGAGGTGTTGCCGAACCGGCAATGGTTCCTACCGCACCTGCAATAGCGAATGCGATATATGCTGCTACAGGTATTCGCTTAAATACAATGCCTTTGACTGCAGAAAGAGTTTTGAATGCAATCAAGGCGAAAGACAACGATTAACGGAGAAGCTATTTAATTAAGGGGAGGGGTTTTATGTCTAAAAAAGATGAGAATTTGGTAAATAAGCACGCAATTACTGATGTATCGGCACTTGGAACACCCAAAATGCTTACATTGGGCTTACAGCACGCATTTACAATGTTCGGTGCTACGGTACTTGTTCCAATCATCACAGGTCTAGACGTTTCGGTATCATTGTTCTTGGCCGGTGTAGGTACACTTTTATTCCACCTTGTAACAGGTGGCATGGTACCTGCATTCTTAGGATCTTCATTTGCATTTATTGCGCCAATGCTCGCTGTGGCTAGTAGTCACGGTCTTGATTATGCGCGAGGCGGCATAGTTGTCGCCGGTGTCATCTACCTGATTCTTGCGGGTTTGATGCAATTATTCGGTACTGACAGAATTATCAAATTTTTCCCACCAATCGTCACTGGTCCGATCATTCTTGTTATCGGTCTTAAACTGGCGCCGGTTGCAATCGATATGGCATCAACGAATTGGTTGTTAGCGATTCTTGCGTTTACGATCGTAACTGTTGTCAGTGTCTTTGCTAAAGGTTTCCTAAAAGTAATTCCTGTAATCATTGGTTTGATTGGTTCTTATATTGTTGCGGCAGTATTTGGATTAATTGATTTTACACCAATCAATGATGCGGCAATCTTCGGAATTCCTGCATTCTCATTAGCTAAATTTAATTTGGACGCTGTATTGACTGTAGCTCCGATTGCTCTTGCTACAATGGTTGAGCATATCGGTGATGTTATAGCAATTGGCGCTACTGTTGAAAAAGACTTCATCAAAAAGCCAGGTTTATCTAGAACACTTCTTGGTGACGGTCTCGCAACTTCAATATCTGCTATGTTTGGTGGTCCTGCGAACACGACTTATTCTGAAAATACAGGCGTTTTGGCACTTACAAAAGCTTGGGATCCAAAAATAATGAGAGTCGCAGCGGTATTTGCAATCATTTTGGGTCTCGTACCTAAATTAGGCGCACTTATTGCTACAATCCCAACAGCAGTAATTGGTGGTATCTCTATAATTCTTTTCGGTATGATCGCAGCTATTGGTGCTAGAACACTTGTTGAAAATCAAGTGGATTTCAACAAACCAAGAAACTTGATCATCGCAGCAGTCATAGTTGTTTTAGGACTTGGTGGAGCAGTGCTTCCAATCAACATAGGCGCATTATCTCTCAGCATCGAAGGTATGGCACTTGCAGCAATAGTCGGCATTTTCTTAAACATCGTTTTACCAGAATAATGAAGTACGCTTCTCGTTAATCCATTATGCCGGTAAGCAGCTTACCGGCATAATTTGTTAGTTGGTTACAACAATATCAATATTTTGTGCAAAACATTGTATCTCAACAACAACAAATAGTATAATTAATACACAGAATATTTAGTATAATATTGTTGGGAGGTTTGATCATGCAAAATAAAATGGGAGTTCGACTGAGCGAAATTATTTCTCTTGAAGCTTTTGAAGGCTGTGAAGTTATTAGTGGTTCAAACGGACTATCCAGACCAGTCACCAAAGTCAATGTAATGGAAGTTCCTGATATTGTTCAGTGGCTTCAACCTGGAGAGATGCTACTTACTACGGCTTACTCTATAAAAGACAATGTTTTCAAGTTAAATGAAATGATTCCGAAGATGCATGAGATCGGAGTCGCAGGACTTGGGATAAAAATGAAACGTTATATAGAAGAATTACCGGCATCGGTCATCACACTTTCCGATGAGATAGGGTTTCCTATCATAAAGATTCCTATGGAAATATCTTTCGGTGATTTAATCACATCAGTTCTTACGACAGTTGTGAGCAATCAAACCAATTTACTCATTCAAATTGACGCATTCAATAATCAACTTAAAGACATCATGCTTAGAGGTGGTGATTTGAGGGAAATATGCGATATGATTGGGGACGTTGTTGGTGCACCTGTAGCCATTACTGAAGAATTATTTAAGGATTTTGTCATCAATTCTAATCAAGAGCATGAAGATGAAATTGAAGAAATTGTCAACAAAATGCTTTTTAAACGTACTGATAAATTCAGAAGAATTTATAAAGACCAAGGAATTGAAACGGCTGTGGATGTTATAGGTGGTCATCCGGTCAAACGGTTGATGATTCCGATTTTCTCGGAAGAAGTTCTTTACGGGCAGGTTATCATTTGGAATATTGATGAGAAAGTCGAAGAAAAGACACTGTTCATGATTCAAGCTGCAGTATCACTTATTGCACTACATTCAACAAAAAAATTATCTATTTATGAAAATGAAAACAAACATAAGATTGAATTTATCGAAGAATTGCTATCACCACAAGAGAGTCAGCAACAGAGGGCAATCGAAAAATCCAATTATTTTGATTTTGATAGAAATAAGGCACATGGTGTTGTTTTGGTTAAAACAGTGGATGCACCATATGACGTAAGAATGACACCAAATAACACTCAAATCATGAAACAACTCAATTCTAAATTGGTTAGTGTTGTTGAAAGGATGCAAAGACACTATAAGGGTACTTTGCTTTATGGAAATAAAAGTGACCGAGTCATATTTTTGCTTAGTTTTGATCCATATGCCTCTCCTGAGGACAGCAAAAATGCCATGATTTCCTTTTCCAAGGAACTTACAAATTTTGCAAAATTCGAAAATATCGACAAAAAGATTCACATTGGAATTGGTCGGGTTTATTCACCGCTTGGCATGCTTCATAAAAGTTACAAAGAATCTGAGCGCGCCATTCACAAACTAGAACTGAGCAATTCAGATCAAAACGCACTTCATTTTGATGATTTGGGCATTTATAGAATACTTTCAAATGAAAGCATTCAACCCGAACTTGTTCAGTTTTTCATGGAAGTTCTAGGACCGATAGTCAATTATGATAGGGATAAAGACGCAGAGCTCCTCAATACACTTAAAATGTATTATGCCTGTGGATGCAATCTCAAAAAAGTATCCGAAGAAATGTATACACATTACAATACAGTGATTTACCGTATGCAACGGATTAAGGAAATAGGAAATATTGATTTTAGCAATCCAGATGTATCACTCAATGTGCATATAGCTATTAAAATAATGGATGTAATTAAATTGGACTTAATTAAGAAATAGTGGGGGCGCTATGAACGCAATTAGAATTTCCAAGGAGCTTAAGGATCACTTCGCTCAGAACAGATCGAACAAGTACGTTGTTCACTCTATATTCAAAGAAGCGATCAATCTTATGGATGATTCTCGTGAACTTATAACTCTCCTGACTGAAAATAAGGATTTGGCACCAATGAGTGTTGTAATAGCTGGCAGATCATCTGGTTTTAGAAATGTACTTGCAAATGATGAAGTTGAGATTACGGATAATGGAATGACATTTGTCCATAGTCAGATGCAACTTGATTTTTCAAATGCTTCGGTGACTCCATGTGTTCTGATGCTCAAAGGTACAAGTTTGAATCTAGAGGAGCAAATCACTAAATTAAATTTGTTGAGAGATGTTTTGTGTGAACGTGGCGATACAAGTGGCTTATTACCTCTGCTGGATACTGTCGAACGATATAGAGGACTCGACTCTAACCCTTGTGGACTGAGAATGAACACTTATTGTGAATTCATACAGGAGGTCTTCATAGAAATAATTAAGAGTCTTGATCGTAAAAATTTCAATGAGGTTGTGGATTGGCTTCCAAAGTTCATCGGATTCGGTCCGGGATTAACACCTTCTACAGATGATTTTTTAACAGGTGTGATCTTAACTTACACTGCCAGTGCAATGATGGGTGAAGATTCAATGGAAGCCACCAAAGATTTTGCACACAACATTTACAGGTTCTCTATCGATCGTACAACTAAAGTGAGTGAAACGATGTTGAAGCAGGCAGCGCTTGGAAGGGCATCTGAAAATCATTTGAAAGTGGTTCAATCACTTTTTATAAGTAACAATTCAAATTTTGAATTTCTGGTTAAACGAGTGTTGGCCAATGGTGCGACTTCAGGTGCGGATTTTCTACTCGGAGTGTATTGTGCCATGGTGTTAAACAAATACTAATATATGAATAAAGGAGGCTAAATCATGATTTGTTATGAGGTCCGAAAGAATTCTTACTATGATTCCGTGACACTTATGTTGATTTCCAAAGAAGTCAAAAATATCGAAGGTGTCAAAGATGTCATGGTAGGAATGGGTACCGATTTGAACAAAGAACTGTCGAACAATTTAGGACTTGGCAGTGAGAAACTAGATGAACTTTCTCCAAATGACTTTTTCATCTCTGCTGACGTTGTGGATGAAGCAATCATGGAAGTAGTAGTTGAACGAGTCGATGGACTTTTGAAGGAAAAGAAATCTTCAGCGGGTAGTGATTACAGACCAGCCACTATCAAATCCGCACTTGAGATGATGCCTGAGGCAAACCTGGCCGTTGTATCAATAGCTGGTCAATATGCTGAAGGTGAAGTGTCAAGACTGCTTGACAACGATTTACATGTCATGTTATTTTCTGACAATGTATCGGTAGAAGCTGAGCTTCGATTAAAACAAAAAGCAGTTGAAAAAGGCTTGTTGATGATGGGGCCGGATTGTGGTACTGCAATCATAAATGGCGTGCCACTTGCATTTGCTAATGTTGTAAAAAAAGGACCTATTGGAATCGTTGGCGCATCTGGCACAGGGACTCAAGAAGTGAGTGCGTTAATTGACAAACTTGGATCGGGCTTATCTCAGGTCATCGGAACCGGAGGTCGCGATCTAAAATCTGAAATTGGTGGACTAATGATGTTGCAAGGTTTTGATGCATTGATGCGAGATGATTCAACTGAAGTCATCGTTTTGATTTCAAAGCCGCCATCACCAGAAGTCGCTGAAAAGATTCTAAAGAAAGTATCAGAGACTAAGAAACCTGTTGTTGTTGATTTTATAGGTGGAGACATTGAAGCCATCAAAGCTGCTGGTGCATATCCATGTCTGACCCTTGAAGATGCAGCCTACAAAGCTGTGGCGCTTGCTAAAGGTGAAACACCGGTTGATTTCACAGGATTTTCATTAAAAGATGATGAAATTGAGACTATTGTGAATAAGAAAGTTGCAGCATTAAAACCAGAACAAAAATATTTCAGAGGCTTGTTTACTGGTGGTACTTTGGCAGACGAAGCAATGAAAATGCTTGGTCAATCTTTTGGAGGCATCTATTCCAACATACCACTTTCTCCTGAATATGCCATAGAGAATTTAACCACACTCACAGGACATGTGTGTCTTGACCTGGGTGAAGATCAGTTCACAGTAGGAAGACCTCACCCGATGATTGATCCTTCAACCAGATCTGATCGCTTCAAGACTGACATTGCAGATGATGTCGCAGTTGTGCTCGTAGATGTCGTCTTGGGATATGGCTCACATGAAAACCCTGCAAAAGAAGTAGCAGACGCCATTCATGAAGTGAACAAAAAACTTGACAACAATGTGATTTACGTAGCATCAATCACAGGAACTGAGGGTGATCCACAAGATTTGAAAGCATCACAAAGCGTGCTTGAAGCTGAAGGATTCATAGTAATGCCTTCCAACGCACAAGCCGTTCGTCTTGTTCAAAAAATCATGGATCAACTGAACAAGAAAGGAGCTTAAGATGAATAGAATCGATCGTTTATTCAGCCAAGATTTAAAAGTCATCAACATGGGCCTTGAATCTTTTTCCAAAGATCTTAAGAACCAAGAAGTTCCAGTGGTTCAGATGGATTGGAGACCACGTGCAGGCGGCAATGCTAAGCTGGGTGCCCTACTCGATAAATTGAAATCAAATAAATAACCAAAGGAGATGATGAGGTGGAAGAATTAATTAGAAAAGCCAATGAACAAGCTCTAAACAATCTTCAAAAAGCGAGACCTACCTTGATTGGTATGGGTGTAGCTAAAGATATGATTCCTGGTATGGATAAAAAGACTATTTTGCATGCGGGACCTCCAATTAAGTGGGAGAACATGAGTGGTCCACTTAAAGGTGCTGTAATAGGCGGTTTAATTTATGAAGGCCTTGCAAGCAATGAAGATGAAGCGACGAAACTTGCCGCATCTGGTGAAATCAAGTTTGACTCTTGTCACCATCATGATGCTGTTGGTCCTATGGCTGGCGTCACAACTTACAGCATGCCAGTTTGGATTGTCAAAAATGAAACTTTTGGGAATTACGCTTACTGTACATTGAATGAAGGACTTGGAAAAGTATTAAGATATGGCGCGTTTAACGAGGAAGTCATTACAAGACTCAAGTGGATGGAGAACGTTCTTTACCCAGTGCTTAAAGCTGCTCTCGAATTACATGGTCCACTTGATTTAAAATCTATGATCGCACAAGTGGTTCAAATGGGAGATGAGGGGCATAATAGAAATAAAGCAGGCACTTCTCTCTTTATCAGAGAATTCGCACCACATATTGTACTCACTGAGTTCAGCAATGAAGATAAGGCTGATGTTCTCAAGTTTATGCATTCGAACGATCACTTTTTCTTGAATTTGACTATGCCTTCAGCAAAATGTACTTTGGATCCAGTTGGAAACATTCCTTATTCTACAATTGTTTATGCTATGGCGCGTAATGGCACTGAATTCGGTATAAGAGTTTCAGGTCTTGGAGATCAATGGTTTACAGCTCCAGCAGAAGTCATTGATGGATTATTTTTCCCTGGTTTCACTCTTGAAGATGCCAATCCGGACATCGGCGACTCTGTTATTACTGAAACTTCTGGTCTTGGTGGATTTGCAATGGCTACGGCTCCTGCAATCGTCCAATTTGTTGGCGGAACGCCGCAAGATGCAATCAATTACACAACAATGATGTATGAGATCACAGAAGAAGAAAATGATGCATACAAGATGCCATCAATGAACTTCAGAGGAACACCTACCGGTATCGACATCCGTAAAGTCATCGAAACACAAATATTACCGATCATCAACACAGGTATTGCTCATAAAGATCCGGGTGTTGGACAGGTAGGAGCAGGTCTTGTAAGACCACCGATGAAATGTTTTGAAGATGCACTCGAAGCTTTTGTTGATAAAATGACTTCAGAGGGTATCATTAAATAGTAAACACATATCTAATTATTTTAGGAGGTAACATATGAAATTCTGGGACAAAATTAAAATGTACGATTTAACAGTAAATACGAGCCACTTGACACCACCGTGGCCAACTTATGAGCCACTTCAAGTGAAATTCTTTAAGAGATTGTCTCCAAATGGTGCAAACGGTCAATTGATCACTACTTCAAATCACGTAGGTACACATCTTGATGGACCACTTCACTTCGATACTGCAGGAAGAGATATTGCTTCTCTTGAACTTGAAAAACTTTGTGGACCTGGTGTTGTAGTTGATTTATCTGATCAAGCTGAAGATTTTGGAATTTATACACCACAAGATATCATGGATAGAGTTGAAGTGAAAAAGGGTGATATTTTAATCATCAACACTGGTTACAACAAGTATGGATTTGATCAACCAGAAGCAGATGAAAGAAGATACATGCTTAGACATCCAGGTCCTTCACTTGACTTTATGGCTTGGGCTCAAGAAATGGAAATCGCTTGGATTGGTGTTGACTGTGGTTCTGCGGATCATCCGATGAACACTAAGATTCGTGACTGGGAGCCAGGCGAAGCTAAAATTTGTGATGAGCTTTTCCAAAAGAAATATGGAAAAACATTAAATGAAGTTTATCCATGGCCAGAGCAATACCAAGCAATGCACATACAAATGTTTGGAAAAAAATATGGCGAAATCATCCATGCTGAGAACGTCGGTGGACAAATCAATGAGTTATCAAACAAAAGATTGATTATCGGTTGTTTCCCATGGAAATTCCAATATGGTGAGTCAGCATTCTGTCGTATTGTAGGATTTGAAGAGCAAGAATAAAAAAGTTTAGGGCGTGCCCATGGGAACCTTAGGGTTCCCGTGGGTATGTTTTATTTGAGGAGGAAGTTTATGGGACCTTTAGAAGGTTTGAAAGTACTTGATTTGACTCGGGTTTTAGCAGGCCCTTATTGTACTATGATGCTCGGCGATTTAGGCGCAGAAATCATCAAAATTGAAGTCCCGGTTAAAGGGGACGACTCAAGACACTTTGGTCCTTATCAACATGGTGAAAGTGCTTATTTTATGAGTTTGAACAGAAACAAAAAAAGTGTGACACTGAATTTAAAGACCGAGCGCGGCAAAGCACTTCTGAAATCTTTTGTTGAAAAAGTCGATGTGATTATTGAGAACTTCAGACCGGGTACGATGGAAAAATTGGGACTTGGTTATGATGTCTTAAAAGAAATCAATCCAAAAATAATATACGCAGCTTCCTCTGGATTTGGTCACTCAGGTCCTTACAGCACCAGACCAGCTTATGACGGAGTTGTACAGGCTATGGGCGGGATCATGAGTATTACAGGTCCTGAAAACGGAGAGCCAACAAGAGTCGGTCCATCCATCGGTGATATTGGTGCAGGTCTTTTTACTGCCATAGGTGTACTTGCTGCCCTTAATCACAGAAACAACACTGGAATTGGACAAAAGGTTGACGTCGCAATGCTCGATTGTCAAGTCGCAATGCTTGAAAATGCAATTGCAAGATATGTGACAACGAATGAAGTGCCACGACCATCAGGAAACAAACATTCATCGATTGCTCCATTTGAGCCATTTGACACCAATGACACGAAAATTGTTGTTGCCGTAGGTAATGATCAGATTTGGAAGCGTTTCTGTGAAGTTGCTGATCTCAAGGATATTGTCGATGATCCAAAGTTCGCAACCAATCCACAACGTCATCACAATTACAATGAAATGAGACCTTTAATTGCTGAAAAAATGAAAATGAAGTCCACAAAAGAATGGCAAAAGACATTAGATGCCGCAGGTGTTCCAAACGGACCAATCAACTCTATCAAAGAGGTCCTTGAAGATGAACAGGTTATTGCCAGGGAGATGATTGTTGAGGTCGAACATCCAATCGCCGGCAAACTCAAAATGGCAGGAGTTGCAATCAAGCTCAGTGAAACTCCAGGAGAGATCAATTCACCAGCACCTATTTTGGGACAACACAATTTTGAAGTTCTAAAACAATATTTTGAATACACAGACGAAGAAATTGAGACACTTATCGCGGAAGGTGTTTTGTAGGAGGCTGAAATGGAAGCTCAACTCATGAAAAAAATATTGAAGTATATCGACAAAGGAGAGGCTGTTGCACTTGTGACTGTCACCAGCAAACTCGGAAGTGGTCCTAGAGACACTGGAAGCATGATGCTGGTGGGTTTAGGTGGTAAGTTGATTGACGGCACAATCGGTGGAGGCAAAGTTGAAGAACAGGCAAAACTTGACGCTGCTGAGTGTATCAGGAAGAACGAATCCTCTGCATTCAAATATGAACTGACTCTTAAAGATACGGAACATTCACTTGGAATGGCTTGTGGAGGAGCAGTGGAAATATTTGTGAAGGTTTTTTCCGCACAGGACAATTTGGTGATATTCGGAGGGGGGCACATTTCCCTTGAGTTGAGTAGCTTTGCTAAAGCACTGAATTATCGAGTGACAATCATCGATCATCGACCAGAGTATATCAGTAATGAGCGATTTCCGAACGTAGAAAGCAAGATGTCAATGGACGACTTTATAGCTGAACCTTATGAAATGGATTCAAACACCAGTGTCGTCATTGTTACACATGGTCATACCTATGACCTGGAAGCTCTTAAAATGGTCATCGATTCCCCAGCTAGATATATTGGAATGATAGGCAGCAGAAGCAAAATAAACTTTTGTTACACGCAGCTTCAGAATGAAGGGGTATCAGAAGATCTTTTGGCAACTGTACATGCGCCGATTGGAATTGACATCGGAGGGGAGACCCCTCCTGAAATCGCACTCGCTATCATGGGTGAGATTCAAGCAGTCAAGTACAATCGTTCAGGAGGATTTTTAAGTAAAGTAAGGAGGCCTCCAAGTGACAGAAACTCAAAATAAAGTGCTTGTAAGAGGTGGTGGCGATCTCGCCACCGCTGTCATACAAAAATTGTTTAAAAGTGGGTTCAGAGTTGTAGTTTCTGAACTTGAGAACCCTAAAATGGTTCGTAGAACCGTATCTTTTTCAAGTGCAATATATGAAGGCACTCATTCGGTTGAAGGTATTGAGGCGATTTATTGCAAACATGTCGATGAGATTGATGTGCATCTCAATGCTAATAAGATTCCTGTTTTGACCTGTAATGAAGATGTAATCATGGAGGCTTTCAAACCTGACATTTTTGTTGATGCGACCCTATCCAAGAAGAAAGTGGATTATGATTTGGATAAAGCTGAAATTGTTATCGGACTGGGGCCTGAAATCAATGCAGGTCAGGATGCCCATGTTGTCATAGAGACGGCAAGAGGTCATGATTTGGGACGATTGATTTATGTCGGGTATGCTAAAGAAAACACGCATTGTCCTGGAGACATAGCTGGGTATACAACTGAACGAGTGCTTCGTTCACCTTGTGATGGTGTCATAAGATCCTTGAAAAGAATTGGAGACCATATCGAGAAAAACGAGACAGTTGCTTTTGTGAACGATATGCCGGTGATTTCCCAGGTTGAAGGTGTCTTAAGAGGCTTGATCCATGACAATGTCGAAATAATAAAAGGCATGAAAGTTGGGGATGTCGATCCTCGTGGCATCACTGAATATTGCTATACAATAAGCGAAAAGGGAAGAAATATCGCCGGTGGTGTTCTTGAAGCCATCATGTGGAGGCGCGATGTTTTTAGTAAAGCGGATTAAATCTATATTTAATGAGAATGATACCTGTCTGGTGTCCATCATCGGTGGAGGCGGAAAAACAACTACGCTTTATGAACTGAGCAAAATATTGAGTAGGGATCATAGGGTCCTCGTGACATCTACCACCGCCATGTTCAGACCAGGTCTCAGCCAAGTCAGTGAAATATATTTTAATGAATTGCCTAGTTTCAATCCTGATACTAAAGGTGTAGTGGGGTTTTTTTCTCATGTGCATGAAGAGAATGATCAAAAAGTGAAAGGCGTTGAACCTTCTGTGTTGGACGCTTTTGTTATTGAAAAAAGACCAATGGTCATTTTGAATGAAGCGGATGGTGCGAAGCACAGACCAATTAAAGCTCACCTAGATCATGAGCCTGTCATACCTGAAAAAACGGATATCGTGATTATTGTTTTGGGACTTGATGGAGTGGGTAAACCCGTATCAGAAGAATGGATTCTCAGAACAGAGAGATTCTGTGAAATTACTGGGGCTCATTTAAGTGATAAAATTGAAGTATCTCATTTAATCTGTCTCATATCCGATCCAAGGGGACTTGGAAAAGGGATCCCTGATCATGCGGAAGTGATCCTTATACTCAATAAGTTTTCAAAGCTTGAGGTGGACATTGATTTCAAGTTGTTTTTTGATGCATTACCAAGTTGGATTTCGGCGCTTGTTGTAGCTGAAATGGAAGAAAGTAAAGAAATGATAGTCATTAGGAGAGAATATGATAGTAGCGGTGATCCTCGCAGCGGGACTCTCATCACGAATGAAGAAAAATAAATTGTTATTGCCACTTGGCAAAACAACTGTCATAGAGCATGTGGTCAAAACGGTATTGTCATCCAAAGTGGATTATGTCATTGTGGTTTCTGGACGTGATCATGAATTCGTTCATAAACTACTGAAGTATTACCCGATACGGCTTTTATACAACGACCAATATGAAAATGGTCAAAGCACTTCAATCATAAAAGGGATGGAGACGTTGCCTAGAACAGGTATCGAGGGAGTACTTTTTGCAATGGGTGATCAGCCACTCATCACAGTAGAGGGATTAAATGCGATTATTGATGCCTTTACGATGAAAAAAGGCAAAATTATAGTACCTGTGAATCAAGAAACAGGTAAAAAAGGAGCACCTGTGCTTTTCGAGCAATCCTTTTTTAGTGAAATCAGAAAAATTGAAGGGGATCAAGGCGGAAAAGTCGTGATCAGACAATTTCCTGATGCCGTTTTTGAATGTGAAATTCAGAGTTCTGAATTTTTTGATGATATAGACACGGAAGAAGCATATGAATCGATTATTGAACTATGGAGGCGACATGAAACAATTGATGAAACTTAATCCAATAGAAAAAGTATTGAGCGATATTCATGTTTTTTTTGGCAGATCGTACGATCCTATTGAACGGATTGAACTCACTCGAGCGTTTGGAAGGTATTTGGCCAGTGATATCATTAGCAAAGAAATGATTCCTGATTTTTCAAAATCGACAGTAGACGGTTATGCTGTACATTTCTTAAGCGGTCCATGTACCCTCAAAAAAGTTGGCGAATCCTTGATGGGAAGCGGCAATATGAGTGTACTCAATAAAGGAGAATGCATTTATGTACCTACCGGAGGAATGATTCCCGAGGGTACCGAGACAATGGTCATGATTGAAGATACAGAAGTTTTGTCTGCGGATTCGGTATATTTTAAAGAAGCATTTGTCGAAAGGGAGAACATCATAGAGCGGGGATCCGATATGTCCATCGGGCAGGTGGTGCTGACCAAGGGAATGAGAATCGGTACTCACGAGATTGGAGCATTGGCGGCACTGGGACACTTTCAGGTTGAAGTCATGAAAAGCCCTGAGGTGACTTTTATTTCCACAGGAGATGAACTCACAGAATCAAGCGAACCGCTCAAAATGGGTCAAATTAGAGAAATCAATACATTTGCACTCGCATCCATAGCACAAAAGCAAGGGCTCGAAGTGATCATGAGAAAGATAGTAAAAGATGATTATGCTGAGATCAAGGCCACTATTGAAGATGCCATATCCAAGTCGGATTTGGTGTTTATTTCGGGTGGCAGTTCAGTTGGAGAAAAAGATTACACTTATGAATTGCTCGACGAAATTTGTGACGCGGGGGTTCTGATCAATGGAATGGCAATCAAGCCTGGCAAACCTACTATTGTTTCGAAACACGGAGACAAACCAGTTATAGGTCTTCCGGGGCATCCTGTTTCATCCATCATTGTATATGAACTTTTGGCATCAGAAATCCTAAGAAGTTGGGGGTTTAAAGTTCCAAGGCATAAAAGTGTAGAAGTGACATTATCTCAATCGGTTCGTCCCGCCAAAGGTAGAGATACCTACCAGATGGTTCAAATAAAAGAAGTCGACAACCAATTTGTGGCTGTGCCGACTTCGGGAAAATCAGGGATGATTACATTGCTGACAGGTTCAAACGGGTATGTCATCGTTCCGAAGGAATTAGATCAGCTAACGGAAGGATCAAAGGTTAGGGCGTATTACTTCAATTGATATTTTCATATCTATAAAGGACTCAATAGACTCTAATCTTTTAGAGTCTTTTTCTGTTAATAAGGTAATGGCAATGCCACTTTCTCCTGCTCGACCAGTCCTACCAATTCTGTGTACGTAGTTTTCTGGATCGTCGGGTAAATTGTAATTGATGACATGCGTTATGCCTTCAACGTCAAGTCCTCTCGATGCCACATCTGTCGCAACCAAGTACTTAAGATTTCCATCTTTGAAGGACGCCATCACAAATTCACGTTTGGCTTGTGTCAAATCTCCATGTAATGCTTCGACATCATATCCGGCTGCCAGCATTTCCTCATAGAGGGAATGCGTTCCAAGACGGCTTCGACAAAAGATCATGGCTTTGTTTGGTTTTTCCCTATCGAGTATGGTCTTTAAATCTTCGAATTTTTTGCGATTGGATGTATGAATGACCGATTGAGTGATTTTCTCAAGAGTAATCTGCTTTTTAGGGGCGATGACAACTACAGGGTCATTAAGATGTTTGTTTGAAAAACCATCGACCGTGTGGCTTAATGTCGCTGAAAAACATAATGTCTGACGATGTGTTGGAAGTGCTTCAATAATTGCATCCACGTCTTTTTTGAATCCGATATGAAACATTTGATCGGCTTCATCGACAATGAACATCGCAAGAGCATCAAAATTGATGGAACCTCTCCTGATATGATCAAGGATTCTACCAGGTGTGCCTATGACCATATGGACATTTTCTTTAAGTTTACTTAGCTGTGCGTTGACATCTTGTCCGCCGTAAGCCGCCAAAATACCGATTGGGACTACTTCTGATAGTGTTTTGGCTACGCCCGTGATTTGAAGAGCAAGTTCTCTTGTTGGCGTGATGATCAGAATCTGTATGGACTGCAGTGAAGGGTCGATGGCTTGAAATGCGGGGAGTAGGAAAGCCATGGTTTTCCCTGTGCCAGTCTGTGCTTCAGCTAAAAGATCTTTGCCTTTGTTTATTTTTGGAATAGCCAATTGTTGAATGGGAGTCGGAGTCAGAATGTTTTGGCATTCCAGTGCATATACCAAATCTGATCGAATACCGAGTTTATAGAAATTCAAAAGGAATACCTCATTTCTTTAGTGGGTGTCATAACGTATAATTATAGCGTATTGGCATGGGAATTGCAACGATGTTGATAGAGGCAAAATAACATTGGGAGGTTAAGATGAAAGTTTTTATTAGCGCAGATATGGAGGGTGTTACAGGAACAACTTTGTGGGAGGAATGTGATCGGAACAGTCCGTTTTATGCAAGGTTTGCTCAGCAAATGACGAAAGAAGTCGTTGCGGCTTGTAAAGGTGCATTTGCTGCTGGAGCAACAGAAGTGGTGGTCAAAGATTCACATGCATCAGGTACAAATATTGATATCACACAGTTGCCACCTGGAACAAAATTGATCAGAAATTGGAGTGGTCACCCTTATTCCATGGTGGAAGGGATAGATTCCAGCTTTGATGCCGCCATGTTCATCGGATATCATGCTGCGGCAGGAAGACCAGGAAACCCTCTGTCACATACGATGTCTTCTGTACCTTATAGGATGAAAATCAATGGCGAGTGGGCAAGTGAATTTCTGATCTATAGCTATGCGGCAGCATATGAAGGTGTACCGACAGTATTTCTGTCAGGCGATGCAATGCTATGCGAAGATTCTCACGCCATTCATCCACTACTTAAGACGGTTGTTGTAAAAGATGGTAAAGGTGGTTTGACCATCAATGAATCACCAATTTCAACACTCGAGTGGATAGAAAAAGGAGCTACTGAAGCTCTAAAGCAAAATTTGAATAATGCTAAAATCACTTTACCTGAACATTTTGAAGTGGAATTGATGTTCAGAGAACATAAGGTCATGAGACGAAAATCTTACTATCCAGGTATGGAAATCGTAGATGATCTAACGCTTCGGTTTGAAGCGGATGATTATTTTGAAGTTCTTAGAATGATATCTTTTGTATTATAAACAAAATCCCGATTGCTGAAATTGCAGTCGGGATTTTATATTTCGTTGTCATATGTTTTCGATGATTTGAGTTGTTCGATTCACGTCACCAGATTTGGACGTGTACTCGAAAGTGGCCACATAAAATCGTTCAATAAGCGTCTCATCAATCAAACTGTATAGTTGATTGGAGAGGGAATCAAGCCAAGCATCATGCCGGATGCCATTCAACCAAAAATAGGAACCAATGCTATAGTCCAAATCTACGGGTTCTGTTTCAAAGCGATTAATGTTGCCACGAATCAAAGTTATTGAACCTGTTTTTGAATTGGGAGGAGAAAAACTCATTTCATCAAGCAACCTTAGGGAGTTGAGTCCCATAATTTTATCTATTGTGCCCTCTGAAAAACCTCTATCCTTCATAGTCTTTGCGACAAGCTGCATGTGGGAAATATCTGGTATGTCAACTGGCATTGTAGCGCCATCGAAGTCGGACCCTAGACCGACATGATCTTCGCCGATCACATTGATGATGTGTTCAATGTGGTCGACGAGAACGTCAACACCAGAATTGACATCACCGATGAAATAACGACAGAATACAACATGCACAACACCGCCTGAGTCAGCAATGGCTTTGAGTTGACTGTCTTTGAGATTTCTGACATGAGGCTTGATCGAATAAGCACCTGAATGTGTCGCTATCAATGGTTTATTTGTTGTTTGGATTGTGGATTCAAAAGTTTCCTCATCCATGTGAGAAACATCGACTAGAATCCCTAATTCATTCATGGCTTTGACAACTTCTTTGCCAAGTTTTGTCAATCCACCAGAAGTAGGGGTACCCAGTGCGGTGATTTTTTTTGTACCTTCTCCTAATGTGTTGGAGTGGTCCCAAACCAACGTGATGATTCTAACACCAAGATCGTGGTATTGTCTTAGCAAACCCATGGCATTTTCTTCGTTAAGTGAATAGGCACCTTCGATGGTCTGGACGGCCACAAATTTATGCCTGTCTATGGATTTGATGATCCCTTGATGGGTGTAGCCTTTTTCCATTCTGACCGAATTGAGTTCAACGGTTTTATCAAGAGCTTGCATCATAGAGAGCAGCCGACTGTTGTTGCGATCGGGATTGCCCATATCATCCGTAAAAGCTGCGAAGAAAGCGACATTGACATGTCCGGTGACTAGTTTTTCAAGGTCGATATTAAAGTCCGTTACCAGCCCAATATCAGCTGAAAAAGACCAATCGTCTTGATTGATGATTTTCATCAGGGTATCGTTATGTGCATCAACAGTCAATCTCATGAGATGGCCTTTCGATTACATAAATAAGGTGCTTCCAAGCTTTTAGAAATTGAGTGTATTTGTATTTTCTTGAAATGTTTTCAATAGACTTTGTGGCAGGGTCATTGACACATACCATTACGCCGGAATCACTTTGTTCTACTCCCGTCACAACTATAAGATGACCGCTTGGATAAGCTTGTGATGAGCCTTCCAATTCACTGACGTCTTTTGTTTTTATGGATGCGATGACTGGAGTTCCACGTCTCAAAAGTTCTAAAACGCAATCAAAACTGTCACAATACTGTACAGATGCTTTAAAGCCACATTCCCCCGCATAGGCGACATTGTAAGACCAATTCCCATAAATTGAAGTACCGTTATCTATGGTGCCTTTTGCGACTTGTTCAGTGGGGAGGTTAAGCCCATGGAAAGCAAACACCATCGAGAGGGATGTGGGACTACATATGATGTTTCCGATTTCTTCTACAATAAGTTGAGAGCGGGTGGGAACGTCAAGCAATATATCTTCGGAATCCACAATGCATTCAAATCGGTTTTCTGGCAGACTGAATGTAGCATAGACTGATTTGACTGAAGGAGACTGGATCTCAACATTTTTTCTGGTGAGTGCCAATTTCACTTGTACTGCTTCTCCATGTCCAGAATGTACTACCAGTTCATCGATGTCCAAACGTGCAATATTGTCCTTTTGTCCAGAAAAGCTCCCAGTATTGTTGCCATCGGTTGTCCATTTGCCATAACTGAACCACATGCTCCAGTTTTGTGAAGTACGAACTCTGATCCACACTTCAATATTGGTGTTTTCGTAAGTTGTGGTATTCCATGAGACTACCAATCGTTCAAATGGTCCTACTTCCTTGACTTCAGACACCCATTCTGCGGTTAGGCTGTCATTTTCAAGGTGGAAAGGGCGATTGGATAATTTGGGTTCCCATATAAGCAAATTGTTTTGCATAGTCTATTCCCCCTTGATGTTGGATTCCAACATAGTCTTGTATACATCTACCTCAGGTTGGTTAGCGAGTATGAAATGACCTTCTTTAATTTCGACCCATTTGGGTGCTTCGAGATGGTACTGGTGCTGCTTGGGATCGTAAAAAATGACCTTTCTACTCTTCTCGTAATTGGGATTGGGCATGGGGATCGCCGATAATAGACTCTTCGTATAAGGATGTAAAGGATTGTTGTAGAGTTCTTCTGTTTCGGCGAGTTCCACTAGACGTCCTTTATGAATGACGCCTACTCGGTCTGTGATGAAGCGCACAATGGACAAGTCATGGGCAATGAAAAGATAAGTTAAACCCAGATCCTTCTTCAATCGGTTCATCAGATTGAGCACTTGAGCTCTAATGGAGACATCCAGTGCAGAGATCGGCTCATCGGCAATTATGAATTTTGGTTGCATGACCAGTGAACGTGCGATGCCGATACGCTGGCGCTGCCCACCTGAAAATTCATGAGGAAACCTACTGGAGAATTCAGGTAGAAGTCCGACTTCAAGCAATGCATCATCAACGATTTTCTTGCGTTCGGCGTCATTGGCATAATTTCTTAGATTATATAAACCTTCAGAGATAATGTAATCCACTTTAGCACGCTCATTGAGTGAAGACATGGGATCTTGAAATATCATCTGTATGTCTTGGACAACTTTTTTGTCTTTCTTTCTGTCAATCTTTCCACTGATGCGCTCGCCTTCAAATGTGACTTCTCCTGAAGTGATTGCATTGATCCGGATGATTGCTCTGCCGATGGTTGTTTTGCCTGATCCTGATTCACCAACCAGACCGAATGTCTCACCTTCATAGATATCGAAGCTGACATCGTCTACAGCTGTAAAAGCCTTTTTCCTACTACCGAAAACGACACTTATATTCTTAACTTCGAGAAGTTTTTTTCTTTCACTCATTCGCTTGACCCCCATTCATTTTTGAGTCTAATGACATTTTCTGAAACCGGCACTTTAGGTGCACGGGGGTCGAGTAGCCACGTTTTGGCTTTATGTGTCGGTGAAACCTGTACCATAGGCGGTTCATAAAGGAAATCCACTTTTAAAGCATTTGGATTTCTAGGTGCAAAAGCATCGCCCACGATAGTCTTAAATAAGTTTGGAGGCGTCCCTTTTATGGCACTAAGATCTTCTCCTTTAACACCAAGTTGAGGCAACGAGCTTAAAAGTGCATTGGTATAGGGGTGTATTGGTTCATAGAAAATCTCATCAGCTGTTCCCACTTCAACGATTTCACCTGCATACATGACGGCGACTCTGTCTGCAACGTGGGCGACAACACCTAGGTCGTGAGTGATGTAAACGATTGTAAGCTCATATACGCGTTGAAGTTTTTCAAGCAGTTCTATGATTTGAGCTTGTATGGTCACATCAAGTGCAGTGGTCGGTTCGTCACAAATGAGAATTTCCGGTCTGCAAGCTACTGCTATAGCAATAACAATTCTTTGTCTCATGCCTCCTGAAAATTCGTGTGGGTATTGTTTATATCTGTTTTCGGGATTGTCGATGCCCACACTGGTCAACAGTTCATACGTGGCAGTTCTCGCATCGGTTTTATTCAAATATTTCTGATGCAGTTCCAATGTTTCCTGTAATTGCTTCCCTATAGTTTTGAGAGGATTGAGAGAGGTCATTGGATCTTGAAAGACCATTGCAATCTCTTTTCCTCTGATTTTCAGCCAATCTTTTTCAACTTTATATGTTGACATGTTGTTCCCTTTATAAATGATTTCACCTGAATCAATCCAACCATTCGCATCTAAAAGGCCCATACAGGATTTGGTGAGCACAGATTTTCCAGATCCGGATTCACCTACAATCGCCAAGCTTTCTCCCTTGAAAATTTCCAAGGAGGCACTTCTTATGGCGGTCAATGTTTTTCCTCTCAAATTGAATTTGATGACGAGGTCTTTAAGTTCGAGTATGGGTTTTAGAGTTCTGTCTATAGTATTCATAATGACCTCCT
>JAGXHV010000043.1 GCA_024636005.1 Bacillota bacterium
TACTGAGATCAATTGATCGTCATCATTCAGATTGATAGCAATAAGACCTGATTTTCTTGATGTGTCAAATTGATCCAAAGTCGTCTTCTTGATGACACCATGCTTTGTACATAATGTGAGGAAACCTTCTTCAAAATCCTTAATCGGAACGATAGCGTTTACTTTTTCATCCGATTCAAGCGGCAGAAGATTTACAATAGCAGTACCTTTTGAAATTCTTGATCCATCAGGTATCCTATAAGCTTTCAAGCGATAGACTTTTCCAAAGTTTGTGAAGAACAGCAGGTAATCGTGCGTGGATGTTGTGAATATATCCTTCACAAAATCCTCTTCCCTAGTTGAAAGTCCAGTTTTTCCCCTGCCTCCACGTTTTTGTGATACGTATTCACCAGTAGATACTCTTTTGATGTATCCTGCGTGTGTCAAAGTGATGACTACCTCATCTTCTTCAATCATGTCTTCATAGTCAATTTCATCAGGACTGATGCTAATTTCTGATCTTCTTTCGTCGCTGTATGTCTTTTTGATTCTGAGTAGGTCTTCTTTGATGATTTGAAGTAACATGAATTCATCATCCAAAAGCAAAGTGAGGTAATTGATCAACTTTAGAAGTTCCTGATACTCATTTTCGATTTTTTCTCTTTCAAGTCCCTGAAGTCTACGTAGTCTCATGTCAACAATCGCTTTGGCTTGAATTTCTGAAAGTGCGAATTGAGCAATTAATTTTTGCTCGGCATCATTGTACGAACTTCTGATGATTCTTATAATTTCATCAATATTGTCTATGGCGATTCTAAGACCTTCTAAAATATGGGCGCGATCTCTTGCTTTTTTTAAGTCGTAGAGAACACGTCTTCTTTCAACAACCTTCTGATGTTCAATATACGCAACCAAAATTTCTTTGAGATTCAGTACTCTTGGCTCTCCGTTATGGAGTGCTAAAAGTATCAAACTGTATGTCGTTTGAAGCTGCGAATTCTTATAGAGCTGATTGACTATGATATTGGCATTGACATCTCTTCTAAGTTCAATGACAATTCTAATCCCGTTTCTGTTACTTTCGTCTCTAAGATCAGTTATGCCATCTATTCTTTTACTCTTTACCAGCTCAGCTATGCCTTCAATCAATTTCGATTTATTGACCTGATAAGGAATTTCTGTGACTATGATCCTTGTTTTTCCATTTTTCATTTCTTCTATTTCAGTTCTTGATCTTAATATAAGCTTACCACGACCTGTTCTATAAGCGCGTTTAATCCCTTCAACGCCTACTATTTCAGCTCCTGTTGGAAAATCGGGACCTTTGATGATTTCCATAAGTTCAAAAACATCCGTATCAGGATTGTCAATAAGTTTGATGGTACCATCGATGATTTCACCCAAATTGTGTGGTGGAATGGAAGTTGCCATACCAACTGCTATACCATTTGATCCGTTGACAAGTAAATTAGGAAATCTACTTGGTAAAACAACAGGTTCTTTTTCTGACTCATCGAAGTTGGGTCTGAAATCTACAGTTTCTTTTTCGATGTCCTTCAAAAGTTCTCCTGAAAGTCGGGTCATTCTTGCTTCGGTATAACGCATTGCAGCTGCGCCGTCACCGTCGATCGAACCGAAGTTACCATGACCATCCACCAAGAGATATCTCATGGAGAAATCTTGTGCGAATCTTACCATGGCGTTGTATATGGATGAGTCACCATGAGGATGGTACTTACCAATTACTTCACCGACAATACGAGCAGATTTTCTATGTTGTTTGTCATGTGTGAATCCAACATCATTCATTGCATATAAGATTCTTCTATGGACAGGCTTTAAACCGTCACGAACGTCTGGAAGCGCGCGGCTTACAATAACGCTCATCGCATAGTCCATATAGGATTTTTTCATTTCATCCATTACATCTATTAGGATGATCGTTTCGTTTTCATTCATGGTATTGTTCACTTCTTCCAATGACTCATCTATTACATTGTTTTGATCGTCACTCAACGCTTTATCCTCCTAGATATCAAGATTTTTTACATATTTGGCATTGTTTTCAATAAATTCTCTTCTTGGCTCTACCTTTTCACCCATAAGCGTTGAGAATATCAAATCGGCCTCAATTGCATCATCCACTGTTACTTTCATGATTGTACGAACACTTGGATCCATTGTAGTTGACCAAAGTTGTTCAGCATTCATTTCACCAAGACCTTTGTATCTTTGAATGGTGATGCCTTGTCTACCAATTTCAGTAAGCAAATTATTCATTTCCTTATCTGAATAAAGATAATATATATTTCTGCCTTTTTTCACTTTATAAAGTGGAGGAATGGCGATATAGATGTGCCCTTGTTCTATAAGTGGACGCATAAATCTGAATAAAAATGTCAATATCAGTGTTCTAATGTGCGCACCATCGACGTCGGCATCCGTCATTATAAATATTTTGCCGTATCTCAATTTGGTGATATCAAATTCATCACCTATACTACAACCTATTGCCGTAATCAATGCTCTGATCTCAGCAGAACTGAATATTCTTGAAAAATTGGCTTTTTCAACATTCATGATTTTGCCTCTGAGTGGCAAGATGGCTTGAATATTTCTGTCTCTTCCCATTTTTGCGGATCCGCCTGCAGAGTCTCCCTCTACAATATAGATCTCTGTTTTCATAGGATCTCTTTCTGAACAATCAGCTAGTTTTCCTGGAAGTGTCATACCGTCGAGTGCACCTTTTCTTCTGGTAAGTTCTCTTGCCTTACGTGCAGCTTCTCTAGCTTTTGCAGAAGTTAAACATTTGTCAATAATCACTTTGGCATGATTTGGATTTTCTTCAAGGTAAATCTGAAGCATTTCAGATACTGCAGATTCCACTACACCTCTGATTTCACTATTACCAAGTTTTGTTTTGGTTTGCCCCTCGAATTGAGGATCTTCAAGTTTGACTGAAATTATGGCAGTGACACCTTCACGAACGTCTTCACCTGTCATATTCTCATCTTTCTCTTTGATAAAACCTTTTTTCCTGCCATAATCATTGATCACACGCGTCATTGCCGCTCTAAAACCAACAAGGTGTGTTCCACCTTCTTGTGTACCAATATTATTGGCGAATGTGAACACATTTTCTGAATAACCGTCTGTATATTGCATGGCAATTTCTACATTGTTCACATCATTGTTTTGCTCAGCATAGATGACATCATCATGAATGGCATTTCTATTAACGTTCAAATATTTTACAAATTCCTTGATTCCGCCTTCATACATGAATTGTGAAGTTTTTGGCACTTCACCTCTAAAATCTGTAATATTGATAGCCACACCCTTGTTCAAAAATGCCAATTCTCTAAGTCTTGACTCAATGATTGTAAAGTCGTAATCTAGGGTTTCAAAAATCAAATGATCTGCTTTGAAAGAAGTCTTGGTACCGGTGATTGAATTATGATCCACTTCCCCGATGACGTGTAATTGTTCTTCTGTTTTTCCTCGTTCAAATCCAATCCTATGAATTTTACCATCTCTTTTGACTTCTACTACGAACCACTCTGAAAGTGCATTAACTACAGATGCACCTACTCCATGTAATCCACCGGATACCTTGTAGCCTCCGCCACCGAACTTTCCTCCTGCATGAAGTACTGTATGGATGACTTCAACTGCTGGTAATCCCATCTTATGATGCATATCGATAGGCATTCCACGACCATCATCTTCAACAGTGATGATGTTTTCGGGCTCTATGGATACACTAATTGTTTTACAGTGACCAGCCAATGCTTCATCTATACTATTGTCCACTATTTCGTATACGAGATGATGTAATCCTCGAGAACTTGTAGAGCCAATGTACATACCAGGTCTTTTTCTTACGGCTTCAAGGCCTTCCAAAACCTGAATTTGATCAGCATTATATGCTTGATTTGACATTTTTTCAACCTCCTAATGGCCAATAACATTTCCATTTTTTATTTTAATTATTTTAGAATCGTTGATGTAATCATCTAAAAGATTTTTGATATCTGTTGTTGTTATGATGGTTTGAACCCCTTTGATCGCATAAATCAAATCCCTTTGTCTGTTGATATCCAGTTCACTCATGACATCATCGAGTAAAAGTATTGGGTATTCTCCAATTTCATTTTTTACAATCTCTATTTCAGATAGTTTTAGTGAAAGGGCTGCAGTCCTCTGTTGCCCTTGTGAACCAAATGATTTTATATTGATGCCATTGATCAAAATTTCCAAATCGTCCCTATGAGGTCCCACTGAAGTGAATCCTCTTCTAAAGTCCATTTCACTATTTTTCTTTAGTTGATCTAAAAGCTCAAACTTTATTGTATCATAATTCTCCCTATTTTTAACAGCAGTAATATATTTTACAGACAATTGTTCTTTTCCGTCTGTAATTCGACTATGAATATCTCTGCTGATCGAATCGAGTGAATGAATGAACTGATTTCTTTTGACTATAAGTCTGGCACCTTTATCCGAAAGTTGTTCATCCCAAACTTCCACCATATCTTTGAATTCAGGTTTATAACTCATTTTTTTAAGAAGTTCATTTCTCTGAATCAATATTCGATTGTATTCGATAATGTCCAGACAATAGATCTTATTGATATGCGAAAGTTCCCTGTTTATGAACTTCCTTCTCTCCTGAGGACTGTCTTTGATTAGTTTCAAGTCATCCGGATAAAAAAGAATAATATTTACAGTTCCAAGCAGCTCAGATATTTTTGTGATGTTGACTCCATTGATCAGAAAAGCTTTCTTGTTGCCTGAAAAAATTCTGTACTCTATAGTCTCAAGTAGCCCATTGTCTTTGAGAATTTCAATACGAACGCTTCCAAAATCCTTATCGAAATTAATCAGATCGGATTCCTTATTTGTTCTAAAAGACTTACCAAATCCCGAAACGTATACTGCTTCAAGGAGATTGGTTTTTCCCTGTGCATTGTCACCCACTATTATATTTAATTTTTCATCAAATTTAAGTTTTACTTGTTCATAATTTCGATAATTCTCAATGACAATCGATCTGATTTTCAAGCTCTACACCCTCTTAATCACTTTTATTCTGATAGATTCACTTTCAGAATCATCCACACCTGGTATGACCACATCAATGAAATCGTCGTGGAAAACTTTTTTACCTCTTTGAGTGCAGACAGAACCGTTCATGGATACGAATCCATCCAAAATGATTGATTTCGCTGTACCACCCGAATCTACTATTTCAGCGAATTTTAGTAGCTGATCCAGTTTTATGAATTCTGTTTCTATGAATACTTTTTTCATAATCTCTCCTATTTGGAAATTCTGCACGGCAGAACTAGATAAGTGTAATTGTCGCTGTCATCAGGTCTAATGATACATGGGCTGACATTGTTGATGAACTCCATTTTTATGTTCTCACTGTCAATGATTTTGAGTGCATCAATCAAATATTTAGGATTGAAGCCAATTTCAAGATCCTGACCTTCAAGTTTTATCTTTACTTTTTCAACCGAGCTGCCCATTTCAGAGTTAGAAGAAATTCTAATGAGATCATCTTTGACTTCAAGTTTAATGGCAATGTTTTTATTTTCTCTTGCCATCAGGAATGAACGATCAATGGAAGTCAAAAACTCGTCAGTCGAAACATAAGCCAAGGCTTTGTATTCATTTGGCAGAATTTGATTGTAATTGATGAACTCACCTGCAAGCAATCTCGAGTATACTTTGAATTTATTCATACTGAACAATACTTGTTTGTCATCAAATGAAATTCTTAAATCTCCCTTTTGATCCAGTTGAGAAAGAATTTTGTTAATTTCACTGAGAGTTCTTCCTGGAACGACAGCTTTTTTACTAAGTTCTGTTTTAACTATCGCACGTTTGATGGCCATTCTAAATCCATCTATTGCTACCATGTTGAATTTACCGTTCTCTATTTCAAGAAGTGCTCCAGTAAGAATAGGTCGTGATTCATCCTGTGATATAGCAAAATGAGTTTGCCTAATCATATTACTGAATAGTTCCTTATCCATTAGAAATGAGTTTTTATCATCGATTTCAGGAAGTTCAGGATATTCGTTGCCTGGAAGTCCTACAAGTTTGAAACTGGATTCCATGCAATGAATGGAGACTACATTGGTTTCATTCACTTCAAATTCAATTTCAGCGTTTGGTAATTTTCTGATGAGTTCAGAAAAAAGACGAGCTGGAATGACAGTGCTACCTTCTTTTTCAATGTTAGCATCCATAAATGTTTCTATGCTTAAATTAAGATCATTCCCTATAAGTCTGAGTTGATTGTTTTTAGCTTCAAAATAGATGCCCGACAGGATTGGTAATGTCGTTTTTGACGAGACAGCTTTTGTAACCATATTGATTGCTGCAGAGAGTTCATGTTGCTGACAATTGAATTTCATTTTAGGGCCTCCTTAAATAATAAAATATTTAATAAAAATAAGTAGTAATAGCAGTAGGGGCTGTTAATTTGTGGACAAACCCTGCAGACGTCATATATGAAACATCCTGGCAAAAATTATCTTGTTGACAACTTTTTAAAAAAATCAATGTTATCAACAGAGGATAAAAAAAAAAAAAATTAAACTTATCCACAAAAAAATAGTACACATACAAACAGGTTAAGATTATTCACCTTTGATTTCTTTTATGATGCTGTCTATTTTATTCTTCATTTCGTAATCTGCTTTGATCTCAGTATTAATTTTGTCACAAGCATGAATAACAGTTGTATGGTCGCGACCACCGAATTCTTCACCGATTTTTGGAAGTGATAAGTCTGTGAGCTCCCTGGAAATGTACATTGCAATCTGTCTTGGGTAAGCTATTTGCCTGGTTCTCTTCTTGGATTCAAAATCATCTACCTTCATATTAAAATACTCTGCGACAGTCAATTTTATGAGATTGACATCCACTTTTCGCGCTTGTGCAGATGAGAATATGTCCTTAAGGGCTTCGTTGACCAGTGTAATGTCAACTTCCTTTTTAGTAAGTGACGCATAGGCCACTACTCTATTGAGCGCACCTTCAAGTTCTCTGATGTTGGATTTGATTTTTGTGGCTATGAACTCAAACACTTCATTCGGAATGTCCACACGATCTCTTTCAGATTTTTTTCTAAGAATAGCGATACGTGTTTCGAAGTCTGGAGCTTGAATATCCGATATGAGTCCCATTTCAAATCTTGAACGAAGTCTATCTTCTAATGTAGGAATTTCTTTTGGAGGTCGATCAGATGAAACGATGATTTGTTTATTGGCTTCATAAAGGGCATTGAATGTATGGAAAAATTCCTCCTGTGTTCGCTCTTTACCGGCAATGAATTGAATATCATCCACTAGGAGAACGTCTACTGTTCTATATTTGTTTCTGAATTCTTCATTTTTATCATCTTTAATGGAATTGATTAGTTCATTAGTGAATTTTTCACTAGAGACGTAAAAAACCCTGGAGTTTTTATTCTGTGAAAGAATGTAATGGCCAATGGCATGCATCAAGTGAGTTTTTCCGAGTCCAACACCACCGTATAAGAAAAGGGGGTTATATGCCTTTGCAGGTGATTCGGATACGGCGAGTGATGCAGCATGAGCAAACCTGTTGCTGTTGCCAACTACAAATTCATCAAAGGTATATCGTGGATTAAGATTGTTGTTTTCAAAAAAATCACCTATTTGAATGTCACGTTGCTTCTTGAGCTCGATGGAATTCTCTTCAGGAATGATATACTTGATAATGTAGTCTTGATTGGTGATGTGCTTGATTGTGTTTTTGATGAGATCGTTGTATCTGTTTTCAAGTACATTTCTGTTGAGATTGCCAGTCGTTTGAAGAATCAGCGTGTTCCCTTCGATTGCGATAGGATCTATAGTCTCTATCCATGTGCTGAAACTGACAGTCATAAGTTCGTTGCGCATGATTTCTCGAGCTTGGTCCCATATGGTGATTAATTGGTCGTCCATGTGTTATCCTCCTAAATACTGATTTTACCCACAAAATCCTAATGGTATTGTTGATAAAATTGCATTATAATAGTAATGAAATTTGCAAAAAAATGGTCTAATAAAATTGTGGATAAAAAAAGGTTGATAAGAGTTATCAACAGAAAAGTACTCTTTTTATCAACACTACTCACAATGAAAACGCTAAAATGCCAAAAAAAAATGATAAATAATCAACAAATCATACTTATCCACAAATCTGGGGATTGTTAAATTGTTTTTTGTGAGTACAGATTATTCTAACAAATTTCTGGACAATTTTCAAACTTATCCACAAAAAAGACCTATAATTTAATAATCAATTTTTTGTGGACAAAATTTTATAGCATTTTTGAAATCAAATTTTGTGGATTAAAAGGCATTTTTATACACAAGTTATAATAAAAGTTGTTTATAACTACTATATCTGCAATTTTACTATTTTGAAAAACTATATATTGTGACAGTTGAAGCTTTTATTAATAAAATGTCAAAGCTACCTATAGGCTTGACATAGATTGACCTAAACGTTATAATGTTTTAGCAGACTTATGTGAAAAAAAAATGTTCATATAAATTATTTGACATGTATAAGGAGGTGCTGAAATGAAAAGAACTTACCAACCAAAAAAGAGACAAAGAAAAGTTGAACACGGTTTTCGTAAGAGAATGAAGACAAGTGCAGGCAGAAACGTTCTTAAAGCGAGAAGAAGAAAAGGTAGAAAGAAATTATCTGCTTAATGAATTAAAAGACCGCAGTCAGTGGTCTTTTTTTGTAAGTAGGGGAATCGAGTCTGGAGGTCATATGTCTTATGAAAGCATAAAGAAGACTTCTGAATTTTCGAAGGTTTATAAGCATGGAAAATCTTATGCCGATCGTTATTTGGTTATGTATGTCTACCCTAATAAGCTCGGATATTCCCGATTGGGACTCTCCATCAGCAAAAAAGTGGGCAAGAGTGTCGTGCGTAATAGAATTAGACGCCTCATTAAGGAAGTCTTTAGACTGAACTACAAATCTGAACTTCATAATGATATTGTAATTATTGCAAGAGTGCGCGCTTCAGAAGCAGGTTATAAGGAAATAAAAAAATCATTCCGGTATCTTCTAAAGAAGGCCGGTATTTAAATTTTTTTGAAAGTGTGTATTAAATGAAGTATTTTTTGATTTTTATGATAAAATTATATCGTAGATTCCTGTCGCCTTTAATTGGAAGTAATTGCAGGTTTCATCCGACATGTTCTATGTATTCCATGTTGGCAATTGAAAAATATGGCGCTCTGAAGGGTGGCTGGATGAGCATAAAGAGAATTTTTAAGTGTCATCCGTTCCATCCAGGCGGATATGATCCATTAGAATAATTCAGGAGGAAAATTAATTGTCTATTTTTGCAGAGGTATTCGGATATTTACTGGGGTTAATTTATAATTTGGTCCAAAATTATGGTGTGGCAATTATTATTTTCACATTGTTGACAAAGCTAATTTTAATGCCTTTTACGATTAAACAATTGAGATCTTCTAAGGCAATGGCGGCATTACAACCTAAAATGAAAGAAATTCAAGAAAAATATAAAGATAACAAAGAAAAGCAAAATCAGATGATGGTTGAACTCTATAAAGAGCACAATTACAATCCACTCAGTGGATGTTTGCCGCTATTGATCCAATTTCCAATAATCATTGGTTTGTTCACGGCTTTAAGAGAGCCCGGAACTTATGTTTTTGTTAATAATCCTGATTTGCTTGAACTGGCGACTCAACAGTCTTTCCTATGGATGAAGAATTTATCGGATCCTGACTTGATCAGCAATATATTTTCAACAGGTCCAGCTTGGTTAATTGGATTGCCTGGTCTTATGCCAGTAATGTCCGCAGCACTCACCTACTTCCAAATGAATTCAATGAATAGCGCACAAACAAGTGGAAGTGCGGGACAGAACAGCTCTATGAAAATGATGCAAACGATCTTTCCAGTGATGATTCTATTTTGGGGTAAATCATTATCTGCAGGCTTGATTTTGTATTGGACTGTAGGTAGCTTATTCCAACTCGTTCAGCAATATTTAATGAATAAGCCGGCTAAGGGGGAAAAAGCGTAATGAAATTTGTAGAAAAAACAGGTAAAAGTGTAGAAGAAGCGCTTAGACTAGCTTTGATTGATTTGGAAGTGACCAGAGAAGAGGTCGTTTATGAAATCATTGAAGAAGGTGCTAAGGGATTCCTCGGATTTGGAGCTAAAGAATTTAAAATCAAAGTAAGTAAAAAGAACTCAGTTACTGATGTAGCCAGAAATTTCCTTGAAAGTGTACTTAAAGAAATGAATATTATAGCTAATTTGGATATAAAGCAAGAAAATGAAACACTCAGTATCAACATGAATGGCGAAGACATGGCGATTTTGATAGGTAAAAGAGGACAGACACTTGATTCACTCCAGTATTTAATCAGTCTTGTGGTCAATAAAGGAAGAGACGAATATGTAAGAGTTGTTCTTGATACAGAAAATTACAGAATGAAGAGAAAAGAAACTCTAGAGAATTTGGCGGACAAGCTTGCATACAAAGTTAAGAAGACCCGTAAAAATGTAGTCCTTGAACCAATGAATCCTTATGAGAGAAGAATCATTCACTCAACTCTTCAAAACAATCCAAATGTAAGCACTAAGTCTGAGGGCGACGAACCTTATAGAAAAGTTGTCATTTATTTTGACTACAAAAAAAATAAAGCGAACTAATCCTTATAACCCAGTGCTCAACTGGGTTATATTTTAATTTAAAGGAGCATGCTATGTATTTTGATACAATCGTGGCCATATCGACACCAATAGGTGAAGGAGCCATTGGAATCATTAGAATGAGCGGTGCAGAAGCATTTGAAATCATTGATTCGATTTTTAAACCTTTTGGTAAAGATCTAAGTGAAGACAAAAAAATGGTATATGGATGGATCATGGATGGTGAAGAGATTCTCGATGAGGTTCTCATTGTCAAAATGTTCGGTCCAAGAACCTATACAAAAGAGAATGTCGTAGAAATCAATTGTCATGGTGGAATTGTCCCAATCAGGGCAATACTCAGTATCCTTCTTAAAAGAGGTGCTAGAATGGCTGATCGTGGTGAGTTTACAAAGCGTGCATTCCTTAATGGGCGGATTGACCTTGCACAGGCGGAGTCTGTTATGGACCTTATTGGTTCAAAGACAAAACGTGGTTATGATATGGCGATGAACCAACTTGAAGGTCATTTGTCCAAACGTGTCAGAACCATGAGAGATGCTATGATGAGTTTGATGGCTAAGGTTGAGGTAGGAATTGACTATCCCGAAGAGGATATTGAAGACATAACCTATTCCGAAATTTTAGAAGCGCTTACGACTGTACAAAAGCAAGTGGACACTCTACTTAAATCAGCAAATAATGGTAAAATTATAAGAGATGGTCTGAAGACCGTGATTATTGGAAAACCAAATGTTGGTAAATCCAGTTTGATGAATGCTCTTTTAAAAGATTCAAGAGCAATTGTGACAGATGTACCTGGAACAACGAGGGATGTCATTGAAGAGTACATGAACATAGGTGGTATACCGATCAGATTGGTGGATACCGCCGGCATTAGAGTCACTGATGATGTCGTAGAGAAGATTGGCGTTGAACGATCAAAAATATCTTTTAATGAAGCTGATTTGGTCATATTTGTCTTAAATGCATCTGAACCACTTTCGGAAGAAGATTTGGACCTGATGGAACACGTGAAAAACAAGCACGCCATAGTCATCATCAACAAGACAGATCTGGAGATTAAAATTGATGAAAATGAAATCAATCGTCATCTTAATGACAAACGGATCATCAAAACTTCAGTTGAAAAAGAAATTGGTATCGATTTGGTTGAAAATGCAATTTCCACCATGCTGCTTGATGATGATATTGAAATCAATCCAAGTGAGATCGTAAGCAACACTAGACACATAAACCATCTGGAATTGGCTCACAAGAACATTACCGACGCCATGAATGCCACTTCGAATCACTTACCGTATGATTTTATAGAGGTGGATGTGAAGGAAGCTATACTCAATTTGGGACATATCACCGGCGAAAGCGTCGAAGAAGATTTACTCAACAATATCTTTGGCAATTTTTGTCTAGGCAAATAAGGAGAAATCAATGGTTAGAACTTATCATTCAGGTAACTATGGCTGCATAGTTGTCGGTGCGGGACATGCCGGCTGTGAAGCTGCTCTGGCAAGCGCTAGAATGGGTGTGGAAACTCTAATATTATCAATAAACCTCGATTCCATCGCAATGATGCCATGTAATCCATCCATAGGCGGAACAGGCAAAGGACATCTCGTCAAGGAAATTGATGCTTTAGGTGGCGAGATGGGTCTCAATATAGACAAATCATTTCTTCAAAGCAAGATGTTGAACCAATCTAAAGGACCTGCGGTCCATTCACTTAGAGCACAAGCTGACAAAAATAAATATCATATGGAAATGAAAAAAATACTTGAGAATACAGACAACCTTCATATTAAGCAAGCTGAGGTTGTCAGTTTGGACATAGAAAATGGAAAAATAAAAGGTGTCCTTACAGCAACAGGTGCTTACTACTCTGCAGAAACTGTTGTACTCGCTACTGGAACTTATCTAGGTAGTAAGATTTACATTGGTGATGCGGTGCTGACAAGTGGACCTAATGGTCTTGGAGGTTCTTATGCACTTTCCGAAAACTTAAAATCGCAAGATTTTGAACTCAGGCGATTTAAGACAGGAACTCCTGCTAGAATAGACGCAAGAACGCTAGATTATGATGAAATGGAAGTACAATGGGGCGATCAGGATTATGAACTGTTTTCTTTCATGAACGATCACGTGGAACTAGACGAGATGCCTTGTTGGTTAAGTTATACGAACGTTGGAACACATACCATCATACTAAACAACATGGACAAATCCAGTCTTTTTTCTGGAGTGATCGAAGGGACGGGTCCAAGATACTGCCCCTCTATAGAAACCAAAATTGTACGATTCAAAGATAAGGAAAGACATCAACTTTTTATTGAGCCTGAAGGACGTGACACCAATGAAATGTATGTACAGGGTATGTCTTCAAGTATGTCAGAGGATGTACAACTTGCATTCATGAGGTCTATTCCTGGTCTTTCTAGATGTGAAATCATGAGACCAGGTTATGCCATTGAATATGATTGCATCAACCCACTACATCTAAAGCTTTCACTGGAGTTCCAAAATATTGATGGTCTTTTCTCCGCAGGTCAGTTCAATGGCTCATCTGGTTATGAAGAAGCGGCTGCACAAGGACTTGTCGCGGGAATTAACGCAGCACTCAAGGTACAAGGTAAAGAACCTTTCATATTGGACAGATCAGAAGCATATATTGGAGTACTGATTGATGATCTCGTGACAAAAGGTACAGATGAACCTTACAGAATGATGACCTCAAGGGCTGAATACAGATTGCTCCTCAGACAGGATAATGCCGACCTCAGGTTAACACAAAGAGGTCATGAAATTGGTCTGGTAAAGGAAAATCGCATCACAAGATTCAATACAAAGATTCAGATGATTGAAGAAGAAATGAAACGAATACAAGCATTGAATTTGAAAGAAAGTGATTTGAATCCTATTTTGACTGCTATGGGTATCCCTTCAGTCACACAAAGTGTAAGAATGGCAGATTTATTGAAGCGTCCTGAAATTTACTATAAGGATCTTGAATCGATTGATAACACTAGGCCGACGTATTTGACCAAAGATGTAATCAAGCAAGTTGAGGTCACTCTCAAGTATGAGGGATATATTAAAAAACAGCTTCAGCAAGTTGAAAAATACAAATCTCTTGAAAACAAGAAACTATCAGCAGATATAGATTATTATTCTATTGAAAGTTTAAGACTTGAAGCCAGACAAAAACTAGATGAGATCAAGCCAGAATCAATCGGGCAAGCTTCTAGAATTTCTGGTGTCTCCCCTGCTGATGTCTCTGTTCTTTTGGTATATCTGGAACAAACAAGACGGAGGAAATCAAAAAATGAGTAAATATTTTGACGCTATGGACATTCATTTGACTCAGGTTCAAAAAGAGCAGTTTGATCGCTATTTTGAACTTCTGATTAGTGAAAACGAAAAATACAATTTAACAGGCATTGTAGAATATGATGAAGTTTACGTTAAACATTTTTTAGATTCCGTTCTTATTGAAAAACTTGGATTTGATCTTCAAAATAAGAAAATGATTGATATTGGAACAGGAGCTGGTTTTCCAGCAATTCCCATTAAAATCATGAATCCCTCAGTCCATATAACTTGTCTAGATGCTCTCAATAAAAGAATTGGTTTTATTCAAATGGTCAACAATGAACTTGAAATTGATCATATGGAACTTATTCACGGCCGTGCAGAGGATTTCGGACAAAACCCTATTTATCGTGAGAAATTCGATTTTGCAGTATCTAGAGCTGTAGCTGAATTGAGATTGTTACTCGAATTTGTTATGCCTTTTGTTAAAGTTAATGGATATTTCATTGCTTACAAAAGTTTAAAATCAGGGTCAGAACTTGATGATGCCAAGAATGCATTAAAACTTTTGAATTCTGAACTGGTTGAAGTTAAGCAATTTATACTCCCAGACCAATACGGCGAAAGAGATATGTTGATTATTAGAAAAAATGGAAATATAAGCAAAAAATATCCTCGTAAAGCTGGAGTCCCTAAAAAATCACCTTTATAGCATAATATGAGAACATTGAGTGAATAATTCAATTGTTCTCTTTTTTTATGTGTGAAATTTTAGTATAATGTTGTTAGTGGTTAACAATTAGGAGGCAACATGGGCAAATCGATAGCAATTTTCAATCAAAAAGGCGGAGTAGGCAAAACAACGACAGCTGTCAATTTTTCCGCAGCATTAGCAGAGAAAGGTAAACGAGTCCTATTGATCGATAACGACCCTCAAGGTAACCTTACGAGTGGCGTTGGTGTTGATAAAAATTCACTAGAAAAATCAATTTATCATGTACTGATCAATGAAGCGTCCATTGAAGATGTCATTCTTCATACTAGTTTTGAACGTTTGGATATTTTACCAGGTAGCGTTGATTTGGCTGGTGCCGAAATTGAACTCATTGATTTTGAAGATCGTGAGTTTTTACTCAAGAAGCAAATTCTTAAAGTAAAGGATGCATACGATTATATTATTGTCGACTGTCCCCCTTCCCTCGGATTATTGACCATAAATGCACTTGTCGCGGTAGATAGTGTATTGATCCCCATTCAGTGTGAATATTATGCTCTTGAAGGTGTTAGCCAGTTGGTCAATACTTTCAATCTTGTAAAAAAGAGTATTAATTCCAATCTAGAAATACAAGGTGTATTATTGAGTATGTTTGATGGACGTACCAATCTTTCTATTCAGGTTGTTGAGGAAGTAAAAAAGTATTTTAAACAATTGGTCTATTCGACTATCATTCCTAGAAATATAAGACTAGCTGAAGCACCAAGTTTCGGTCTACCTATTATTCACTACGACCGAAAGTCTAAGGGTGCAGAATCATATTTGGAATTAGCCGATGAGTTTCTAGAGTTGGAGGAAGAGAATGAGTATTAAAAAAAGTGGATTAGGAAAAGGTCTTGGTGCTCTTATCCCATCAGAAGCTATGCAAAATATTGAAAAGAATATTAATGAGCATGGAGAGTTAATTCAAGAAATTGATGTCAATCTTATTATTCCGAATAAGGATCAACCTCGTAAACACTTTGACCAAGAAAGAATCGCCTCACTTGGAGATTCCATTTCTGAGCATGGATTAATACAACCAATCGTATTAAAAAGGAATGGCAGTTTTTATGAAATAATAGCAGGTGAAAGAAGATGGCGTGCCACTAAACATCTAGGTGTAAAAAAAATCGCATCAATTATCAAGGATGTTGATGATTTTACCATAGCACAACTCGCTTTGATTGAAAATGTTCAGCGTGAAGACTTAAATCCAATTGAAGAAGCTATGGCTTATCATAAATTAATTGACGAATATAAGATAACACAAGAAAAGCTCAGTAAAATTGTAGGTAAGAGCAGATCTTACCTGACGAATACCATGCGATTGATGAAGCTTGAACCATTTATACAAGATGGTATTGTTGGCGGCACCATATCTAATGGACATGGTAGAGCTTTATTGGCACTTGAAGAGCCTAAAAAGCGCAAAATGGCATATGATAAGATAGTTTCTGAAGCTTTCAGTGTTCGCATGACTGAAGATTTGGTTAAAAATTTTGAAAAGTATTTTAAGGAACGTACGACAACTACTAAACCATATAATAAGTTAAGAGAGATTGTTAATTTAGAAGATGAATTATCTGTTTCATTTGGTACTAAAGTAACTATAAAAGAATCTCAAGGTAAGGGAAAAATATTGATAGATTTTTATAATATTGATGATTTAAATAGAATTATTGATTTGATCAATAAGCAATAATGTTTCACGTGAAACATAGTTCGTGTTTTGAGCTATGTTTTTTTGTTTCACGTGAAACATATATGTGTTACAATATAGAAAAGACGAGAATTGGAGCCATTAATATGAGAAAAATAGCGATTATTGTGAACCCAGTAGCGGGAAATGGCAAAACAATTGATACACTCCCTGTAATAAAGGATGTATTTAACAAATATAAAGATACAATTGAATTGAAAATTGTCTTATCAAAGAATAAAGGCGATGTTACAGCTTTGGCAAATTCGATTAGTAAAGAGGGAATCAATGAATTTATTGCAGTGGGTGGAGATGGAACACTATCGGAATTGATCAATGGACTTGACTACAAAGTAAATACAATCTATAAAGTAGGAATTATCCCTTGGGGAACTGGAAATGATTTTATCAAGTCGCTGAATAATGAAAAGAATATCGTGAAGATTCTTCAAAATGTAATAGAAGATCGAACTCGACTAGTAGACCTTGGAAAAGTAAATGATCATTATTTTATAAATGTTTGCTCATTTGGGATCGATGGACCAATTATAAGAGATACTGAAAAGCTCAAAAAAGTGTTTCCTGGTCATCCGGCTTACTTAATCAGTACATTGAAATCCGGTCTAGTTTTTAATGCACAGCAAACTAAAGTTACTGTCGACAATCGTGAATATAATGGTAAGATGATTTTAATAGCGGTCGGTAATGGAAAATACATTGGTGGTGGAATGAACATTTGTCCTGAAGCAAAAATAGATGATGGACTATTTGAAATCTGTTTGGTAAGTAACGTTTCAAAATTAAAATTCATGAAAGAAATCGGAAAAGTTTATAAAGGAAGATTGGGAGAAGTCGAGGAAGTAATTTATGATCGAGGTAGAGAAATTTCTATTGAGGTCAATGGCGAACAATATCAAATTAATGTGGATGGTAACTTGATTGGTACCACACCTTCTAAAATTAGATTCTCAAAACACCAGATGTACATATTTTCTGATTAATTACCATATATTGTAAAAATAATGACATCTGAAATAAGAAAAAATTGTATTCTAATACTAAGTTTCGATAAAACAAGAAAAATCAATACAGAGAGAATATGAGGCTTTTGATGAGTACTATGAATTTAAAGGACGCAAAATATCATTTTATAGAATCAGGCAGGTTAAATCGAAATGTGGTCAGAGATGACATTTCAATTTCATGGTATAAATGTAGATTGAGTCAATTGTCTATTGATCATGATGTTATTATTTGCCAAAACAATAAAAAAGCAAAAACGATCAATAAACTTGATCCAGGTTTTATTGATTACTTAGATTCCATAATTTCTGTTTCATACGATTTTGTAATTGCAGACCAAAATCACAGTGTGATCTATCAAAGAAAAGATAATCAATTTATTAAATCCATTACATGTATAGAGGAACTCTGTATAGGAACAAATGCTGGTGCATTAGCGCTTAAAATGGGAAACGATCAAATTGTGATGAAACATGAGCATTATCTCAATTTATGGTCAGAATTGTTCTCTTTTGGTATTCCGATTCGTGAAGAAGATGACATGATAGGTGTCATTATGTTAGTTGCTGATTTTCAGCCAACAGAAATGGACGTTACTGTACTAAAGGAAAAATTAAAGAAATTTGAAAAGCGTAGAACCAAGACAGTGGAAGTTGAAATGAAAGAACTAAATTTTGAAGATTACTTTGTATATCCCGAAAAATATAAGGACTCATTTATTCAGAGTTTAAATAGACTTTCAGTGATCAATACACCGGTAATGATAATGGGTGAAAGAGGATCAGGAAAAACAACACTCATTTGGTATCTATGTCTGACTAATGGATTGTCACCATATTTCATAAATGGGAATAATATACCTAGAACAATAGAAACGGAGATAATAAGAAAGGCATTGTATCAATATGACACAGTCGTCATTGAGAATTTTGAAGCTCTCTCATCGGAGAATAAGCAACTGTTAACTGCTTACACTGAAGAAAAAATCATAAGTAAAACAAGCGAAAAATTCTGTAATTACAGTGCACACAACATAATTCTGACAACAGATTACATCTCAGAAGAACAATGTGACAAAATAGATTTGAAATTGATGAGTCGGTTTTCAGTAAATACACTTAAGCTCAAAAATCTTGATACATTTAAGCAAGATTTTGAATCTATATTGAACAAAATGCTGGATAGATACGAATTGCGTATTACTGATGACGCTGCTGAAGTTCTTGCAAGAAGCAATGAGATCAAAACATTTCGAGACTTATCAGAGTACATCGAAAGTTTAAAAACCAAACATAAAGAGAATCGAAGCGTTGATGTTGCGGATCTGATCTATAAGAAAGAAACCCATATGCATTCACTGGAAGAACAAGAGAAGAGGTATGTCGGTTACGTATATGAACGAATGGAAAACAATATTTCAGCCACTGCTGAGGTGTTGAAAATAGGTAGAAGCACACTTTACCGAAAGCTTGAAAAGTATCATATCGATACAATGGACAAAAATTCAAAATGATACAGTAATATAGATGTCTTATATTGAGACAGTGTCCGGTGATTAGATTGGACACTTTTTTTAGATCTCATTAAATACCAATTTGGGACAATACATTTCATAGCTATTCAAATCGCTTTAATTAAGATGATATGTGTAAATAGGATTACAATAAATGAACCTCTCATATTTTGTTGTAAACCTATACAGTTTGTGTTCATAAGTGTTCTTATGTAAAGAATAGATGTTTTTAAATTTCAATTATGTCGTTTTTAAAATAACATTTGAATAGTAAAGCTTTTTTTTGTAGAATAGAAATAGAGAAGAAAAAAGCTTAAATCAAGCGAATTAGGACATTAACAGTAAATTTACTGTTAACTGTTGGGGGTGATTGATATTGTATAAAGTCAGTGAAGTTGCTGAAGTGATAGGCGTGGAAAAGACAGAAATATTTGAAAAAATGATCACACATAAGACATTGATGGATCCAAACATCCATAAAAAGGATGGAGTAACCTATTTTGATGAACGAGGATTAGAAATTCTTAAGACTTTGTTCTCTAAAGACATATCAAGTTCACCAAGTGACTTCGACAACTTCAAATTTGAACAACAAAATGACTCGATTAAGAAAAATAGACCTTTGTCCAAATTTGAAAGGGACAGAAAAATACTGATCGATAAAATGGATATTTTAAAAAATGAACTGATGAATTTAGATATGGAATTGAAACTAAAAGATGAAATGATTCTTAAGTATCAAGTTAAGGTGAATGAAGACATTGAAGCTTTGAATCGATTTCAATATGCTTTACTTAAAAAAATAGAAAGAATTGTGGAGTGAGCGCATGTATCGTGTTATAGAAGTAGCTAGGATGTTGGGTGTGAGCAAAGTCACCATATACAAAAAAGTAAATAAGAATAAAAAACTTTTGAAAAATCACATTCATACCAGAAGCAACATAACTTACATAGACGATGTGGGTGTGCAAATTATCAAGGAGACCATTGAGATATCCTCCAGTGGTTTACAAAACGACAACAATGATATTTCCGAAATCAAAAATGAAGTTTTGGAGGATCTCGCAAAAGCAATTGAAATCCTCAATCACCAGATCCACGTCAAAAAAGAGCAAATCAATATAAAAGACGAAATCATAGAGAATTATAAAACATTAATCAAAAGCAACAGGGGCAAACTGCAATATCTAGAAAACAAACTAAATGAAGTCAATTAGGAGGGTTAAGCTGTGGTACCTAAAAAATCAATTTTCGAGAAACTGGGTTTAATAGAACCTAAAATTACTGACACGGAAGAAGAAAACAAGGTAATTGAGACACAAACTGAAAATATTCCTGATCCTGAACACGTTCCTGATCTTAGAAATTTGGATTTTGAGGAACAAAAGCCAAAATTTCAAGAAATGACCAAAGTTAAAGAAGAGCCTGTCAGCACACCAAATGAAATCAGCGACAAACTGGATCTGATCATTGGAGCTTATGAGAAAAACAAAATGCTGACAATCGATGAGATTTATAGAAATGCTCACCTAGATTCTGAAGTCAAAAAAACTATTTTCATGACAGATGTCTATTTGAAAGCGATTCCTGAGAATTTACCACTGGATATCAAAAGAGAAACTGTACTCAATATCATGAAGGTCTCAAATATAGGGCTGGATGATTTACTCAGTGATGCTTACAAAAGAATTGATTCATTGAACACTGTATTGGAAGAGACTGTTGCAACTACCCAAGAAGTATTTGACAGAAATGACGCCACTATCCGTGAACTTGAGAAAAGAATTGAAGATCTAAAGGATGTCAACAAGAACCGAAAGAAATTCCAGGAAGATCAAAATACTATGATTGAGTATGAAATTCAAAAGATTATCAATTTAGTTGAATTCGTCAAACCAAAGAAGTAATGATATGACCAATTACAGATTAACCCCGAGAGGGAAAGTTGTGCTCGGCATTTTCGTGCTACTGCTTGTGGCACTCATGGTCAAGGGTGGGATTTACATCAGCGACCTCAATAGAGATGTCGAAGCAGTTTTACCTGAAGATACAATTTCTGAGGTTGAGCCTGAACCGGATTCTTCCACAGAAATAGAGACTCCGGACCCGGTGGCGACACCTGAAGATCCTGAAGATCCTGTAACTCCTGAAGAGCAAACTGAACCTGAGCAAGAAAAAATTTATACGGTTGAAATGCTGGAAGACATGAAACAAATGTTGTTCGTTTTCTTTTTTGAAAAAGACCAATCAGATTTGAATGAAGAGTCTCTTGAGCAACTTGATATTCTCATGGTGGTTCTTAACGCTTATCCTGAGGAGCAAGTAGTGATAGAAGGCCATGTCAATGGTTATCCAAATTTCATCCAAACCGAGGAGAATTTAGAGCTCAGTGGAGAAAGAAGTCAGGCCATCACAGAATTTTTAATGGATAGGGGTATTGAAAACTCAAGAATAACGGTGTATAATTTTGGTTCAGAGGTTCCTTATATCAGACAAAGTGCGTTACAACATCAAAACGATCGTGTAACCGTATATTTTAAGAATCACTTTATCAAAGGTGATCTTAACAAGTAGACCATTGCACTCGTAGCTCAGTGGATAGAGCAACCGCCTCCTAAGCGGTAGGTCGGAGGTTCGACTCCTCTCGGGTGCGCCAGTAAAGTCAAGGCGAGTGATTTAAAAATCACTCACCTTTTTTTATTTTTATATGGAGGCATCATGAACCAATCAGAATATTATATGCGTGAAGCATTGATGGAAGCTGAAAAAGCACTTGTCTTCAATGAGGTTCCAATTGGAGCCGTTATTGTATATAAAGACAGAATTGTTGGTAGAGGTCACAATACGAGAGAAAGTGATGAATGTGCAGTTTCACACGCAGAGATCAACGCAATCAGGGAGGCCTCCAAAACCATGGGTGGATGGCGTTTGACAGGCTGCGACATCTATGTTACAATAGAGCCCTGCCCCATGTGCTGTGGGGCTATTTATCAGTCCAGAATCAGGTCCGTCAAGTACGGAGCCAGTGACTATAAAGCAGGTGCATGTGGCTCAATTTTCAATCTTTTTGAAATGAAGGGACTCAATCATTACGCTGAAGTTGAATCAGGAATTCTGGAAGAAGAGTGTAAGTCTATTCTGACTTCTTTCTTCAAAAAAAGGAGATAAACAATATGGAGAGATGTCCGAGTTGGCTAAGGGGCACGCCTGGAAAGCGTGTAAGGCCGCAAGGCCCCGCGGGTTCGAGTCCCGCTCTCTCCGCCAGTTGATCATCTATGCCGTGCTAGATGGGGAGGTAGCGGTGCCTTGTAACCTGCAATCCGCTATAGCAGGGTCGATGCTCAGTCGAGGGCGTCCATTGTGGGGTCTGCTCCGAGAAAGTGATGTTGATAATTGGGTCCCGCGCAATAGGTACTTGTGAACCCCGTCAGATCCGGAAGGAAGCAGCGGTAAGCTTGAACACCTATGTGCCGCGGGGGTTCCTGGTTTGAGTCAACTACTTGGATTACGCTTATAATGGTATTTCGAAACTGAGTGCACGGCGTAATTAAGAAATCATCATTCTTTAATCAGAGTGATGATTTTTTATTTTGTCAAAGAAGGTTTTCATTTAGGACATAATCGAATATAATTTTAATAAGGGTGTTTTTTTATTGGGAGGTGAGAGGACTTGGAAAGAAAAGAGAATATTATGATTCTAAGTTTGCTTTACGGTCTTGTCGTCCTTTCGACCAGTTTAGCTCAACTTGAGTTTTTTGATCTTTCCTACAATACAAGAGGCCTGTTTGTATTGGTAGGGATTATTGTTCTTGGAGCCTCTGGAATGACTTATGCTATTAAAAGGGAAATCATACATTTCAATAAAAATGTCGGCATAAAAAACATGCTGTTCAAAGATAAAAATAGACAAACGGTCCAAATGAGATTTGAAAACCTACGAAACGAGCAAGAAGAAAAAATGCTCCAAATCACAGATCAAAAAGAGGACCTTTTGAAGCTTGAAGTCCAGCTGAAAAACATACAAAAGATTTCAGGTTCACTTGAGGCAGAAGTCAAATCACTAAATGAAAAAAAAGAGTATTCCATTCATTATTTTGATGCGCTTGCAAATCTGTTGCCTCAAAGAATTTGGATTACAGACGCTCATGGGCAGATTCTTTTCATCAATAGAGCATTCAAAAGCAATGTGAGTAAGGGGAAAAAAATTAATAATCTGATGGATTTTCTGGAAATCTCTGAAAACCAAATGGATATATTCAATAAAAGAAATTTCGGAAGCATACTTTACAGGTTCAAAGAAGACAGTGGCAATGTCGCTCTTGAAGGGAAAGCCATAAGGATATTCGAAAACGAAACGGTCAAGTACATCTTATATACATCAAAGTCCACTGATTTTGAAAAGAAAATGAATCAGAATTACCTTAGGAAAAGCCGAGATCTTCATGTGATCAATGAAATCGGGAAGATAATTATCGGTCGAAGTACAATCAGCGGGACACTTCAAGAGGCTCTCGACAAGATTGCATTTTTAAACAATTTGAACTCAACAACAATAAGATTGTTGAACAATAAGAACGAATTAGAGATAAAAGCGTTAAGTGGTTACAGCAAAGAATTCATACTCAAAAGCAAGGTTGAAGCGGATTTGTCCCATATGGGTTATGCCTACAATGAAAACAGAATGATTATTATTAATAAGCCAGAAGACCTTTTGTTTAATGACCCTGATGTCGAGAACGTTGTAAGAAAAGGCGGAAAAGTTGCCTATATACCACTTGCCAATTATAAGAATACTTTTGGAGTCATGTCCATAGTCAGTGACAATGAGTTCAATACGGAAAATCTTACATTGTATGAAGCCATATCTATCAATCTCACCATAGCACTTGAAAAAATATTGCTTTATGATCAACTGAAATCCAATTATTTTAAGACTGTTGAAGCCTTTGTGACCGCATCCGAAATCAATTCTGAATGGTTCAGTGGACACTCGAGAAGAGTTGCCGAGATTTGCAGGGCGATTGCTGAAAAACTCTATCTCAATGAGCATGAAGTTGATGAAATTTATATGGCCGGACTTTTACACGATGTCGGAAAATTGTCATCAGGTCATGAAGATGATAATCATAATGATATTCATCATCATAGCAAGATGGGTCGTCGCATGATAGAAAAAGTAGGTTTGAGCAGCGATGTGCTGGACGGTATTGAATACCATCATTTAGATTATGATCTGAGCAACAATACAGATTCAAACCTTTCTGAACAACCGTATTATGCTCAAATCATCAGGATCGCCAACGATTTGGATTGGTTGCTCAACACCGAAGTCAAAATCCATACCATGAAATCCGCACTCGATTCAATGAATGTAAAAAGCAATACGACTTACTCCAGTCAGTTTCTAAAAATACTGGGTGCGATTTTGAATGAAACTGGCAATATAATCCAAAAGGGTTATCAATAAATGAGGTTGAAATAGATGAAGATGCAATTGAGCTTAAAATTTAATTTAATAACAATGCTTTTCATATTGCTTCCTTTGACGGCAGTGATTTTTATGCAGGAAAGCAAGGCGTTTAAGCCTGATTTCATAGCCGTTTATATATTTATACAGGGCTTTATTTTCTTTGTCTGGAACAAATTTATGCTCAGCAAAATAAAAAAAAGCAATCGCATCACTAAGATGCTTTCAATGAATTATGATGAGCAAATTGAGTTCATAAAGGAAATGAAACCCCTTAGCAATGGAGAGGAACGCTTGGTCAAATTGATTCGATCCATGCATTTCGCTCAAAGTGTCGGTTCTCAAATGGAAAAAGACTGCATTTTATTAGAAGAGGAAATTAATCGACTCAAAACAGTGACCTATGAACTTGGAGAAGAAAAAAAGTCGAATATGACTGCATTTGAATTACAAGATGCCATAAACAACAACCTTTCCGGATTTTCAGATCAATTGCTGATCAGGCTGGATTCAAATGGTATGGTGCTTGATGTGAATGATCTTTACATATCTAGATTGGGATACTTAAAAGAAGACTGTATCGGGCAATCTTTCACCGATTTCTACCAAGGTGGAAATGATGAAAATGGTCCAAAGATCCGTGCACTTTTTCAAGCGAATGAAGAGCCAATGTTTCTAAAAATCTGGTATAAGAATCATAAGGGTGGAGCAATTGAATACGTTAGCTTCAAGACCATAGAGCTCTTTGATGGGTCTTTCCTTTGTGTTGGAAAATCCATTGGAGATGAAATCACACTTCAAAGCCGTATTATAAGAAAGAAAAAGGAATTGGATTACATCAATCAAATCAATTCTGCGTTGATCAGCAACAGAAGTGTAGATGAATTGCTCGAAAATATCGTCAAAAGACTAGAGAATCTTTTTAATCTTTCGCTCGGATGTATTTATACTTTAAATGATCAGAATGCCTGGGAACTTGTCACATACACTTCTAATAATTTGTCACGAGAAGAGTTTTTGGAATTTGAGATCGAACAGAATTTTGATGAGGAATGGCTCAATTCTCTTGAAGTCAAAATTGTGAAACAGGATTCCGAACTTGGCGATTTTGTCAAATACATGGCATTTGCACCTCTTGAGGTTGAAGGCAGAATCATCGCAATCATGTGTATAGGACTAGTGCAGGAAATAAAAGTCAATGACTATAACATCCTTAGAATGTTCAACAATCAAGCTTCCATAGTGGTTCAACGCGCCATCATCTATGAAAAGCTACGAAGACAGTATTTTAATACCATCGAAGCGCTTGTCAGCGTCATCGAGGCAAAGGACAAATACACAGAAGGTCATTCGAGAAGAGTATCCAGATTTGCAGTTGAAATAGCAAAAAAAATGGGCTATAGTAATGAAGAGATTGAGAATGTTGAAATTTCAGGTCTTTTACATGATGTTGGTAAAATTGGTATAGATCAGGATATTTTAATCAAGCGAGGCAAGCTCTCTAATGAAGAATATGAAATTATGAAACTTCATCCAGAAAAAGGGATACAAATATTGGATGCGATCCATTTGCGTGATGATATCCGTGAAGGTATACTTTATCATCATGCACGTTTTGACCTATTGGGCTATCCGACGCACTCTCTGGAAGAGCTGCCACCGTTCGCAGCGATTATTGGAGCCGCGGATGCGTTTGATGCCATTACATCAGCAAGATCCTATTCATACGCTCGCAGTATTGACGATGCTTTGAAAGAATTGATCCAATATAAAGGGAAGCAATTCCATCCCGATATCATTGAGATTATTGATAGGCTAGTCGAAGAAAATAGAGAGATCATTCAAACCATCATTGACGATCAGCAAGGAGATAGAAATGTCATATCAGGCACTTTACAGACAGTGGCGGCCACTTGATTTTGATGAGATCATCGGTCAGGACCATATCACGTCACCACTAAAAAATCAGATCACATCAAAAACTTACGGACATGCTTATATTTTTTCTGGCACCAGGGGTACAGGAAAGACTTCAACAGCAAAGATTTTCGCAAGAGCAGTCAATTGTTTAGACAATACAACAGGCAATCCGTGTAATGTTTGTGAAAATTGTCTGAGCATACTTGAAGATCAATTTATTGACGTTGTGGAAATGGATGCGGCATCCAACAATAGTGTGGATGACATCCGTGAATTGCGTGAACATGTGAAATTTGCTCCATCTAAAGGCAAATACAAAGTATACATCATTGATGAGGTCCATATGTTGTCTCAAGGCGCTTTCAATGCGCTTCTAAAGACACTCGAGGAACCTCCGGAATATGTCATCTTCATACTTGCAACAACAGAAGCACAAAAGATTCCTGCAACAATTCTTTCCAGATGTCAGCGTTTTGATTTCAAACGTATTTCATATGAGAACATCTTAAAACGTCTAGAATACATTTGTAAAAAAATTGATGTGGAATATGAGACGGAAGCACTGAAATTGATCATTCAAAAAAGTGACGGCGCGGTTCGTGATTCACTCAGCAGTTTGGATCAGTGTCTCAGCGTGGGGGGGAATCACCTGACCATAGAAAATGTGGTGGATGTGCTCGGCGTTGTCGAAAAGACACAGATCGTTCTTTTGGTCCAGTTTCTCACCACGAAGCAGACCTCAGAATCGCTCATGACAGTGGACAACGTGCTTAATCAAGGAAAGGATTTGAATCAATTTCTCAATGGATTGATTGAAGTTTATAGGGATTTATTGATTGTAAAAATGGTGGAGAACAATTATGAGGCATTGATCAATGCCTCGGTCGAGTATATTCAGTCACTTGTGGACGTAGTGGGCAGCATCACACCGACACAGATCACACGCAGCCTGGATTTACTGATTGAACTCTCAAAATCCATGAAATACTCACAGAACAAACGAATTGTTTTTGAAGCGACAATCATCAAACTAATCAACCCAGAAGTGGAAGTGAATTATGACGCCATGATGGAGAGAATCGAGAGAATTGAAAAAACACTCGCCTCAGGTCAACTCGTCAAAGCTGCTCCAAGAGAGTTTAAAGAAGCAGTTGAACCAGTGAAACCGATTGTGACAGAAGCTCAGAAAGTGGAAGAATTCATAGAATTCACAGATCAGGAAATTTCACTTGAAAATGTGAAAGGCATATGGCAGACTTTTGTTGAGACATTGAAAAGCGAAAAGAAAGGGCTCCATCCTATTTTGGAAAATTCCGAGCCTGTCTTATTGAAAGGTGACAGATGCATAGTTTCCATTACATCAGAGAATAAAATGTTCCTGAGTCTTCTCGTCAATGCTTCCAATACGGAATACCTCAATGGACTGGCGAGCAAGCTCGTGAAGAAGTCACTTACACTGGATTACGAGGTGGCTGCTGAGCAAATTGAAAACAAGGATAGTGAAGAAGCACAAATTATGGACTATTTTAAGGATTATAAGAATGTGCTTGAAATAAAATAAAAAATATTAGGAGGATAATTATGGCTAAGGGCAAAGGACCTATGATCCCTGGAAACATGAACAATATGATGAAACAAGTTCAAAAAATGCAAAAGGAAATGCAGGAAGCGCAAGCAAAAATCGAAGAGCAGGAATTTGAGGCTACAGCTGGTGGCGGAGCAATTAAAGTGGTTGTCAACGGTAGAAAAGAAGTCATCAAAATCGATCTCAAACCTGAAATTGTTGATCCAGACGATATTGAACTGCTTCAAGACCTGGTGATGGTAGCAGTCAACGAAGCACTTAAAACTGCTGATGAAACGATGTCAAAAAGTATGGATAAACTCACTGGTGGTATGAACGTTCCTGGATTGTTTTAGGGGCGTCTGATGAAATATATCCCAGCCATCAGCCGGCTGATCGATGAGTTTGCAAGACTTCCAGGAATAGGTAGAAAGACCGCACAACGCTTGGCGTTCCACATCATTAACCAAGATGCCAGTGAAGCTGTTCAGTTCGCTGAAGCCATTATGGACGCGAAAAGAAAAGTTCATTTTTGTGAGCGATGTTTCAATTTGACAGAGGAAACCTTTTGCGATATCTGCAATGATCAAAAACGTGATCCATATATCATGTGCGTGGTCGAATCGCCAAGAGATCTGCTTGCAATTGAAAATACAAAAGAATTTCACGGTTATTATCACGTTTTACATGGTGCGATTTCTCCAATGGAGGGTATCGGTCCAAATGAAATCAAGATCAGGGAACTGATTTTGAGACTACAAAACGATGAAACCAAAGAATTGATCGTTGCCACCAACCCTTCTATTGAAGGTGAAGCGACAGCGATGTACATCTCTAAACTTCTCAAGGGCACTGATATCAAAGTGTCAAGGTTAGCTCATGGCATCCCGGTCGGTGGCGATCTGGAGTACGCTGATGAGGTGACGCTTGCCAAGGCCATTGAGGGTAGGAGAACTTTATAAGGCAATAAATGACAGCTGTATAGTCTCAAAAAACTTTCATCAAATTATAAAAGCAAATTAAAAGGCAGCCTTAAATAGGCTGCCTTTTTGATTGTTATCTAATTTTTTAAGTTGTCCACTCGCCATTCACAATCCCGACGAGATAGTATTCGCCGTTATAAAGCTCAAAGACGAGATAAAGGCTACGCCAATCCATGCCACCATATTGAGGGTCGATGCCGTCAAGATAGAGCTCTACGAAAATCCCGTTGTTGTAAAAAGTCGGGATGTTGTTGATCAAGTTACCCCTGGAAACGACAGAATTATAGACGATTTGATCAGGAGCAGTGAAGTCCCTGGAGTTGACATAGCGGTCGAAATAATCCTGAGGTGTTTCTTCGATGTTGAAACCGCTTCCATCCTGTATACCCCAGAAATAAACTGTATTGTCTGTCAGGATGCCTGGAATCGCAGCTGCGGAAAACACCTTATGGGTGTTGTCGATATAATAATACGGTGAGAATCGAACGCCCTGGACCGGATGGACGTAGGCTGCAAGCTGAGTCATGTCCTCGTCCTTGAGAATCTGGGCAATCGTCAAGGCTTTAGCCTGAAGCATGGTTTGTAACACAAACGGCGGATGGATGGCTTTTGCCATAAACACTGAAAATTCAGCCCTTGTCATGTCGTCGTTGGGCTTGAAAGTTCCATCCGGGTAACCCTCTGTAATGTAGCTGTCAACCATTGCCATAATGGAACCAAAAGCCCAGTGAGCGGGTGTCACATCAGAAAATGGTGAAGTGGCAGAGCTTTGGGAAAATCCATAAGCACTCGATAAGACAGAGGCTATTTCCGCCCGGCTCATAGCTTGATCTGGCTTAAATGTACCGTCCGGATATCCGCTCATTGTACCATTTGCGGCAATAGCTCCCACCAAGCCGTTTGCCCAATGGCCCGCAGGTACGTCTGGGAATGCGGCCGCTTGTGGCGACAAGCCAAGTTCGTTCGCCAGTATTGAAGCCGCTTGAGCGCGAGTTATGGTTTGGTTTGGCTTAAATGTACCATCCGGGAAACCGCTGATCAGATTTTGCCCCATCAAGTGCTCAATATAAGTCTGTGCCCAGTGGTTGTTGATATCGGGTAATGTCGTTGCTGCATACGACGGCGTAGGTGCCGGTGCCAGCAAAAGCATCATCATAAAGATCATAAAGATCGAAAAAATTTTTTTCATAAATTTTACCTCCGTTGCTATTTTACCCGATTACAGGCGATTTAAACGTTAAGACCACAAGGAAGTGTTCTTTGCAAGTACACAGACGGACGCTCAATGCTCCGTTTTTTTTGTGCTCTAAAAAACATCATATCACAAGGATGTGACAAGGATTTTCGCTCCGTGTGACAGCGCTCTTATATAATTGAATCAATAAAGGGAAATGAATCAACCAATCTTTTATCTGTGACCTTCAAAAGGAGTCGTGCTAATATGGATAAAAAAATAAAAAAGACAGAAACAAAATCCTCAATTGGTGGCACAAACTTTTTGATTTCAATCCATCAACAGGAAGGTAATAGTTGGCAAGGCGTCGTTCAATGGCTGGAGACAGGTGAAAAGGTACATTTCAGAAGTGCACTGGAATTAATGTCCCTAATGGATCAAGCTGTTGCGATGGAGAAAAAAACAAGTGAAACAAAGCGCACATGGCAAGGCAACTCAGCATCAAAAATCGGGTAAAAACAGAGCACCAAAGTAAAGTGTAAGCGATACATAACACGAAAAGGCAAAACCAGTGAAAACTGGCGACGCAAAGTCTGGAGTCTAAAGTATGGGAGTCATACCATACCACGACCGTCCGACTGCCAAAGGCAATTTATTTGGCAAAGGAGAAAGCATATGAAGAGAAATTTGAAGAGGGTTTTGGCGTTATTGTTGACAGCATTACTAGTAATTACAGGTACACCAGTGGTGAGTTTTGCGGAGGATTCTGGTGATTTGAGTTTAACAGTGGATTCTGTATCCGAAAATGGTGCATCCGTTTCTATTTCAAATAGAACAGAAGATGGATCAGCAGTTGAAGTAGAGCTATCGCCTAATCATGGAACCTACCCTTCAACTGAAACAGGAAATACAATCAATTTTACAGGACTAGTTCCATCGACGAGTTATACTGCAACGATAACTGAATCTGTTATAAGTTCAGAAATTAAACAATATGAAGTTAAACGCACCGGCAACGAAGATGAAACAGATAATTCAGGAAATTATTTTATTAAAATTGGTAATGATAAGATTATTGTCGATTTAAATGTTGTATATTACGAAGATGCAAACGGAGAAAAAATATTTGGTGTTTGGTCAGATGATAATAAAGTTAAACACTATACGGATAGAACTGAAGAAACAATAACACCTAATATCGCTTCAGCAACATTTACAACACTAGCGGAAACAATTGTGGATGAGTACACCATTTCTTTAGTTGTTCAATATGGTGGTATCGCAATATATGACTCGGAAGAATTTGATCCTGGAACTTATCCGTTGACAGTTGAGAAAGATGATGAGATATTAGTCAAGTCTTACTCCAATGCAGGTTACAGTGGTAGTGGTATCTACACTTATACTGTCACTGGAGAAGGAATCGAAGAAATCCGAGTTTCCTTTACCCAAAAAGATCCTGTATATAATCTTCCATTCTATGTGACAGATGGATTTTTCTCAGGATACCATTTTGACGGTAGTGATATAACCGCCAAGCACGATCCTAAAGATGATGTGCTTTCAGCAAGTATGACTGCTAAAGCAGACAAATCAGAATATGATTTAGGTGATACAGCCACAGTTACACTCACTGTTACTGAGGTTGACGGTGATGATTCCAATAACAAATTGAATGAAGTTGATTTTTATGAAAATAGTGTCAACAAAAAAAGTTTTGGTAATGCTCCAGATTCAAACGATGTGATTTATAGTCATTCAATACCAGCAACTGAAGAGGATCTTGTGTCTGCAGGATTCGGAAAAACTACTGAAGGTACAAATTATGTATACACCAAAACATTGAATTACGATTTGGTTGATCGATATCATAAAGATGGAGCTGCTGCAATCGTCGCCACTGCAAAGGCAAAACTTGTAGTTCTTATTCCTATTCCAGCTCCAGTTACAAAAACTGTTACAGCGATTTCAGATAACACCGCACAAGGAACAGTTTCTCCAGAGACTTCAGTTCTGGGAGTTGGTGAGACCGTTGAACTTGTAGCTACACCGAAGTCTAACTATTTTGCTTTTGACTACTGGACCAAAACAGTTGGCGACGACGAGTCACCATATGACGAAGTAGCTACAATCACTGTACCTTCAGAGGATGCAACTTATACAGCTCATTTCAAGAAAATACTTTTTGACGTTACATTCGATGCTGATATATTCCTGATTGATGGTATGGTTTCAAACACTTCAGGAACAATCGGAAAAATAACTTTTAGTTCAAATAATGAGTCGTTTTCACCATTTTCATTAAATGGTAGCGAAACGAAAACAACAAAAATTTCTGCTGTACCAGATGGCACAATAATAACCATTTTAGCCGAGTCTACTGACCCAGATTATCGCTTCTTAAAATATCAAAACAATAATGAGAACCCTAGACCAGTAACCATCAGCAGCAGCAAAACAAGTGTTGAACCAAATGCGGTATTTGGCAAGAAAGATGAATTTGGTGTCACTGCGGATTATGATAAGTTGCATGTAACTTTTGATAAAGAAAGCGCATTTTTGGACGATTCAGAGTATACCTTTACCGCAACTCCTCTCGCAAACACAACAATCACAAAAGTAACTATTCAATATGATGAAAACCCAGCTGATGACATTACAACAGATGCATTGACAGAAGCAGGATTGATGTCATACTTACTAAAGGGATTTGAGTCGGATGTTCATTTCGTTATCGAATCATTGACACAGTTTGATGTAAACGCTGATTCATCAGATCCTGCACAAGGTACAGTTTCTCCAACAGCCAGTAGGATCACGGCTGGAGAACCAACTACTGTTGTTGCCACTCCTGCAACTGGATTCGTTTTTTCAAGCTGGAAACAGATAATCGATGATTCGGAAGTAGTTGTTTCAGAAGAGGCGTCATATACTTTTGATGTCAATGAGAATATTTCCTTAGTGGCGTACTTCACAGCAGAACAAGTGGAGGATAATACAACAACTTATACAGTAACATTTGTTAATGCAGACACAGACAAGACAGTACTCAAGACTGAAGAGGTTGAATCTGGCAAATCTGCAAAAGCACCACTAGTAGATCCATCACTTGATGGTCATACATTTACCGGATGGGATAAAGTATTTACAAACATAACAGCGCCTCTAACCGTAAAAGCAGAATATTCAAAAAATCCGGAAGTACTAGCAAAGTTCACAGTAACATTCGTAAATGCAGACACAGACAAGACAGTACTCAAGACTGAAGAGGTTGAATCCGGCAAAGCTGCAACAGCACCAACAACAGATCCGACACTTCCTGGTCATACGTTTACCGGATGGGATAAAGAATTTACAAATATCGCATCTAATACTACTGTAAAAGCTTTATATAGCATAAATGTTGTCGATAATAATAACGACGACGATGACGATGATGAGGAATTGGTAGAATTACCAGTAAGACAAATTCCAGCACCAAGTCCTCAACTCAGTGAACCGGTAGAATTAGTAGAACTTGAAGAAGAAGAAATAGCTGCTGGACCAGCAATCGTAGAAGAAAAAGAAAAAGAACCAAAAGAAGAGAAAGAGCCTAAAGAAGAATTGATAACACTTGATCTTCCAAATGAAGCTATTCCAGAAGGAAGCGGATTGCCACAAACAGGTCAATTGCCAGTAGAATTATTCGTTGGTCTTGGCGGTTTGATCACAGCAGCAGGCGCATTCCTTAGAAGAAAACAATAAATAATAGAGTCATAAATATTGAAGGGAGTCCAACGGACTTCCTTTTTTTTACATTTTCTATTTACATATATTTACATTAATGATACACTATTGACATATTTTGGAAAAGGAGAACCGTCTTGAAGATTATTGCTTATGCACGTCCAGAACAAAATGACATGCTTTTAGAGTTAAGAACCTTGATTCCTGACATCGAAACACTACATAATGTTCACAGGATCAAACAGGAAGATCTGTTGAATACACCTTATGTTTTGATCATTATTTCTCAGCCCTCCCAAAAGGAACAGAAAATCATATCAGAATTGATATTCTTAAAAATCATTAAATTTGAAGGTGTCCGCTCTGAAGGTTTCGGAACAGTCGTTGTTGAAAATGTGATGGATATAGACGTCATCATCAGAAATGCGAAAAGAGAATTAAAAGACCGGATCAAAAGTGATTATAAGAAAAGCATTGAAATGACACAAGTGCTCACAGAAGATGAAAGAAAGTACCTCGAGAAACTCTCAGGTGAAACCCCTGATGGGAAAACTAAAAGCAAGTTATTGAAAAAAATTAAGAAGGAACGAAGCAATAATGAACTGGAGATCAGGGGGCAATTGACCGTGCTGGGCTCAGGGGAAGCCGCAGCTGAAATAGCTAAAGTATGTTCTACATATGGAAAGATGAAGGTTCTTCTATTGGACGGCAATTTGCTTTGTCCATCCATGGATATCCACTTCAACATCCCAAATATACAGACTAGAATCGATAGTCATTTGACGGGCATTGATAATACCGGCATTAACATCGCACTCGATGCTATAGCCAAGAATGCTGATTTTGACAGCAATTTAAAGAAGATGGTACATCGGATTAAGCCGCAGCTGGATGTGATGCTCGGAAATTATAATCTATACAATTATGAGCACTATGACACTTTAGAATTCAAAGTATTGCTTGAAAAACTCAAATTGCATTATGATCTGATTATTCTCAGTGTATCTCAAATGCCATATGACAGTCTGACGCTACTTGGACTGCACCAAAGCAAAATCAACATTTTCATTTGTGACAATTCCGAAGTTAACATACGTTATTGCAACAATGTTATCGAAATACTCAAATCCAAACAGAACATATCCGAAATAAAATTCCTGAGTATGCTGTATGTGAATGGCAAGCAGATTTCGGGAATAAGCGACAACCTCATGAAAGGTATTTTCAGAAAAATGTATATTGGGAGACTTGAAGGAAAAGGCAGGAAACGCATGAAAAGAACATTTTCGATTCTTAAAAAAGTGGAAGCGAGGTGTGAGCGGTGGGATTAGTCAACAGCATACATGATCCGATGGTGGATTATGACACCTCATCTTATCAGAAGACATCCAAGTGGGCGAGTATATTATTGGATGAGATCGTATATGAATATGCGGCACTTATAGCGGATATTGAAGATGGAAAAGTCTCACCATCTTACTTGAAAAAAGAAATCGAAAAGAAAGTGGACCAGCAAAAGGGACTATTCAAGGCGGAGCAGATCAAAAAGGAGATTTTTGACACCATTTACGGGTATGGGTTGCTCCAAAGTTTAATCATGGATCCTGATGTGAGTGACATTGATATTCCAAGATTTGATTTCATCCTTATCAAACGATTTGGAGACTTTGAACAAATCAAAGAGACTTTTTCCTGTGAAGAATCCTTTGAACAGTTCTGCAGATTGCTTATTATCCGCCACGGTGGAGTGATCAATGCGGTAGATGCGCACTGTAGGGTCAGTGACAAGAACAACCGGCTTAGAATCAATGTAAGCATTCCGCCAAGAAACGCTACGGGAACGTCACTGAACATTAGAAAACATAGACATAGTGCTTATGAATATGAGGCTTTGGAACAATTGGAATTCTTAAATGAGCGGTCCAGAAAAATCATTGAGGAAGTGAATCGATCCGGCAAAAATATCTTGGTCTGTGGGAAAGGCGCATCCGGTAAAACGACTTTGCTCAGAACACTCATTGAAACAGGGGATAAGTATGAGCGAATGTTGATATGCGAGTCAGATACGGAACTTTATCCACAGAAGAAAAATACCATAGTTCAGCATATCGAAAAAAGAAGAAACAAGCGGGGGTCTGGTAGTCTGGAGTCGCTTATAAAGGAAGGGCTTACCATGTCGCTGGATGCCTATTGTATTGGTGAAATCACCGGTTCTGAAGCTTGGCCATTTGTCAAAGCAGGGTACACGGATCATCGAATACTTGGCACTTTACATGCTCAGTCGAGTTTTGATGCACTGGAACGATTGCTCATGCTCATGGAAAATGAGACGCGTATTGAAGAAGCGGCACTTAAAAGTATTTTGGCAAATAGCATGGAAATCATCATTTATCTGAGAGATTTTTCTGTTCATGAAATCATAAGTGTGAAGGATTACGACAAACATAAAAAAGCATACGAGTATGAAGTCCTCTATGGGAAAGGGGGATGACAATGTATCTGATTTTGATCATCAATTCATTGGCAGTGCTTTTTCTTCTCATGAAAGACCATAAGATAAAAAAGACACTTTTAATTACCAAAAGACCTTTGCAGGTGCATCATCAGAGTTTCATTGCACCTAGGGCGTGGATTTATAAACTGATTAGACGCTACTCAGTTCAAACATTTTTAGAAGAGTGGCTGGGTAACGGCCGGCTTCTAAAACTATGGGGGTGCTGGGCAATCATCATAATGGCGGGACTTTATTTCATTAACTTGCCACTAGGACTTAAGATCCTGTTTTGGCTTATGGGCATGTGTCTGCCGGCAGTACTTCTGGAATGGCGTCTGGAATGGATTGACAACAACATTGATAGAACACTGTTCACCTTCCTATCCAAAGCCAATGCATGTCTGATCCAAAATGAAGATCTGATCAATGCGTTACTTGAAGTGGAGCGTTCAAATACAAATGTATATATCGGAAAAGGACTCAAGGTATTCAATACTGCAATCAGAGCCGGGGTTTCATCAGAAGTCGCCTTTTCCATGCTGTTGGATGCCACACATCATGATTACCTGAGATATATTTATCTCAATATGGAACAAGTTCACCTCAGGCATGGAGATGCAGTTGAATTGATGCGGGCACTTGAGAACGAATATACAGCCATACAAATAGAACTCAATAAAAGAAAAATTGAATTGCAGCATGATCGTAATCTCACTTTGTTCAGTTTTGTGCTTGTTGTGCTCACGGCGATGCGAATCATCAAAACTCATGATTATATTATCACGTTTTACTTGAGTTCTGCACTGGGTCAAGTATTGAGTTTCATGCTTGTTCTTTCGATGGGGATTGGACTTGGCATAGTGATCGTCGCATCCAGAAAACGTGTATAGGGGGGAGTATGCAAATCATAACTGTACTTGTCAATATCGTGATGGTCGTGTTGATTTTGGACGGTCTTAACAAACAGTGGCAAATGAACCGCATAGTGCCGCTTCAGTTTGAGCGTCCACAAAAGTTATCTGCAAAAGTCATTGGAATCAAGTCGAAGCGAAAACAAAGCACTGAGCTTTCAAAGAATTTTTATAGGCTGTACAAGTACATAACCATTCAAGTCAAAGCAGGATCCAGACCGGAAGATATCTATAAGTCTCTTTATAAGATTGTGCATGCCAAAGCATTGAAGGCAGAGCTGCTTCAGTTTTCGGTCATTCTTACACAACGTCATGATATCAAGCAGAGCCTTGAGGGCCTAAAAAAACAATTGGATTTTGATGAAGGTCAGATTTTTGTTGGAATACTTGAAAGCATGTCCGGTACAGGATTATCCGCTGACGCCTTTATGAGGCTTGATCACATGCTCTTTCAAAAATATCTGTCAGGGATCAGGGCAGGAACCGACAAAGTGAGACAACTGTATCTCGCAGCAGTCATCACATTTACAGCGGTGACCACATGTATGCTTTTGTTTCCAATTCTTCACCAAATGTTCTATTCGGCAAAAAAAATATTCATATAAACTATAAAGAGGAGAAAACAATGGAGAAAATGAGATTGAAATTTAAAGAATTCCTACAATGTGAACGAGGGGAATTTGGAATGAGCACAATCATCGGAGTTGCTATCGGACTCATTGTGGCGGCATTCATATTGATTCCAGGTATTCAGACATTTGCGACACAAATCATGACGGATATGCAAAATTGGTGGGCGAATGCCATCAGTTCCCAGTTGTTCCCGAACTGATCATGGGGATTGATCAAGTCATTGTGGCAGGAATAGTGATCATTATAGTGATTTCAATATGTCTGGTCTTCTTCGATTTTTTGATGCCCCTTTACGTGAAACAACAATTTGAGAATTTATGTAGAACTTATGTCCTGATCGCTGAATCCGAAAATGGACTTTCCACCGAAAAGAGCAATCGACTAAGGGATCAAATCACATTTCTAGGAGTGGAAAATATCATCATAACCGCTAAAAACATCAATGAAGTCAAAAGAAATGAAACAATTGAAATTAAGGTGGAAGGACAGTATGTTATTAAGGGGATTACAGCGCTATTCAAGAGGGAAGACAAATCAATGTCGTTCAGATTCGAGTCAGAGGTTTATGCAAGACGCGTTATCAATTGATTGTTCAAGAGGCTCTACTGCCATCGGTTTCGTGATATTTATATTTTTCTTGGTTTTATTTGTAATCTTTCCACTACAGGTGATGGCACTGGAAATGAAGGCGTTTGATGTTCAAAATCAAAAGGTGGTTTTGGCGTCAGAACTCGCAGCTATCGATTTAGTGCTTGATTTGTCACCAGAGGCACTCAGTGAGGGCGCACTCGGTTGGCGTAACGCTCTAGTAAATAGTTATGAAGTTCTACTCAGAAGGAAACTGGATCATCTCACTTGTGAGATCTTACCAGAAAATATTGAAGTGAACTGGAATCCTGAAGAGAGAATTCCCGCTTTGGAAATTAGGTATACCTATATATACACGAGTCAACTGATGCGATATCCTGAGCTTTCAAAAGAGATGAAAGTAGAGTTTCAGTATGAACTGCCAATGGATTTTTAGGAGGGTATGTTGAAAAGATTAATTACAGTTGGAGCGGTTTTGCTGCTCGGACTCGTTTTGACGGTTATTGAGATCAACTGGATTCAAAATGAGAAAAAAATGGATACGGTACCTGTGGTTTCATTAGCCAGGGACATTGAAGCGGGTAGTACCATAAAAAGAACGGATCTAGTCATTAAGGAAATCGACAAATCCTTGTGGAGCGACGGGTATGCGAGCAAACTGGAGGATGTCTCTGGGAAAACGATTCTTATCTCAATGGAAAGCCATTCGATTATTACGAGTGGAAGTTTAAAAGAAAACGCCTATGGGTCGCCGGAAAGTGGCAATGCGATAACAACCATCAAGCTTGCTCCAGAAGAGGCTCTCTGTTGGACCCTGGCCACTGGAGAATACGTCAATGTGGTTCTGGTGGATTCGGCGCTTGTATTAAGGGATCTAGGAGAGGTAACAGTAAAGGGTTTATACGACAATTATCTGATGGATTCTGATGTGCCTGTATATGTTCTTGTGGAGGGAAAGAGAAAAACGATTGAGAACATTGTCTCACATCGTGAAGCGGGGCAGATGGAACTTTTAAAACGAGGTGATGAATAGTGAATTAAATGATATAATTGAACCAAATAACGGTTAGAAAGAGGTGTCTATGGATTACAGCAGACTCTCGAGAGAATCATTGATTCACGAAATCGAGCAACTCAACAAATCATTCGAAAAAGCAAAGATGGTCGAAAAAGGGTACCAACTCGGTGTCCATAATCTGCTCGACGAAATAGAAGCACCAGTCTATTGGATCAAATCCGATTATAGTGTTTACTGGGCGAATCGTTTTTGTCTTGAGACACATCAAAACATAGCCAATCAAAAATGTTATCAGATATTTTTTGGATTTAATGACGTTTGTGAAGGCTGTAAGCTTGAGCAAGTCATTGAGGACAATAAGATAGGCATTCATCGCATACAAAAGGAGGACAGTTTCAAAGAGGTATATCAAATGCCTGTTGTCCGTGGTGACAATAATGGTGTTCTCGAGTTTCAGTATGATGCCAGAGAGGCATTTGAATCACTCAGAGCGCAACAGAAATTATTGGAGCGATATAAACTCGAAAATTTGGAGCTTTATCATAAAAACCAAAATATGTCACAGTTTATTGAACGTTTTTCAAAATCGCTTAGAACACCACTTCGTGCACTCAACGGTTACTTTCTGCTATCAGAGAAAGAGAAAGACGATATATATCTGAAAACACTTAAGGACACTGCAGAACAACTCTATGAAACTTTGAATAAAATGATTATGACAGCAAAATTCGATGAACCGAATATAGTACTTAGGAAAGAAGAGTTCAAACTTCTGAACGCGATCTCCGAAGCAGCGGATCAAGCGCGTCTTTACAGACCCACAGGTCCGATTCATCTGGTCTGTGCGCCAACGATTCCAGAGGTGATCAAGGGCGATGCTATGAATTTCAAATTGTTGCTTTCTTATCTATATGAAATCGTGATGCATTTTAGTGAAAACAACCCGATCCATGTGTCCATAACTGAAATATCACAAACCAGGAATAAAATCAACTTGAAATTCACCTATTCCGCCGAGCAGGGAGAATCTGTCGACACAAGCAAAATGATCGATTACTTTGAGCTCGATAGAAAAATGGATTATGATTCCATAGAAGCGTATTCCATATCTCTTGGAATTCACCTAGCAAGGCAAATTGTCGAGGCCTACGGAGGAACCATAGAAATCGCAAGCAGTTTGGATCAAGAAATCTATGCCAATGTCGTTCTTGGGTTCGACAAATTGTCACCGATGGAAAGCCAATATGAATTGCCGGTGAAAAATGTGGTGAATAGGGTTCTGATCGTCGATTTTGAAAAACCGGATATCGCTCTGGATGTGTTTGAGGAGTATGAGCTTTACTTTGCGCAAACGGGCGATGAGGCCATCAGATTATATTTCGAAAAAGAGCCGGATTTGGTGTTGATCAATGTGAGCGTAGAGCAGTGTGATGGGTTCGAGGTTTTTGATGAGATTGAGAGAAGAAGAAAAACACATCGCCCCATTGTCTCCATGTCTAATAAACTCATAGACAATGAGCGCGTATTCATGCAGGATTACGGGTTCGATGATTACATTCCCAAGCCGCTCACAAGTGAAACTTTTAAACAAATTGCAAACAAATATTTATAAATTTAATAAGCATATATTAAAAATGGGCGCCCAGGCGCCCATTTATGGTATAATCATATAGAATATTACACGCTTATCGAATGGAGTAAAAGTATGAAATTAAGATTGATCGCCACTGCCGTTTTTGGTATGGAAGCCATTGTGGCACAAGAGATAAAAGATTTGGGATTTGAAAATGTGGTTGTGGAGAACGGAAGGGTTCTTTTCGACTCGGATGAGCTTGGCCTTGCGCGTGCAAATATGTGGCTCAGAACCGCTGAACGCGTTTTTATTTGTGTTGGCAGGTTTAAAGCGAATAAATTTGAGACGCTTTTTGATGAAATCAATAAACTGCCTTGGGAAGTCTATATTGCAAAAGAGGCAGCATTCCCTGTGGATGCAAAATCTGTCAAGTCGACACTTTTCAGTTTGTCTGACATTCAGAGTCTGACCAAGAAAGCAATCGTCAAGCGATTGACCAAATTGTACCGAGTGGAATGGTTTGAGGAAACTCAGGAAACGTATAGAATTCTTGTCTCTATTTTAAAGGATGAAGTGACAGTAAGTATAGACACATCAGGCTCTGGACTTCACAGAAGAGGGTATCGCGCCAAAGGCAACGAGGCACCGCTCAAGGAAACCCTAGCGTCTGGACTATTACTCGTCAGCAAATGGAAACCTGAAAGACCACTGATCGACCCATTCTGCGGATCTGGAACCATAGTCATAGAAGCGGCCATGATGGCCAAAAACATTGCTCCAGGCCTCAATAGGGAGTTCGACTCCGAAAAATGGAGATGGATTGAACCTGAGATATGGGAAAAAGTAAGAAATGAAGCTAAAGAATCCGTCATTGACGTCATAGATGTCAAAATCGAAGGATATGATATGGACCCTAGAGCCATAGCTATCGCAAGAGAAAATGCCGCACTCGCAGGTGTTGCGGACATCGTGCACTTTCAAGTGCGCGATGTGAAGGACTTCAGCACATCCAGACAGTATGGTACAATTCTATGCAACCCACCTTATGGTGAGAGACTCAACGAAGTCAAAGAAGTCGAGCAACTATACAAAGTAATGGGCAAGGTATTCAAACCTTACAACACTTGGTCCAAATACATCATCACGTCTCACGATGGATTTGAGAACGCTTATGGCGAGAAGTCCACAAAAAACAGGAAGCTTTACAATGGTCGAATCAAGACACATTTTTATATGTACTTTGGAGAAAGACCGCCTAGACAACCAAAAGAAAATCAGTAAAGGATGAATTTGGATGAAAAAAGGGAGTGCTCTGTCCCTGACCATTTTGATACTATCCCTTTTGCTTGTGACACAATTCGATTTGGTGATTGCAGGGGTATCCAAATGGATCAACGAGGACTATGTCAAAACACAGGAATTCGTATTTAATCAAAACAACAATTTTGAATATAGGGCAGAGATCATTACGATGGATGATGCTTATGTCATTGTGGACCCCACAGAAATCAAATATGTAAGTTCCGAAGGCAACGCAATATGGAAAAAAGATTTGGCATCCCAGAACGTTGCTGTCGCGGGTGGGAAAAAGATTATTGTCTTGAGTGAGCGCAAAGCGGGAGATGTTTTTGTCTTGAATTCAAAAGGAGAAATCACCGCCAAAGTGATGGATCTTGGTTCAGTCAGACAAGTAAAAGTGTTCGACGACAAATATGTTGGCGTACTCAAAGATGACAGTTCACTGGTTTTACTTGATACAAAGATGAAACTTATAAGTACAACACAACTTCCCAAAGGTGAAATCCTGGATTTTGACCTGAACATCAAAAGTCAGGACATCGTCGCCATATTACTCGATCTTAGCCGTAAGGAATTCAACACGAAACTGGTATTGGCATCAATGAATGGCAATATCAGCAGTGGCAGCAATCTAACACAGGAAATCGCTTACGAGATGGAAATCGATGAAGATCGCATCAATGTCCTTGTGGACAGTGCGCTGCTCAGCTATGATTATAAAGGAACACTGGAAACGCGGATACCGATTGATCGCACTATCAGTCAATTTCTGTTTCATGAAAGATCGGACCAGGTTTGGATTTATGTGGTGAATACCGAAAGTGATCTCAGTGCTCCTCAAAATGGCAATGAAATATTGATATTTGATAGAAACGGCAATCAAATTGCAGCATTTGAACCTCCTTTTGATGAAATATATGGATTTGCAGAATTTGGAGACCTTGCCATCGTTTTTGGTGCAAGGGATATTGCAGTCATTGATTCTGAGGGAAGAGTACTTGAGCGTTACAATGGAAAAGACGACATTCAAAAGATTCATTCCATAGACGATAAGAGCTTTGGAGTGGAGTACATCAATCGTTTGGAAATATACGTCAAGAAATGAATCGGGGGTGGAACGTTTGAACTGGACAGATATCGCTGTTATTGCAATTATAGGGTTTAGTATGTACTATGGGTGGAAAAAAGGCTTCATAGTTGCCGCAATTGATTTCATCAAATGGATTGCTGCAATAGTGATCGCAAGAATGTTCCACGTGCAATTCACGACTTTCGTCACTGAAAATTTTTGGGATCCCACCAAAAGTGTGGGCAAACATGTCACTGCATTTTTATATGATATGTTGGGATTTGATCCTATGACTGGACAAAGCATGACTATCGATCAGATGAATGCTTCGCTGGAAAAATTGAAATTGCCTGAAGTACTCGAAAAAACCATCTATAATGCTGTGAACGAAAAAGTGATCAGTACATCCGTGGAATTTGTGGAAGAAATCGCTACTCATATGACAGGGATGATTGTCAATGGAATTGGGTTTCTTGTGTTGATTCTCATATTGCTTTCCCTTTTCGGGTTTGCTCAGTTTATTGGCAACTTGATCGCCAAATTGCCAATCATTAAAGAACTGAACCATGGTGGCGGTCTTATTCTTGGTGCGATGATCGGCATCGTGACAGTATATTTCATCATGGCTGTACTTTCCTACATACCGACATTCAAATGGTCGCGGGATACGGTTTCGGCCATTGAACAATCCCAGTTCGCCATTTATTTTTACAAATACAATATACTTCAGTATGTGTTCAATACCGTAATAATCAACGGAAGTCTCAATTTATGATGGAGGTTATGGATATGGAAATCAAAATAGATGCCAGAGGGCTGTCCTGCCCCAAACCGGTAATAGAAACAAAAAAGGCACTCGATGGACTGAATGAGGGCAATATCATCACTATAGTCGACAATGCGGTTGCCAGGGACAATGTATCCAAATTCGCAAAGAGCAAGAAATTGCATTACAGTGTCACGGAAAGCAACGGATATTATGAAATCAGCATATTCAAAGGATCTTACGCCGAATCTGTTGAAGATATGGTACAAAAGAGACCTGATCTTTCAAATTTAGTGATATTTATTGGCAGCGAACACTTTGGCAAAGGTTCTGAGGAGCTCGGAGCAACTTTGATGAAGAGTTATCTTTATGCGCTATCTGAGCATGAGCCGTACCCAAAGACAATTATTCTGGTCAATTCCGGTGTCAAACTGAGTACGGTCAACACCAACACCATTGATTATCTTAAAAAACTCGTCGAGTTCGGTACCGAAGTCATCAGTTGTGGTGCCTGCCTTGACTATTACAACTTGAAGGAATTCCTTATGGTTGGCGAAGTGACCAACATGTATGCCATTGTGGAAAAAATGGCTGAAGCCAACAATACGATAACGTTATGAATTGGAGGAAAAGTTGAAAGAAAAGACATTCATGTTCATATCCTTTGATTCAACACATAAAGCCATTCACTTCGAGAGGCTTTTGATGAGTCCTTTTGCGATTGAACTCATTCCGACTCCAAGGGAAGTCACTGCAAGCTGTGGACTAGCCCTTAAATATGAGCCGGACGACCATCAAGCGATCATGAAATTTCTTACCGGCGTGGACAAGACCGGTTTAAGGCTTTATCGATATATCAAAGATGAAAAGGGCAGCAGAGCTGTTGAGTCTGAGTGGGGGTGAAGGCATGCCGATCAAACTTGAAATGGGAGATGTCATAACGACGAAAAAACCACACCCGTGTGGAAGCAATTCGTTTGGAATCACCAGAGTGGGAATGGACTTCAGAATAAAATGCATGAAGTGCCAAAAGGAAATTTGGATTCCAAGAGTCAAGCTTGAAAAAAGAATCAAGACCATTGAACGCGGTGGAGAAAAAATTGACAAATAAAAAAGCCTTGTCAGAAAGGGTGACGAGTGATATAATTCATATGTTGTAAGTGCGACAATGATGTCGCTACTTCTCTGCTCTCAAGATATGAGAGCCACTATGACCATAGGGAGGTGTAGAAGATGAGAAAATACGAAACTATTTTTATTTTAAGACCATCACTTGAAGAAGAAAAGCGCAATGTGATTATTGAAAAATTCAAAGGTATAATTGCTGCAGATGGTGAAATAGAAAAAGTGGAAGAATGGGGAAACAAAAGACTAGCATACGAAATCGAAAAGCTTAGAGACGGTTATTATGTACATGTAAACTTCAAAGCGAACCCATCGCTTCCAAAAGAACTCGAAAGAAATTTTAAAATTTCTGACGACGTCATTCGTTTTATCGTAATCAATTTAGAAGATAAGTAATTAAGGATGGGAGCTCAACATGAATAGTGTAGTACTGATTGGACGTTTGGTAAGAGACCCAGAACTAAGATTTGTACCCGGAAGCGGAATGGCTGTTGCGAACTTCACAATGGCGATCGACAAGGGTCTTACAAGAGAAAAAAAACAAGAGTTCGAAAGCCAAGGCAAACCAACAGCTGACTTCATAAGAATCGTTGTTTGGGGCAAGCAGGCTGAGAATTGTTCACAATATTTGGCTAAAGGCAAGCTCGTTGCAATCCAAGGCTCAATTCAAACGGGCAGCTACAAAACAACGACTGGTGAAACACGTTATACAACAGAAGTTTTAGCAAATAGAGTTGAATTCCTCGAATGGGGAGAAAAGACACCGTCATCACCGAAAAGCGATGATTTCAGTTTCGGAAGCTCAAGCTTCGATGATTACCAATCCATCGAAGACGATGATGACGTTCCATTCTAATAGAAGGAGGGAATAACAATGATCAAAAGACGTAGAAAAAGAAAAGGCTGTTCTTTTTGTCAAGATAAAGTAGAATCAATCGATTTCAAAGACACAAAAAAATTGCAGAAGTATCTTACTGAAAGAGGCAAAATTCTTCCAAGAAGAGTTACTGGCAACTGCGCTAAGCACCAGAGAATGGTAACAAGCGCTGTTAAGAGAGCAAGAATCATTGCACTTTTACCATTTGTTAACGACTAAATAATGTAAAGCGTCCTTTTGGATCCTCGTGGATCAAGAGGACGTTTTTATATTTTTTGTAACAACTGATTAAATTAAAGAGTAAATAGTGTATAATCGTATGAGAGACTAGGCAAAATGGAGGAATATACCCTTGAATCGGACTAGAGAAATTACAGAAGCGGGATTATTTGCGGCAATATTGGTGTTGTTTATCGTGGGTTCATTCTATATTCCCATACTTGGCAATTTGATGGTGTTCTTTTTACCACTGCCGATAGTCATTCTAACCATGAAAAATAAGATTGTCAATGCACTCATAGCTGCTGTCATAGCAGGACTCATTTCAAGCACACTTGTGACCCTGGTCTACGGACTCAGTATGGCCGCAGTGGCAATTGGCGTAGGTTTGCCGCTGGGATGGATGATGAAAAAAAAGCAACCGGCACTCAATGTTGTATTGATCGGTGGACTGGGAGCACTTGTCGCATTCTTCTTATTCTTTTTAGTTCTGGATCTGACAACGGGTGTAACCATCACAGAGGAAATTGAACGCTCTTTCACCATGTCCATGGATTTTCAGGAATCATTTGGACAAACCATGGAGAACATGGGGGCAGAAAATGTTTCTGAGACTTTTGCTGAGTCCAAACAGACACTTGAGGACATGCTTTACTTGATGGGACTTATTTTACCGTCCTTATTGATTGTATTTTCCATGTTCTACACACTCATCAATATGCTCATGGCGCATCAGATTCTGAAACGCATGCGCATTGACCACAGACCTTTAGGGTCGTTTGCTGACTTTACTTATCCAAAGCACCTTGCCTATGGCAGTGCGGGAATGATCGTTCTGGCATATCTCGTCGGTTCGACCGGATGGGTGGACCCGGTCATTCTGACAGCGAATTTTTCATATCTGTTCTTTATGATCTTCGCAGTACAGGGATCGGCACTGATTTATTTCTTCATGAACAAATATTTCAACAAGGGACTATCTAGAGTGATGCTTGCACTTATATTGTTCATTGGTGGGTTTCAGTATATCGCTTTCATAGGATTTTTTGACGTGATCTTCAACATAAGAAAATTTGGAAAACAAGCGGGGTAATACTATGAGCAACAACAAAATGACCAGTCCGTTCAAAGAAACATTGAATCTTTATCTGATTGTCATTGGAATGCTGGTAGCGGCAATATCGTATTACAATACACTTTGGGGACTACTTGGAATTATCGCACTACTTGGTCTGGTTTTCTACAACTGGACATCAGACCGTGCCAGGTCAAAAAAATGGCGCAAATACATTGAAAACATTTCAACAAGCATAGACAGTGCGGCGCGATATGCAGTGTTCAATTTGCCTGTGCCACTCGTTGTAGTGGATATTGACGGCAAAATCAACTGGTACAACTCAAAATTCACCGATTTGGTAGATGAAAAAAGTGTTATGGGCAAGAGTTTGGTGAATCTCGTCAGCAATCTCCAGATTGAGCAACTTAAAAATCAGGAGCAGCAGACAGGAGTGAAAGTTGGAGATAAAATATTCAATGTTTATGCCAATATCGTATCACTTGACGATGACAATCCAACCGAACTGGTGATCATGCTGTACTGGTTTGACACCACAGAGTACGCCACACTAAAATCGAAATACGATGACGAAAAACCTATTGTCGCCATGATCAATGTCGACAATTACGAGGACGTCATGAACGAGACAAAA
>JAGXHV010000044.1 GCA_024636005.1 Bacillota bacterium
AGTCTGTCCTTGGCAACGTTTTTACTTGTCGGTTTACTATTTAAAAAGCCAAATAAATCGAACATAATACCTCCTCCTATTTACCAAAAGATAACGCTCTCTTTAGTTTATCAAAAAAACTTTCCTGAACATCAAATTCCATGAAAGGAACACTTTCACCGATAATTCTTTTGGAAATATTTCTAAAAGCCATTCCTGAAAGCGAGCCTTGTTTAAACACAGCAGGTTCTCCCCTATTGGTACTCATTACAATTTCTTCATCATCTGGCACGACACCAATCAGATCAATTGCAAGGATATCTTCAATATCTTCCACATTCATCATTTCTCCACGTCTTGCCATATCAATTCTAAGTCTATTAACAATGAGAAGTGGATCATGAATCTCTGCTGCTTCCAAAAGACCGATAATTCTATCAGCATCTCTGACTGCAGATATTTCTGGAGTAGTGACAACGATTGCTCGATCAGCTCCAGATATTGCATTTTTGAAACCTTGTTCGATTCCAGCTGGACAATCGACAATTACAAAATCATGCGTTTTTTTCAATTCTGTAATCAGGTCTTTCATTTGCTCCGGATTCACAGAATTTTTGTCTTTTGTTTGTGCTGCAGGTAAAAGATACAAATTGTCGAACCTCTTATCTTTGATCAAGGCTTGTTTGACTCTGCATACTCCTGTGACGACATCAACAATATCATAAACGATTCTATTCTCCAGACCAAGTACGATATCTAAATTTCTAAGGCCGATATCCGCATCGATCACAACTACTTTTTTGCCTTCCATCGCTAGTGCGGCTCCGATATTTGCGGTCGTGGTCGTTTTGCCTACGCCGCCTTTACCGGATGTTATAACAATTGATTCACCCATATAGTTCCCCTCCAAAAAAGATTTCATGAAAACACTCTAATGACATTTTTCTACTTTGATGATGCCTTTACTCACTGAAGCGATTTCAGGAGATAACGTATGTTCAGAATGATCATCCCTCGGTGGTACCGAAATGAACTTTGCGATTCTGATTTGAGTCGGTTTCAACAAACTTGCGACGATAACTGCAGATTCTAGTCCTGCGGAGCCCGCATGAACGAATCCTAAGATTCTGCCCATTACCACTATATTGCCTTCAGCAATTATTTCAGCTCCTGGGTTGACATCTCCGATTAAAATGACATTGCCTGGATAATGCACTGACTTGCCAGATCTTAAAGTCCCAAACACAAATTTTGTGTCTGATAATTTAGATTGTTCAACTATAGGTTCCTTAACAACCGGAAGTGGCTCAATAACGGGCACGGGAATCTGAACCATTTCCGGTTCAGGCATTTTTCTAATCTCGCTGATTTCCTCTTCGAGACTTTCAACCTCAATACCGTATTGATTGAACAATAGATTTTCAATTTCGGCTTTTTGCTTGTAAGTGAACTTTTGGCCGGTTAATCCAATGATTTTGGAACCTTTATAAAACGCACCTGATTCTTCCAAGATTTTTTTGAGATGTGTCATGATGCGAGTGTAACTTTCATTTGTGTCGACATTCAGATAAAGACCATTCAATTTACCCTTAAACTCAGCTGGGCCCTTACGCGCCATAGCATCACCACCTGCTTTATTTTTCAATCAACTTAACATTTCTATTGTAACTTATTTTACCTCATACTACAACATTTAGTCTTCTATAGGTGTTTCTAATTTGAAATACTCAGCATATACTTCTCTTGCCACAGGCGCAGAATATATACCGGTACCTCCCTGTGGTATAAAAATTACAACTGCTATTTCAGGATCATCATAAGGTGCATAAGAAACGAACCATGAGTAGTTGTCATATGGCAGTCTGAATTGGTTGAGGTCCTCATCTGTCAATTTATCCCCAGAGAGCGTCTTAATCGCATCTCTCATCGCATTACCCTTGTTCAGATAATCTCTTTCAATAAGTCCGTTAAGTTTGGTCCCCAGCATATCCCGTTCAACATCAGTTTCAGCTTCGTTTTTGGATTTTTCAAGCGCAACCATTTCTTCGCTACGCTGCTTGATGATCTCAAGCGTTTTTTCATTGACCTCTTCTAGGTTGAGCGTTTTGTCAATCTCTTTAAGGTATTCAGTAAAATAAGCCACTTCATCAAGAGGCGGCATCAATCCGGCTTTTTCAGCAGTTCCCGTTTTACCGGCAATCGCAACTGGAAACTTTTCAAAAATACTTCTTACAGAACTGTTAGGACTGCTGACCATTTGGCGCATCCCTTGTTGGATATACGGCAGGAGATCCTTTTCATCCATGGATATTTGGTCACCAGTATTTTTCTCTTTGATTTCATCACCAATCTTCTTTATGAGTGTCAAATCATTTAAATAACCACCATTCGCAATTGTAGCAATATATCTTGCAATCTGAATAGGGGTATAGGTATGATCGCCCTGTCCAATGGACAAGTTGAGGGTATCACTCTCGTACCATTTCATCAGATTGAAATAATCACATTTGATTATATCCGCAAGTTTTTCGGTTAGGAAATAATCCTCATTGCTTCCTAAATCAAGCAGCTTATTAATCAAAGCACCCCTCGAAGGATTCTCATCTGACCAACTAATGATTACGTCAACCAAGGCATTTAAGTCATCTTCTTCAGCGATCAATTCTTCTGGAAAATAATTTTTGGCAATTCTCTTGAGTTCCGTTTTCAAAAGAGCTTGGATGGTTCTTTTTTTCTTTTCTGGCTCAGGGATTCCCGTTGCTACTTCGCCTATTTCAATCCCAGTCTTGACATCAAGGCCAAATTGCTTTGATGATTCAGTCATTATTACCGGACCCATTTCATAATTCAGGGTTCTTCCTGAATTGAAATCTTTACCCGTAGCTATATTGAAGAAATAATAGTTGCAGGATACCTCCAAGGCTCTAAAGAGATCTGTAGCGCCGTGGATTCCGCCATAATCATTCCATAACCAACAACCAAATCTTTGGTTACCAATTTCAACATAGCCCGATGAAAATAATTTTTGGTAAGGGTTAAGTCCTTGCTCAAGTGCTGAATACCCAGTGACCATTTTATAAATGGAACCTGGTTGTACCGCCATCATCGTCACAATATTGACAAGGGGTCTTGCCGCAATAGGATTGCGCTTGTTGACCGGATTCAGCGCATTATAATCATCTTGACTGATTCCAGTTGAGAAAAGGTTGACATCATAAGAAGGATAACTGGCCATAGCGAGTACTTCACCAGTTTTGACATCAACGACGACTCCAGCAGCGGTCTCCACTTTTGGATAAGGTTTGAATTTATAATCGCCCCAAGCGCTCTCAAAAGTGCCACCCACTTTTATTGCATTTATAGCGTTTTCAAGGCTATCCTCCAAAACATTCTGAAGTGGTAAATCTATAGTCAGATATAAATCATCACCCGATTTATTGGTTTTTGTGTCAAGACCGTAGACTGCTTCATCCACTTCGGAAACAAACTTTCCGTACACATCGACTTCGATATACTTGTATCCGTTCTCACCATGAAGTGTCGTCTCGTAAACACCCTCGATTCCAGTTTTACCAATAATTTGATTTTGATTGTATTCCAGTGTCTTCACATAAGATTCAATTTCTGCTTCTGTTGCGATTGGTCCCATATATCCCAGTATGTGAGCAGCAGTTGATTTTTCAGGATATAAACGTATAGTTTGATAAATCACAGATAAACCAGGAAACTCATATCCTTTCTCCTGAACCAAAACGGCAGTCTCTTGTGATACAGATGAAGCAATGTTGATTGGTTCATATTTTAGGAATCCTTTTTCTTTGATCGCGTGTCTGAGCACAATAATTTTATAGGCTTCATAATCATCATAATTTGTAGAAATTCTGAAATCACTTCGACTTCGAATGATTCCAAACGCCTCTTTTGCACTGATATCTTGATCAAGACCATACATCTTCAAGAAATTAATCTTATAGACTTCATCCATGAAAATCATCCTTGAAGTGGAAATAGGCATATAACGCCCTTGGTTGTAAAGAATTCTATAGGCTTCATAATTACTTAGTTCGGGATCGATGTAATTTGCACCTCTGACATCCATGAACACTTCTTCAGCACTCCATGTGTCATCGTATCCATTAGCTGCTAGCCACTTACTGATACTTTCATCAAAACGGTACTTGTATTCACCCTTTTCAATATATATTGGGAATTCCAAATGATCTTCATTTTGTTTTTCAAGAAAATCATACATAGCAATTGCTATTTCTGAAAATGACTCCGTTGGAATTATACTGCTGTTGAGCTCAAGTCCAAAACCGACTTCATTGGTAGCAAGCAAATTGCCGTTGCGATCAAAAATCTCTCCGCGCTTTGCCAGTGTTTCCACCCTTTTGATTCGATTGCTTACCGACCTCTGATAATAGTATTCACCTTGATTAATCGTCAAATCATATAAACTATAACCTAAAAAAGAAAAAACCAAAATAAATACTAGAATAACATGATTTTTTCTATTCCTGATAAAATTAAGCATTGTAATCCCCCAATTTATATCCATTAGTTCTTTTAAAAACAAAAGAGTAGATGATCAGACCAAGGACACTGTTATATATAATTTCGGTGAGTATTTTGCCAGCGATCAAATGAAAAGGAACCGTGGCTTGAAAAAAGAACATCACCAGATAGAAAAGAACATGATATAATCCTGTACTCAGTGCGATTAAAAAAACAGGTGTCAAATAATTGCCTTTAAAAAGCACTCTGATCAACAATGTTGCAAGATAAACTATTATAATATAAATCATCAAATTTGTGCCTAACATTCTTCCTAAAAAGACATCTTGAAGCAATCCTGATATGGCTGCAAAATAATAGGCATGTCTTTCAGAATATAAAGCCAAAAAAACTATAGACAAAATGATGCAAAAATTAGGAATTGCATCATTGATTCTAAAAAGCTGTAAAATTGTACTCGATAGTATAAAGTTGGCAAATGCCAATAAAAATACATATCTAAATTTCATTTACTCACCATCCAACTGGATTTCATGATTCATAATTTCTGAAGTATCTGTTTTTTCATCTTCCAAATAGGGTATGACCATGATTTTATCGATTTTTTTAAAATCCACAACAGGCATGACTTTTATTCGTTTCAAAAGTTGATCTCTATCTTCTATGACTTCATAGATCTGACCGACCAAAATGCCTTTGGGATACATTCCGAGTCCAGAAGTGACAATATATTCATCCACTTCCACATTGGCTTTCGGATCAAAAAGTTCACCGATAAGTTCATAATTGGTGGTTCCGCTCAGAGTCCCTACATAATCATTAGACACTCTCATCATTTCAAAACCAACAGATGATTTATGGTCAATAATGGCAATGACCTTTGACCATTTTTCACCAACCTCATAAACAAGTCCAACAAGTCCATTTCCATTCACTACAGTGCTGTTTTTTGTGATTCCCTGCTCATATCCGACATCAATTGTGAACATGTTGTACCAATTGCCAATGTCTTTGGCGATGACATTGGCGGATACTATGGAATCAAGCTGGGAATTGTCGACATACTTAAGAACCGATTTGAGTTGACGCAACTCATTCAACTCTTTTTGTGACATTGTAAGTCCGACAATCTGCTCTTTTAGGAATTCATTTTCTTTTGTCAAATCCTCATTCAATTCTTTGTAATTCAAAACATTGATTATCGGTTCAGTTTTTTCATCTATATAATTTCCAATATTGGTCAAGAACCTTTGAACAGGAATAAGTATAGAACCCAACTGACTTTCAATGACAGTGATCCGATCTCTGCCACCAAAAGATATGACCATGAGTAAAATCAAGATGAATCCGACAACCGTGATGATTACTTTTTTATATCGTTCATTCATGTCATCACCAAAACCTTGTCGTATTTTTCTAGAATCCTCTTGAACTTATAAAAACTTCTTTGAGTTCATTGAAACTTTCAACAGCTTTACTTGTACCGATTGCTACACAATCCAATGGATTTTCTGCGATTCTTACAGGCATGCCAGTTTCGTTGATGATCAGTTTATCGAGATCTTGCAGTAACGCTCCGCCTCCAGCAAGTACTATTCCTGACTCATAAATATCAGAAGAAAGCTCTGGTGGTGTTTTTTCAAGAGTTGATTTGATGCCTTCTACGATGGCTTGAATCGGTTCTTTGATGGCTTCATATATTTCGCTTGATTTTAAAATTAATGTGTTTGGCAAACCTGTAACAAGGTTTCGTCCTGTAATTTGCATTTCTTTTTCAACTTCGGGGATCATAGCACAAGCAATGCTCATTTTGACATTTTCGGCAGTTCTTTCACCAATCATCAAACTGTATTTCTTGCGTACATAAGTAATGATGGCTTCATCGAGCTCATCACCAGCGATTCTTATTGAACGGCTTGTTACAATACCACCTAATGAAATGACTGCTATTTCAGTTGTACCTCCACCGATGTCCACGATCATGCTTCCTATAGGTTCAGTGATTGGCATATCCGCTCCAATTGCTGCTGCCATTGGTTCTTCAATCAAGAATGCATCTTTTGCGCCTGCGGAAATTGCAGCTTCATAAACTGCTCTCTTCTCCACTTCAGTAATTTGTGATGGTATTCCGATTACAACTTTGGCACCAGTGAAAAAGTTGATGTTGGGTACCGCTTTATTGATGAAATATTTTATCATCTTTTGAGTGATATCAAAATCAGCTATTACTCCATCTTTGAGCGGACGGATTGCTCTGATCTGTCCTGGCGTCTTACCAATCATTTCTTTTGCTTCTCTACCTACGGCTAAAACCTGCCCTTTATCATTAATGGCAACCACTGAGGATTCTCTGACGACAATCCCTTTGCCTTTTACACATACCAATGTGTTTGAAGTTCCTAAATCGATTCCCAACTGTTTGTAAAATAATCCAAATCTCATAATCATTGTTCCTTTCTCATGCCTATAGTTGATTTTCTTCTTTGAAACTGTAATAACCTGATTTTCCAATTATAATATGATCCACCAGAGGTATCCCGATCAAATTACCCGCCTCAGAAAGACGCTTTGTAACATGTATGTCTTCTTTGCTGGGATTGACATGGCCTGATGGATGGTTGTGTACAACTAAAATGGAAGCAGCACTTCTCTTTATGGCTCTATTATAAACTTCACGAGGATGAACGATTGAAGCATTGAGACTCCCTATCGATACAACTTCCCAGTTAATAATCTCATTTTTTGTATTGAGTAAAACTGATATGAATTTTTCCACTTTCAGATCTGAAAGTTGTGCTTTAAAATAATTGACAACTTCGTTTGGACCCGAAATTTTGATGCGTCGATTCAGATCTGAGGATTGAACGCGTTTTCCAAGCTCTATTGCAGATAGTATCTGACAGGCTTTGGAAGCTCCAATTCCATTGAAATTACATAATTCTTCAATCGTGATATTGGCAATCTCAGCGAAATCATCATCAAATGAGTTTACCAAATCTTGACCGAGCTGTAATGCAGATCGTTTTTGAGTGCCTGTTCTAAGCAATATGGATAACAGTTCGGAATTGCTTAAATTGGTGGCTCCTCTCGATAACAGTTTTTCTCTAGGTTGCTCACTGAGCGGTATTTGTTTGATCATTTAGGCTCTCCTAATTATAAGAGGTCAATTTGAAAGTGCTTTCCTAACAATTGACTTAATTTAGAGAGAGGCAATCCCATCACATTGAAATAGTCACCATCGATTTTCTTCACGAGCAGTGCGCCAACACCTTGAATGCCATAAGCCCCTGCCTTGTCTAGAGGTTCATTGGTATCCAGATATTTTTCAATTTGTTCATCGGATAAACTGTTGAATGTGACTGTTGTCTTTTCAAAATCTACGATGCTGATGTTCTTCATTTTACAGATCACAGCAACTCCAGTATAAACATCATGTACTTCGCCATTAAGCGCGTCAAGCATAGCTTTGGCATCAGCTCTGGAACTGGGTTTTCCGAGTATGTCATCCTTATATACTATGGTGTCACTTGCAATAATGACAGCATCTGTATACATATTCGCAACATCATTCGCTTTTTCAAACGCCAGTGCCATCACGGTTTGAACCGGTGATTCATGTGGTCTGGTCACTTCTTCAATTTTACTTGGAACAACATCAAATTCAATGTTAAATTGGTCAAGAAGTTCAATTCTTCTTGGAGAGCCGGATGCAAGTATTATTCTCATAATTTTTTATAAACCACAAATGCGATGATAATCCCTATGATTCCTGCCAGATTTAAACTCAGTTTAAGTCCAAACGTCAATACAACCACGTTCAAATCCACTACAAAAGGATCTACTCCAATTGTTTTTCCATAATTGAGCAGAGGAATGGTATCACCAAAAGCTGAGCCGATCAAACTACCAAAAATGGCTCCAATGAGTAATAGTACCAACAAAATAATGCTCTCATTGCTTTTAACTCTCATAACGACTCCTAAATTATACCATATTTTTACAGTTAAACAGTCTTTTATTTAACCTACATAATAGTTTAGCATTATGTTCTTTTAAATACAAGACAAAGCGAGTAATGTAAACATGAATTTAATTAAACATTCAATGGTTCAGAAGCAATATTGTTAAGGGTTAAAATAAAAAAAACCGCCATGTTATTGGCGGTTTCAAATCTAATATCACTCAACCGTTCTCAGCGACAGATCACCTTGAATAGCTTTTGTAGGACACTTTTCTACACAAATCATACAGTTGGTGCACTTGTCATAATCAATTTCAGCAAGATTGTTGATGACATGAATCGCATCATGCGGACAATTTCTTTCACAAATTCCACACGCAATACAAGCCACTTTACAGTTTTTCTTGACCATAGGTCCTTTGTCATTATTGTTGCAAGCAACAATAGTGAGTTGTTCGTACGGTACAAGGCTGATAACATTTTTAGGACAAATGACAACACACTTGTTACAAGCCGTACATTTTTCAGGATCCACTTCAGCGAGTCCTTTATCATTGATGTGAATCGCATCAAATGGACAAATCTGTTCACAAGATCCGAGCCCCATACAACCATATAGGCACTTTTTAGGTCCGCCGTTAAGCATATTTGCCGCTAAACAACTGTCAATACCATCATAATCATATCGATTGCCACAATTTTCATCATGACCTTCGCATTTGACTCTGGCGACTTGTTTAACAGATTCACCAGCATCAAGTCCCATAATTTGAGCAACTGCTGATGCCGTATCAGCACCACCAACAGGACATCCATTGACTGCTATATTACCCTTTACAACTGCTTGTGCAAATGCATCACATCCCGGATAACCACAAGCTCCACAGTTCGCTCCAGGAACAGCTTCTCTAACCGCTACAACTCTTGGATCGATTTCGACAGCAAATTTCTTTGATGCGAACGCGAGGCCAACACCGAACAATAGACCCATGATTCCAAGAATTCCAGCAGCTATTATTATTGTATTAATATCCATTTAATCCACCCTTTCCTAAACCAAGCCTGTAAAGCCCAAGAAGGCGATCGACATTAAGCTTGCTGTAATTAAAGCTATCGGAAACCCTTTGAATGGCAAAGGCACATCTGATATTTCCAATTTTTCTCTGATTCCCGCAAATAATACTATGGCCATAGAAAAACCAATTGCGGCAAAGAATGAATGTACTATCGTTTGAATCAATCCAAAATCATATTGGATGTTCAATAGAGCAAGTCCTAAAACAGCACAGTTCGTAGTGATGAGTGGTAAAAACACACCCAGTGCTTGATAAAGTGTGGGACTCATTTTTTGAAGAACAATTTCAACGAACTGAACCAAAGACGCAATGACAAGAATAAATGCCGCTGTCTGTAAGAATTCAAGTCCGAGTTTAACCAAAATATAATGATGAACAAAATACGTCAATGTTCCTGCCATAGTCATAACGAATGTTACCGCCATTCCCATTCCAAACGCAGTTTCAACTTGCTTGGATACCCCGAGGAAAGGACATATGCCTAGGAATCTCGAAAGGACAAAGTTGTTAACGAGAACTGCACTGACCATGATTACAAAAATACTTGCATTTTCCACAACAACCCCTCCTTATTTAGAACTTTTAATTTGAACGACATTATATAGTGCCAGCAATATTCCAAGAGCAAGGAATGCGCCTGGAGGTAATATCATAATAAGTGCTGGCTTATAGTTTGCACCAAGTAAGGACACATCAAAAATGGTTCCGTTACCAAACAGCTCTCTTACACTGCCAAGTACAAATAATCCAAGTGTGAAACCTAGTCCCATACCTGCTCCATCCATCAAAGATGCCACTAGACCATTTTTATAAGCAAAAGATTCTGCACGAGCAAGTATAATACAGTTAACCACAATCAAAGGTATAAAGAGACCAAGTGCAGTAAACAAAGATGGTGTAAATGCTTCCATCAACATGCCGACAATAGTAACAAAACTTGCAATAATAACTACAAACGCCGGTATTCTCACCTTTGCTGGAATAAATTTTCGAAGTATTGAAATTACCGCATTGGAACTGATGAGTACAGCTGTGGTTGCAAGCCCCATACCGATTCCGTTGACTGCGGAAGTTGTAACAGCAAGTGTTGGACACATTCCCAAAAGTTGAACAAAAATTGGGTTTTCTTTAATCAAACCATTTGTAAAATTTTTAATATTCAATTCCCGACACCTCCTTGTTCAATGATCATATGAAATGCATCAATAGAAGCATTGGCGCCAACTGTAATTGCGTCAGAAGTTATAGTCGCTCCGGTGATGGCCTGAATGTCATTACCAGATGCTGCAGTTTTCGAAACTCCGATTAATTCAGCTGCTGATTTACCAGCATATTGTTCATAGTACGCCGCATCGGTTCCTTTTGCACCTAGTCCAGGTGTCTCCTGGTGACTTCCGACTCTAAGTCCTGTTACCTCAGAATTTAAATTGATTCCTGTAACCACATCCATTGGACCACCAAAACCAGTTGGCTTGGATTTAAATACATAGCCTACAATTTCATCTGAACTGCCGTATCCAATGTAAGCTTCTACTATAGGTGCGTAATTTTCTATTATTTCAGTTGCCATTTCACCTGTGACATCTTCAAATCTAGTCGCTTCGGGTAAAACTTGCATTTTGGCGAGTTCATTGGCCATCGCTCTTTGCTCTATGATTTTGTCTTTTGTAACTTCATTGGTCAATGCAAGTGACATTGCTGCAATAACACTTATAATCAGAAGAATCAAACCTGTTTTAAAGATATCTTTCATTATTTTGCACCTCCAAACACACGAGGTTTAGTGTATTTATCAATCAATGGTGCAACAACATTCATGAGTAGAATCGAATAGGATACGCCTTCTGGATAACCACCATACATTCTGATAACTACAGTGATCACACCCATTCCAATCGCATAAATGACTTGCCCTTTTGCAGTAATCGGTGATGAAGCATAATCAGTCGCCATAAAAAAGGCTCCGAGAATCAAACCACCCGCCAACACATGAAGCATTGTTGTCTGCACATCAAAACCAGTAATTATAAAAGTCAAAATTGCAACAGTTCCAATATATAGTCCCGGGATTCTGATTGAAATAACCCCTCTGTAAATTAAATAAATACCACCTAAAAGGAGCAATAATGCTGAAGTTTCGCCAATACAGCCACCAATTGTTCCAAGTAGAGCATCTGTTATAGAAGGAACTGGAACATTGAGGCCTTCTTTCAAAATTCCAAGTGTTGTCGCACTGGATACAGCATCCGCTTTGACTGCCGTCCATGTGGTCATTTCCACCGGCCAAGATGCTACGAGCATCGCTCTTGCAGCAAGTGCTGGATTCATGAAGTTATGACCCAAACCACCAAATGCTTGTTTTACTATAATGATAGCAAATGCACTACCTACAATTGGCAACCAAAGTGGTACCGAAACAGGTAAGTTCATTCCGAGAAGAAGTCCTGTCACAACAGCACTGAAATCATCCACTGTGATTGGAACTTTTCTGATTTTTTGACTTAACGCCTCTGCAGCCATGGCACTTACAATTGAAAGTACCAATATGGTCAGTGCCCTAAGTCCAAAATTGTAAACACCAAATGCCGCAGCAGGCAGCAAGGCAATTGTTACGTCCCTCATAATCTTTTGAGTCGTTTCAGTCGAACGAATATGAGGAGAAGATGACACAGTTAATCTTGATTCCATCGAATAAACCTCCCCTATTTACGTTTTTTAGCGATTATTTCTCTTTTAGCAACACGGATCGTCTGAAGCAATGGACGATTAGCCGGACAAACAAATGAGCACGAACCACATTCGATACAATCCAGCGCATTATATTCGCTTGCCTTGTCATAGTTGTTCTGTAGTGCATAAGCACTGATTTGAATCGGTTCTAGAAAAGCTGGACAAGTTGAGACACATTTTCCGCATCTGATACAAAGTGATGGTTCCGGTAATTTTGCTTCCTCAGGGGTGAATACCAACACTCCCGAAGTGTTTTTCATAGCTGGAAGATTGTCGGTCATTTGAGCGACGCCCATCATAGGTCCACCAAGCAACAATTTTCCCGGTGTGCCATTATATCCGTCACAAAACTCGATCAATGTTTTAACAGGTGTACCCACTTTGAAGCGAATATTTTTAGGAGTCTTGATGCCTTTACCAGTCACTGTACATATTCTTTCTATCAATGGCATACCTGTATTGAATAAATTACCTATTGTTGCTACAGTCGCGACGTTATTCACAACAACACCAATATCCATAGGAAGACCACCAGAAGGAATTTCCTTACCCGTACATGCGAAAATCAATTGTTTTTCAGCACCTTGTGGGTATTTAGTTCTTAGACCAACCACTTTTATTCCTGTCCCCGAAGCCGCTTTGGTCATGGTCTCGATTGCATCTGGTTTATTGTTTTCAATTCCAATATAACCATTGGGCACATTGAGTGCATGCATCAAAATTTGTAATCCTTTGATCACCAGGTCTGGTGTCTCTAGCATCAATCTGTGGTCACAAGTCAAATAAGGTTCACATTCAGCACCGTTGAGTACGATTGTGTCAATCGGTTTTTCCGGTGGTGGTGACAATTTGACATGTGTTGGGAATCCTGCGCCTCCCATACCGACTATTCCGGCATTTTTAATGATCTCGATGATTTCTTTACCTGAAAGAGTATTGAAATCCGGTTGAGGAACTATACTCTCATGTACCTCATTTAGACCATCATTTTCGATGATGACAACAACATCATAACCATATGCTGTATCTTGCTTTTTCACATCAAGCACTGTTCCCGAAACAGAACTGTGCACATTTGCTGATACAAATGAAGATGCAGACCCAACCAGTTGTCCCACTTTGACATAGTCACCCTTTTGAACCACTGGTTCACAAGGTGCGCCAATATGTTGTCGCATTGGAATTTCAACTACTTTGGGATCCAAAAAATCAACGATAGGCAAATGCTCCGTAGCTTTTTTAGCGTGTGGCGGATGAATGCCACCTTTAAACGTTAGAAGCCCCATATACTCACCCCTTCAATAAATTTGACATTGTACTTGACAATGTTTTAACTTTTATTAACAAAAGAAATTATACTGTATACAATTTCTCACATAACCATAACAATTTTACTATAAAAGCAAAGTGAGGTCAATGCAAGACTCATTGAAATTTCAACATTTTTTTGAAATTACAAGTTAAATCTTTACCAATCTTTGACCCCTATGCTTCCGAAAAGCTATCGAGTCAGTTCTAATAATTGTTCCGCATAAGCACCACTAAACTTGCTTCCACTAGCATTTTGATTTATTAATTCCTGAAAGATTTCCAAATTTTTTCGAACTAACTTCGTTAATTCTGTATCAGAATTTTCATCATATGAGTTCATTA
>JAGXHV010000045.1 GCA_024636005.1 Bacillota bacterium
ATCCAGTAAGATACACCTTTCATCATGTCATTCGTTCCAGGAACAGTATAAAACTTGATGTCCTCCGGCTTAAGAACTGCCGCTTTCAAAGAATAGGCAAGTGCATTTTCCAGAGTAAGATCTGTTTTTACGTATTTGCTGCTGATGATGGTATTGATTACAGATGGCAATTTGAAACTGAGAGCTCTGTTCATCATATAATCGACAAAATGTTGCTGTCTTGGAATTCTTTGAATGTCACCTTCACGAATGGAGCCATCGTTGTTTTGTCTGAATCTCAAATATTTGACGGATTCTGCGCCATTTAAGGTTTGACGCCCCGCTTTGATATTGATATGAAGCGGAGGCGAATCATAAATGTCATCATAAACCATATCAAATGGAACATTGACATCATAGCCACCTAAAGTATCAACAATTGCCTCAACGGCTTTAAAATCCACTCTGACATAGTAATCAATGGGAATACCAAGAAAATCTGAAACATATTGTTTCATCCCATTCACACCACCTATGTCTTTCATCCCATAGATTGCATTCATCTTCTTTTGTCCCGGATAATCATGACCTTCAACGTGATAATAGGTGTCTCTTGGTATTGATAGAATGTCTAGCCTGGGAATTTCGGGGTCGAAACTGATGAGCATCATTGTGTCCGCAAGGTACTCGTTGAGTCCAAAGGCGATGACATTAATTCTTGACGATTCCGCAGTAATTTTTTCCAGTTCTGTACGATCGTCATTTTCTGGGTCAATCGTCTCGTTACCAGCTGGATCATCAGGTAACGTGCCATTGTCGGGATCAATAATCGGATCAATTATGACAGTTGCATCGGAAGGATTATAAAGTGTGTCCAGAGCATAGAAAACGCCTCCGAACATTGCTAAAAATCCTACAAACGCGACGATGAAAATCTTGAAATAAGTTTTATTCATAAAGTTATCCTTTCAACAAAATTGCATTTCATATTGCTTCTATTCTATCACAATTGACCCCACATCAATTTTAAATTTCTGTTACACCCCAAAACATTACTTTTTATAGTCGTAGAACCCTTTTCCTGATTTCCTACCAAGTAGGCCGGCTCTTACCATTTTTCTTAGAAGTGGGTGTGCTCTGTATTTGGAATCTCCAAATTCAGTGTAAAGCACTTCCATTATAGCAAGGTTGACATCATTACCAATCAAGTCAGCTAAAGCAAGAGGTCCAATTGGATGATTAGCACCAAGCATCATTGCTTTGTCTATATCTTCAGCACTTGCGACACCTTCTGCGTATATACCTATAGCTTCATTGATCATCGGAATCAATATTCTATTGACGACAAATCCTGGGGCTTCTTCCACTTTGACAGGCTCTTTTCCCAGTTTACGAGACATCTCCAAGACGGTTTCAGTAGTATCTTCTGATGTTGCGATCCCTTTGATGACCTCAACCAATTTCATTACGGGTACAGGATTGAAAAAATGCATTCCGATCACACGATCAGGTCTATTTGTGGCTGCGGCGATCTCAGTTATTGAAAGAGATGATGTGTTCGTCGCTAAAATAGCTTCAGAATTTACATTTTCATCGAGTTCCTTAAAGATTTTCTTCTTAAGTCCCATGTTCTCTGTTGCGGCTTCAATGATAAGTGCGCAATCTTTTATGGCTTCAAGCTCAATGGCAGTAGTGATTCTACCCATAGCATCATTCATCTGTTCCATGGTCATTTTCTCTTTTGCAACCAATTTTTGATAAGCTTTTTCAATACCCATTTTGCCTTTTTCCAGCATGGCACTGTCTATATCTCTCATTACGACTTCAAATCCATTTTGTGCAAGTGTCTGAACGATCCCTGAACCCATTGTTCCTGCACCAAGTACGCCTATTTTCATCGTGTCCTCCTATTAAATTCCTCTAAAGTTTGGTTTTTGCTTGTTTATAAATGCTGACATGCCTTCCTTTTGATCTTCTGACGCAAAACAAAGTCCGAAAAATCCCGCCTCAAGCACATTGCCTTCATTCACTGTTTGATCATAGCCTGAATCGATTGCTTTCTTACTGTACTTTACAGCTAGCGGTGCATTCGCCACTATAGCCAAAGCAACTTCAATGGCGTATTCAAGAACATCTCCATCCACAACCTTGCCCACCAAACCTATTTGTTCGGCTTCAACAGCACCAATCATCTTTCCAGTGAAAATCAATTCTTTCGCACGGGAAATTCCAATCAGTTTAGGAAGCCTTTGTGAACCGGAGAAACCAGGTGTGATTCCAAGCGTCACCTCTGGCTGCCCCATTTTGGCTTTGATTCCAGCATATCTCAAATCACATGCGAGTGCGAGTTCACACCCACCACCAAGTGCGAATCCATTGATTGCCGCGATTGTCACTTGATCGAGTCTTTCCAATTTGTAGAATATCTTTTGTCCAAGAACGCCAAATGCCCGGCCTTCCTCAGCACTGAGCATTGACATTTCCTTTATGTCAGCTCCTGCAATGAAGGCTTTCCCTTCTCCTGTGAAAATCACGATTCGAAGCGAATTGTCGACAGCAATCTCATCGATCAAATTATCGAGTTCCGTAAGCGTCTCCATATTGAGTGCGTTGAGCGCTTCAGGTCTACTGAAAGTAACGATCCCAACAGCGCCACGTTTTTCAATTTTCAAATGATTCATAGTCCTCCCCTTTCTAAAAATCGTATTTCAAGAATATAGTTGAAAAAGCGAGCAATATAACACCTGTAACAACACAGACATCCGCGACGTTGAAGATTGGAAAATCAATGAACTTGAATTCAAGAAAATCCACAACGAAATTAAGCCTCACTCTGTCAATAAAATTGCCTATGGCACCAGCAATGACAAATACGAAAGCAACTTTTACGGCGACTGGCGCATCGGTTTTGATGGCTTTGAACAAATAGCCCGTCATACCCGCCAATATTAAAAATGTCAATAAGATCAATAACAGTTGCTGGTCTCTCAGTATGCTAAAAGCAGCTCCTGTATTCTCAGTGTATCTAAACCCTAAAAACCCTTTGATGAACTCACTTGAAGGCTGATTCATCAAGGCACCGATCGCCCAATATTTTGACCACTGGTCCGCTGCGATCAAAGCCGCAATCGAAATAAAATATATCAATTGATCCTCCTTGTTATTGTAGTGGTGAAACCAAACGTCCCAAAGCTTCCAGCAGTTTTCGTCTCAATTTGCGATTTTTGAAGTGCTCAAGAACAAATTCATTGCTGTCTTCCAAATCCTTCAAGAAATCCTCCTCGAGTCTTACGATGACATCTTGATCGTATAAGAAAGCATTGACCTCGAAATTGATCTCCATAGAGCGAATATCAAGATTGGCAGTCCCAACAGTAGCGGACAACCTGTCCACAATCATTATCTTAGAGTGGATGAATCCATTTTTATATTGATAGATCTTGACCCCGGCTTCTAAAAGTTTCTGTATATTGGATTGAGAAGCCCAATATACAAAGAAATGATCCGGTTGCGACGGTATGATGATTTTAACATCGATACCGCTGAGCGCAGCCGTTTTCAGACCCATCATCAAACTATCCTCTGGAACCAGATAAGGTGTGGTAATCCAAATCTTATCTTCTGCACTGGCAATCATCTTATAAAAAGCCTGTAATATGCATTTCCATTCAGAATCGGGACCAGAAGCGGCTATTTGAACCAACGACTGGTTGTCCACGATATTCTCAGGAAAATACTCAGCGCCTTCCACGGTCTGATTGGACACAAAGTTCCAATCGTTCAAGAATATGGTTTGAAGCGCGTAAACCGCCTCACCTTTGATTTCCAAATGAGTGTCTCTCCAAAACGAAAATTTGTCGGATTGTCCAAGATATTCATCACCAATATTAAGTCCACCCACAAATCCTACAACCCCGTCTATGACAGCAATTTTTCTGTGATTTCTATAATTCAAGTCACGTGAAAAAAGTGGCATCGCCACTTTGAAGAATGGCAATATCTCAATTCCTTCATCCCTTAATGCTTTCAAATAAGCTTTTCCGAGTTGCCATGACCCAACGTCATCATAAATGACCCGTATCTTTATGCCCTCTTTGGCTTTTTCAATCAACAAAGATTTAAGTTCATTACCAATCTGATCATCTTTTATGATGAAATATTCAAGATGGATATGAGATTTTGCAAATCTGATGGATTCCATCAAACGATTGAATTTGCTAAGGCCGTTCGTTAGTACAGTCACTTCGTTGCTCATCGAAAAAGGAGCTTTGGCATTTTTAAGCAAAAGTTGCATCAACCTTTTATTGGATGGATTCTCACTGTTTGGAAGCGTCATATAATCCAACAGGCCAATCTGAATTTCTGCAGATTTAGCCATTCGATTGGAATCGTTAAGATACTTGTCTTTTGCTTTTGTCCGCTTTCTGTAACTTCTTCCGAATAAAATATAGAAAAAGAAACCCAGGAGTGGTAACACAGTCAAGACAATCAACCATGCAAGTGTTCTTGAAGGGTTATCATTCTCAAGAAATATGACCAGCCCGATCCACAATACATTGATACGAACCAATACAGGTAAAATCGAAAAAAATGTATTTAAAAATGGTGATTCAAAGCGAACTTCACTAAAAGCCCCAAAAGTATAAAGCATGAAAAACAAGCCCACAAACAAGGCTATTATAACGTAAAGAGTCTTTTTCAAGAGCTTTTCCATGAAACACCTCACTTACCTGTTACCTAAACCTAACCTCAACTCTGAAGATAGGATATCCTTGTGATGAAAATTTCTCTTCATATTCAGTCATGACATTATCCAGTTCATCCTGCTTATGAAGGTCGAGGGAAATATTCCTCATGATCAGGTCCAGTTCAGCAAATTCGTTGAGTGAAAACTCGAACAAACTTCTGTTGTCTGTTTTAAAATAAATCCAACCCTCTTTTTTAAGGACCGTTTTATAATTCGATAAAAATCCTCTATAGGTCAATCTTCTCTTATAATGTCTTCTTTTTGGCCAAGGATCCGAAAAATTCAAATAAATTCGATCTAGTTCGCCTCTAGCAAAGATATTCAATACATGTCTCAAATCAAAAAGGATGATTTTGACATTTTTTAGTCCTGATTCCCTAGCAAGTTCAGCAGCTTTAAGAGCAACTTCTGTAACAGCATCTGCCATTATGAAGTTGATTTCGGGATGCTTTCTCGCCATACCCACTATGAATCGACCCTTCCCGCCACCAAATTCGGCGTGTATAGGATTGTTGTTGCCAAAAACACTTTGCCAAACACCTTTGTGGACTTCTGGCTTTTCGATGAAAAACTCTTCAATGGATGCCAAAGCCTCATAAGCACCGGGTTTCTTTCTAACTCTCAAATCTGCACCTCATATCATTATTATTCAATCCGTGAAAATCCTCGGATTTTCTTTCCACTTCATCAACGACTCAAGAGACGTAGCATCAATATAGCCCATTTTCACTGCAATGGGTAACAAAGTTTCATAATCAGTCAAAGTTGCATAAGGGATTCCATTTTCAGAAAATCGTTCATCCACCTGTGCAAAATTATAGCTGAATATCGCCAGTACACCCAGCACGTTGGCACCTTCATTTGTGAGTGCCTCACAAGCTTGAATCGAACTTCCGCCTGTAGACAACAGATCCTCAATCAATACCACTTTTGCATTTTGAGGTAAAACACCCTCAGTTTGCTTACCCTTTCCGTGCCCCTTTGCGCTACTTCTCACATAAACCATGGGTAGGTTCATTTTTTGTGCAACAAAAGCGGCATGCGGAATGCCGGCAGTAGCAGTACCCGCTATGATTTCAACATCCGGAAAGGATGCCTCGATTATAGTGACGAATCCATCAGCAATTTTGTCCCTTACTTCCGGATAGCTGATGGTCATTCTGTTGTCACAGTACACAGGTGACTTGATTCCAGACACCCATGTGAATAAATTATTCTCGTTAACAACTGTTACAGCTTTAATCTTGAGTAAAGATTCTGCAATCTCATGTGATAACATAATGCCTCCTTATTCTTCTATATATGCGTTTTTAGAATATCTGTTTCCTGCATTCCACACCAAATACTCATTGATGCCGTTGGCTTTAAGTGCATCGATCTGCGCTTTGACTTCCGGCACACCGTATCTGATATATCCAGCAACCCAAGGAGCTGTAAAGTCCTGAATCCAAGGTCTGATCATCCCTGGGGTCTCCAAATTGGAATCCCTTTTGAAAGCATCCTTAAGCGATCTGTCAATTGTTTCATATGGAAACGCATCCGGTACGGATAGACCAAAATTATTTGGACCATAATGGCTCGGGTACATCATTGGACACATATAATCCACAACATTGGATATGCCTTCCCATTGTTGACCGATTCCAACGTCGTCAAGAGCTGAAGCAGCCCAGCCAAAAACATCGGCTGCGACATAAACTTCATGTGGGGAAAGTTCTGAGTAAGCGTATTTTAAAAAGCTTTGAATGGTTGCCGTATGTGATTCTTCTGTTTCATTGCGATAATCCATCCTGCCTTTATTTCCTATTGCAGGATATCTAACGTAGTCAAACTGAATCTCATTAAATCCGTATTTTGCTGCCTCGACTGCGATTCCTACATTGTACTCCCACAATATTCTGTCATGGGGAGAAGCCCATATCAAACCATCAGCATCACTGTAAAGGGATCCAGAGTCTTTATATATGATTGCCCTGTCGGTATTCGCCTTTGCGTATATTGGTGATTTGAATGTTACAATTCGAGCAATCAGGTAAATCCCACGATCCTTCATATCCTTAACAAATGTTTCCATATCTTTAATGTAAACATGATTGTTGGCTTCCGGGTTGAATTTTTCTGCTGATTCAGAATAAAACAACAAATAGCCGTTGTCATCTTTGACATCAATGACCATGGCATTGAGTTCCGTTTCGTCAATCAGATCATAGAGATCCTGAAGACGCTCTCCTCTTGCGGAATGTCCTGTCACATAAACGCCCTTTACATCTATCTTTGGATTGGATTCAAAGGACTCGTTTTTTTGAATCGCACTATAATCCACATCCTCAATAGGTCTTACAATAAAATCACTGAGCGACTTTAAAACACTATCTGCATCAACATATCCAATGACAACTTCAGAATCGATATCTGACTTTATTTCCATTTTTATGATTTCGCCAGCCTCATTCTTCAAATAAGCCGAGACGTAAACTGGTGTTTTCTCATCAAGTACATCTACTTCAATTGCATCAATAGTCTGGGTGTCCCATACCTTGGCACCGGATTTACCAATATAGTAGGAATTTTCCTCGATATCTGCTAGTCTTTTTTCAAGTGCCTCCGCCTCAGCTTCTGCTTTAGCTTCTGCTTTAGCCTTTTCTTCTGCTTCGAGCCTTAATTGCTCTTCACGTTCTTTTTCAGCCTCAATCTTCTCTTGCTCCGCGATTGCCTCTTGCTCCTCATTGCTTAGAGTGCTTTCAATCACTTCCGGATTGGTTTCATCTTCGACTGTTGTTCTCAACTGATTATAAGTGAATCCCGCCACGACAACAATAAGTATTCCTGCTATTGTTATCATAAGTCCTTTCTTTTTCATAGTATCTCCTCACTATCCCAGATTAGTCGTAAAGACTCTATTCTATTTTAGCAAACCCCACGCTTAAATGCTATAATATATGTATCGAATATTATGATTGGAGGAGCAAATGCGTATTCAATTCTTAGGTGCCGCCGAGCACGTCACAGGATCCATGTACCACGTTGAATCGAATTCCAAAAGTTATTTGGTGGATTGTGGTCAATTCCAAGGGAACATAGAAGAAACAGCCCTCAATGCATTTTACAAGGAACTCGATCCAAGTGCAATCGATTTTGTCATTTTGACCCACGCGCATATCGATCATTCCGGACGATTGCCACTTCTGGTGAAACAGGGCTTCAAAGGTAAAATCTATTGTACATACCCTACTATGCAGCTTGCTGAGATTCTTCTCAGAGATTCAGGGAAAATCCATGAAGTTGAAAACGAATGGGAAAATAAAAAGCGCAAGCGCGCCGGTCTTGAAGCCATCGATCCACTTTATACAGAGGAAGATGCCATAGAAACCATTCAATATCTCTATCCACTGGAATATGGCAAACAAATGGATTTAGGCAAAGATCTCAATTTCGAGTACAAAAATGCAGGTCACCTGCTTGGTTCATCTATTGCTGTCATCAATTTTACCGAGAAAGAACAAGACAAAACCATTGTCTTTTCAGGCGATTTAGGCAATGGCACAAGTTTTCTTGAGGAGCAACCTGAATTCATTGAAAAATCCAATTACCTCGTCGTTGAATCCACATATGGCAACAGGTCCCATGTGGGGATTTCTGAACGAGGGGAGAACCTGGTCGCCATTATTCTAAAAGCGTATGAAGAGAATGGGACGGTTCTGATTCCATCTTTCGCAGTCGGGCGTACTCAGGAAATCCTTTTTGAAATCAACCACTATATCCGAACACACGACAATGAGCAATCAAAGTTGTTAAGCCAAGTTCCAATTTATCTCGATTCACCACTGGCGCTGGATGCAACAGACATCTATTCAAAACACAGTGCTTACATGAGTGAACTGATTCAAACCTATGGTGAAAGTCCTTTTAAGCTCAAAAATCTTCACATCATCAATCATGTCGAGGATTCCATAGCGCTCAATTTCAACACATCATCCAAAGTCATCATATCTGCTAGCGGTATGTGTGAGGCAGGAAGAATCAAGCACCATCTCAAACACAATCTCTGGAAACCGAATACCCATGTGGTTTTCGTAGGTTACCAAGGGGAGGAGACCCTTGGAAGAGCGATTCTAACAGGAGTTAAAACCGTCCGGATTCTGGATGAGGAAATTGCCGTCAAAGCAAAGATCCATGAAGTTACCGGTTTTTCTGGGCATGCTGATGAGACTCAACTCACGAACTGGGTGACGGGAATCAAAGGTCTTGAAAAAGTATTTGTGACGCATGGAGAAGTTGAAAGTAGTCATTATTTTGCAGAAAAACTTAAGACTGAGTATGGTCTGGATACTTACGTACCCGAGTTGTATGAATGGGTGGAAATATAAAAATAGAGATCAGCGCGAGCTGATCTCTTCTTTGTTTAAGTATGCGACAATAAATTTCCTCAGTAGCATCTTGAAATGTCGTCTGAGACGCTAGTAAGTTTCCACAGTTATATCTCGAAATGTCGACTGAGACGCTAATAAGTTTCCTTCGGAAACTTAACTACGCGAAAGATAAGAGTTTACGCTGTAAACTCTTATCTTTTAGCAAATGTAAGCAGTATTCCGAGAACCAACGACAGCATTGCCGCTACGAGCACTCTATATTCCGGTGGTAATAAAAACGTGATTGTATGAGCTGGAATCCAAAAGAATGGAACTGTCTTTAAAATTACAAATCCTATGAACCCACTCCAGTCGATACGTTTTACAACTTGATCAACAGTCGGTTTCGCAACATTTTCACCAAATTTAAGATCCAAGTACGTATCAGTGAATCTATGAAAAGCCATAAAACTTGGAGCGAAAGTCAAGTTCATGGTTGCACTGATCAACAGTGCAGTTATAAAAGGACTGTCCTTACCAATCAAATACCCATTTTGGATCGCATTGTTCACTCCACCTGCGAACACTTGGAAAATCAGAGTGATGACCATTCCAAGCACACCCCAGATTATAACGCGCCAAATGAATCCAGGGGCTTTTTCCCAATTGCCTTTTTTAAGACGCACCACAAGCATTTCACCCATCGTTGCGAGTAAAGCAAATTTTAGAAATCCGCCTATATATGGATGTGCTGACGTTGAAGACACAAAAATATCATGCGTTACAGGATATAATACAAAAGCCATAAAGGCAAGTAAAATGCCTCCCCAAATAAAATCACCTTTTTTCAATTCTACACCTCTTCATCAAATGATTATCTTTCAAATTCTTTTGCAACTTCTTTTAGCATTTGGATAATTTCTATTTTTTGTGGACATTGCGGTTCACAAAGACCACACTCTTTACAATTACTTGCTTTTGCTTCATCAGTCGTCGCATTGTATTGAGTCTGGATTGAATCTAATGCACCAAAAATATGAGCTCTATTGTACAGAGTAAACGCTCTTGGAATTTCCACGCCGTGAGGACATGGCATACAATACTTGCACTGTGTACATGGAACCTTTATTCTGGACTCGTAAGTCGCTCTGACACGCTCTATCAGCGCAAGTCCTTCGTCATCAATTGAATTCGGCAACAAGCGATCAGCAATTTCAATATTTTCCTTCAGCTGTTCCATCGTGGACATGCCACTGAGGACAACTTTAACGTTTTCGAAATTTGCAACAAACTGAAGCGCCCACTCAACAGGCGATTTCTTATCAGTGTGTGATGCCCATAAAGCTTCAACATCTTCGGGTGGTGATGCGAGCATACCGCCTTTTAGAGGTTCCATAACGATTACCGGTAATCCTTTTGACTCGGCGTATTTAAGCCCTTCTACTCCAGCTTGCTCAAGCACATCCATATAATTGAACTGAATCATACATAAATCCCAGTTGTATCCATCCACAATTTCTTTGAATTGTTCATGATTGTCATGAAATGAAAACCCGACATGCTTGATTTTGCCACTCGCTTTTGCTCGTTCAATTGCTTCAAAAACATTGATTTTCTTCAAAATTTCCCATCGCTCTTTTCCAAGCGCATGCATCAAATAAATGTCCAGATGATCTGTTTGAAGTTTTTCGAGCTGCTCATCCAAGTATTTGTCAAAGTCTTCTTGTTCATTTAAGAGCCATGTAGGTGCTTTTGTGATCAATATGACGCGTTCTCGATAACCGTCCTTGAGCGCTTCTCCAAGGAAAGTCTCACTGTTTCCACCATGATAAGGATATGCGGTGTCCACATAATTGACACCATGGTCGATTGCGTATCTAATCATTTCAGTGCCTTTTTTGTAGTCAATCTTATCAGAATCACCTTCTATGATTGGCAATCTCATACAGCCAATACCCAAGACAGAGGCATCCAAACCTGTTTTTCCAATAGTCCTATAAATCATAAGCCCTCCACTGTAATTACTTCTATACTCGAAACATCACTATCATTTTACAATGTTTAGGCGGTCTAGTCAATTGACTAACGCGTTTTGAGGAGGCTTGAATTGAGATCTTTATCCTCAATGATCCAAGAGCGATTGAACTTATATCGAATAGCTTCAAGAATTTTCTCTGCCCTTTCGATGATGTTTTTATTCAGAGTGCCCATTGATTCAACAGTTTTAAGCAGCAAATGTATTTCAGTACAATATTCAGTGTTTTCTGCGCATTGCATCAAATGGAACTCAAATGTTAAGTCCATTTCATCATCACCACCATATCGCCACGTGACCAGATTGTCATTTACTATTTCTATTTGAGCGGGCATATGAGTGGTCCAATTCTGAATGTGCTCAGCAGAGCTGAGCATACTTAAAGTATTGATCACATCGGTATTCAGGCGCGTTTTTCTTCTAATGAACATATCATCATCCTCCGATTTTCTATAAAAAAAGCCTGTTCCAAAGGCCGTTTATCGACACTTCGGAACAGGCTTTTTGAGCAATCCTAGAATTCCATTTTAGACATTCTCACATAACCTTCATAGCGATTCTTTGCTTGTGCTTCAGCAGTCACAAACAATTCTTCGGCATGCTCAGGATTTGTATTTTTAAGCGTAGTGTAACGAGTTTCGCCCATCAAGAAGTCTCTAAAGTTTGCAACAGGAGCTTTGGAATCAAGGAAGAAAGGATTCTTACCTTCGGCTCCAACTGTTGGGTCAAAACGCCATAAATGCCAGTAACCAGCATCCACTGCTTCTTTCATTCTGCGTTGAGTCGTACCCATACCTGTTTTGATTCCGTGTGCGATACATGGTGCGTAACAGATGATAAGTGATGGACCCTCGTAAGCTTCAGCTTCTTGTAAAACTTTCAAGAAGTGGTTTTGATTTGCTCCCATGGATACTTGAGCCACATAGACATATCCATAAGTTGCTGCGATCATACCGAGGTCTTTTTTCTTAACTTTCATACCTGATGCAGCAAATTTTGCAACCGCTCCGACAGGTGTTGCTTTAGAAGCTTGACCACCTGTATTGGAGTAAACTTCTGTATCAAATACCAATACATTAACGTTTTCTCCGCTTGCAAGTACGTGATCGAGTCCACCGAAACCGATGTCATACGCCCAACCATCGCCACCAACGATCCACATTGAACGCTTCACGAGGTAATCTTTGTGATTCTTAGCAAACTCAAGTAATTTTTTAGCGTCTGTGTCTGTAACTTTATTGTTTTCAAGTACTTTGAGAACTTTCTTACCTGCTACTTTTGAAGCGTCCGCATCGTTCATGCTTTCGATCCATGATCCAAATGCATCTTTAACTTCTGAATCGACGTCCATAGCGATTAATTTCTCAAAGTTTTCTTTCATTGTGTTTCTGATAGTTTTTACTGCGATTGCCATACCGTGACCATACTCTGCATTGTCCTCAAATAATGAGTTCGCCCAAGCTGGACCTTTGCCTTCAGCATTTTTGGTGTATGGTGTAGAAGGTGCTGAACCACCCCAGATTGAAGAACAACCTGTAGCGTTGGCAATCATCATGCGATCACCGTAAAGTTGAGTGACAGCTTTCATATAAGGTGTCTCTCCACAACCTGCACAAGCTCCTGAGAATTCGAAGAGCGGTTGAGCAAATTGTGATCCTTTAACAGTACTCAGTGGCATTTTATCTGCTTTTACATCAAGTGCAATTGCAAAGTTCCAGTTATCTGATTGAACTTCAACTTGTGTCTCTATTGGCATCATCACCAATGATTTTTGCTTGGAAGGACATACATCAGCACAGTTTCCGCAACCGGTACAGTCATATGGGGATACCTGAATCTTGTAGTTGAGACCTTCAAGGCCTTTACCAATTGCTGATTTTGTATTGAATCCTTTTGGAGCTCCAGAAAGTTCTTCCTCTGTGATTAAGAATGGTCTGATTGCAGCATGAGGACAAACGTATGAACATTGGTTACACTGAATACAGTTGTCAATTTGCCATTCTGGAACATTTACTGCGATACCGCGCTTTTCATATGCTGCAGAACCCGGTTCAAATGATCCGTCTTCAATGCCCTTGAATGTACTTACCGGCAAATCATCACCTTTTTGTGCTGCGATTGGTCTTAGGATATCGGTGATGAAAGAAGGTTCCCCTTTAGCTTCAACACTTGTAGCTTCAGTGGCGTCAGCCCACTCTGCAGGTACAGTTACTCTTACCAATTTTTCTATGCCAAGATCTACTGCTTTATTGTTGAGTTCAACAATTTTTTCGCCTTTAGATCCATATGATTTTTGGATGGCTTTCTTCAAATATTTTACTGCATCATCAAGTTCGATAACTTCAGCAAGTTTAAAGAATGCAGATTGCATGATCATGTTGATTCTGTTTCCAAGGCCAATTTCTTCAGCGATACTTGTTGCATCGATTGTGTAGAATTTAATCTCATTTTTAGCCATGTAGCGCTTCATTGAAGCAGGGAGTAATGCTGAAACTTCTTCAGCTGACCATTTACAGTTGAGTACAAATGTTCCGCCTTTTTTAAGACCTTTTAACAATTCATATTGATAAACATATGACTGATTGTGGCAAGCTACATAATCCGCTTCATCAATAAGATACGTTGAACGGATAGGCTTTTTACCGAATCTTAAGTGGGATACTGTAATACCACCTGATTTTTTAGAGTCATATGAGAAATAACCTTGTGCATAAAGATCCGTTTCATCACCTATGATTTTAATTGCATTTTTGTTGGCTCCAACCGTACCATCTGATCCAAGACCCCAGAACTTACATCTGATTGTGCCTTCGCTCTCTGCAACGATGTTTTCTTCAATATTAAGTGATAAGTTAGTTACATCATCAACGATTCCGATTGTGAAATCATTGGCTGGTTGATCTTTCTTAAGTTCATCGAATACGCGCTTGATGTGTGTAGGTGTAGTGTCTTTTGAACCAAGACCATATCTACCTCCAACAACTACAGGAGCCTTTTCTGTTTCAAAGAACATGGTTCTAACATCTTTATATAATGGTTCTCCATCAGCACCTGGTTCTTTTGTTCTATCGAGTACAGCAATTTTCTTAACACTTGCTGGTAATACATCGAAGAAATACTTAGACGCCCAAGGTCTGTAAAGTCTTACTTTAATGATACCCACTTTTTCACCACGTGCGTTGAGATAGTCAATTGTTTCTTCAATCGCTTCTGCTACCGAACCCATAGCAATGATGATACGATCTGCATCTGGCGCACCATAGTAGTCGAAAGGCTTGTAAGTTCTGCCTGTCACTTCGCTGATTTCTTTCATGTACTCTGCAACGATTCCTGGAACCGCTTCATAGAAACTATTTGATGCTTCTCTTGCTTGGAAGAAGATATCAGGATTTTGAGCTGTACCTCTTGTTACAGGATGTTCCGGTGACATTGCTGAATTTCTGAAAGCATTGATTGCATCGTGATCAACAAGTCTATCGAAGTCGGCGTAATCTATGACTTCAATTTTTTGTACTTCATGAGAAGTTCTGAAGCCATCAAAGAAATGAAGGAAAGGTATTCTTGATTTGATTGCTGCAAGGTGAGCAACGCCGCCCAAATCCATAACTTCCTGTACGGAACTAGATGCTAAAAGTGCAAAACCTGTTTGTCTTGCAGCCATTACGTCTGAATGGTCTCCGAAAATTGATAATGCATGTGAAGCAAGTGCTCTTGCACTAACATGGAATACGCCCGGCAATAATTCACCAGCGATTTTGTACATGTTAGGAATCATCAAAAGCAAACCTTGTGAAGCAGTGAACGTTGAAGTCAACGCTCCAGCTTGCAACGATCCGTGAACCGCACCTGCAGCACCACCCTCAGATTGAAGCTCAGATACCAATACAGGTTGACCAAAGATGTTCTTTTGTCCCTGAGCAGCCCATTCGTCAACTGATTCCGCCATATTAGACGATGGTGTTATAGGGTAGATTGCCGCAACATCTGTGAACGCATAAGCGACATATGCTGCAGCGGTGTTGCCATCCATGGTTTTCATAACTTTTTTACCCATTAAAATAGCCTCCTTTTAATCAATGTTGATTACAAATACAGTATAGTATACAATATACACAACTGTCAATCGACTCGCATCACTATTCTTCTTATATATTGTTAATTAATAAACAGCGCGTCGTCCTTACCAAAACGTTTCAGATTTATTATATAAGAGTTTTCTTTCATTGTAAACCATTTAACGATTTCAGCACAACTGCATTATAACATATTTGTATTTTGTATACAACGCATTCGCCATTTCTGCTCTTAATAAATTTAAACTATAAATAGTGTGATTTTTATTTTATAATGGTATTAGAACGTTTATAAATTATGTACAAATGAGGTGAAAAAATGAATTGCAGATTAAACATTACAGGCAATGTCCATTGGATTGGTGTCAATGACAGAGAAACCACACTTTTTGAAAATTACTGGCCACTTGAGAAAGGTGTCGCTTACAATTCTTATATCATCAATGACGAAAAGATAGCCATCCTGGATACCGTGAAATTCAATAAAACTACAGAGTATCTTGAGAAAATCAAAGAAATTATTGGTGAGCGTCCCGTGGACTACCTGATCGTCAACCATATGGAACCCGATCATTCAGGTTCTATGCTCGCATTACTTGGAGCTTATCCCGATATGCAAATTGTCGGTAACAAAAAGACATTTCCTTTTATAGAAGGTTTTTATGGCATCACCAAAAATTACTATGTAATTGATGATGGGGATACTCTGGATCTAGGCAATCACAAGTTGAGATTTTACCTGACTCCTATGGTTCACTGGCCTGAAACCATGATGACCTATGATGAAACAAGTAAAATTTTGTTTTCTATGGATGCTTTTGGAGGGTTTGGAGCTCTTAATGGCGGAATTTTCGACGATGAAATCAACTTCGAATTCTACGAGGATGAAACACGCCGTTACTATTCCAACATCGTTGCCAAATATAGTCCAATGGTTCAACGCAGCCTAAAAAAACTGAGTGGACTTGATATACAAATGATAGCACCGACTCATGGCCCGGTGTGGCGTACCAATCCTGATAGAATTATCGATTTATATGACAAGTGGTCCAGATTCGAAGCAGAAAAAGGCATTGTTATCGTTTATGGTTCCATGTATGGAAATACCGCAAAAATGGCGGATTACCTCGCTAGAATCGCAGCAGAAAATGGTATCAAGAACGTCAAAGTCTTTGATGCATCAAAGACTCACAGTTCGTATATCCTAAGTGAAATCTGGAAATACAAAGCAGTAATCATCGGTTCATGCGCTTATAACACAAAAGTATTTTCATCTGTTGAAACCGTACTCGCCAAACTTGGCAACTCGGGTCTAAAGGATAGATACATCTCTGTATTTGGAAACAAATCTTGGTCAGGTGGAGGTGTTTCGGGGATAGAAAAATTTGTTGAAGAAATTGGATGGGAAAAAATTGGACCTTCCATCGAAGCAACCTTCTCTCCTAAAGATGCCGAGTTTACAGCAATGAATGCCATGGCAAAGGAAATCGCAAACAAACTAAATGAAATTTATGGAATGGATTAAAAACAAAATTCCCACCGGGTTCACGAACCCGGTGGGAATTTTGTTGTAAGAAGGATTACCAGATCATCATTTTTTCTGCTTCTGATTCAAGCATTGACCTAAAATCCGGATGAGCAATGGCAATCAAACGTTTCACCCGTTCTCTCACAGGAGTACCTCTTAATGCGGCCACGCCATATTCTGTCACGACAAAATCCACATCATTTCTGGATAGGCTTACAATGGCACCAGGAGTAAGCATAGGGACTATTTTTGATTTTTCTTCTATTTCACCAGTGATTTTATTTTTGATCTGTGTTGTTGAATACAATGCAATGAAGGATTTGCCATTCTTGGCGTTTTGAGCGCCGATCGCGGTATCCGCTTGTCCACCGGTTCCACTGATTTGTCTCACTCCTACAGATTCAGAACAACACTGTCCAGTCAAATCGATTTCTATAGAAGTGTTTATGGATACCATATTGTCATTTTGACCAATGACATAAGGATCGTTCACATGAGTGCCTCTAAGAATATTGACACCCGGATTGTCATCTATGAAATCGTAAAGCTTTTTCGAACCTAGTGCAAATGCCGCAATCAACTTCCCTTTATGCAAAGTCTTTCTGCTGTTGTCTATTGAACCCGACTCATAAAGATCCACCATTCCATCTGTAAGCATTTCTGTATGGATGCCCAGATTTTTTTTGGTGGTCAGAGCCATGGCGACCGCATTGGGAATTCCACCGATTCCAAGTTGGATTGTTGATCCATCTTCAATAAGATCTGCGATGTAAGAACCGATAATCTTGTCTTTCTCATTAGGCACTCCATTTGCGAGCTCAGGGAGTTCATAATCCGTTTCCACAAAATAATCCACCTGTGAAATGTGAACAAGCGTGTCTCCAAATGTTCTTGGTACATTAGAATTCACTTCGAGGATCACAAGATCTGCGATTTCAACCATATCCTTCTCATAAACCGCACTGGTGCCTAGTGAAACGTAACCATGGCGATCAACGGGTGAACAATTGCCTATATAGATATTTGGCTTTTTATATGAAATTCTTTTGGTAGACGCGAAATGAAGATGATTTGGAATAAATGTAATATTTTTATTCACATGGAGCTTCCTCATCATCCCACTGTAAAACCAGCCTTCCATAAGGTACGAACTCGCATGTGTCGGATTGGTGAAAAATTCATATTCCCCCATCGGTAGACAATTGATCACGTGGATATCGCTAAGTTTTTGAGAAACATGATGCAAATTTTCAAGTATAGAACGTGGCTCTGATGCACCAAGTCCCACTACGATATGATCTCCAGATTTAACGAGCTCAATAGCGTCTTCCACTCGAATCCTCTTTTTCTGATAAAGTGTATTATCGAACATCGTCAGCACCTCCTTCTCCCCACCTGATCACATTGGCCGCCCAAGCATAGCCGATTCCCGCTGCAATCATGGATATTATCGAACCTTCTTTTATTTTTCCTTCTTCAAGAGCAAGATGAAGCGATAAAATCTGATCCACTTGGCCGATATGCCCATAATTGCTAAGGTAAATGGATTGCTCCTCATCCAGACCAAGCAACTCAAGCATGTGGCGATGCATCGAATATTTGAAATGAAGTACCGCCAAATAATCCAGTTCCTCTTTTTGAACATTTGATTTTTCAAAAGCCTTATTGATGCAATGCATCCAATTGTCCATAGATACTTCGCCCAGCCTATTTTTCATGTGTTCCGGGTTCATAAGTTTTAGCGATTGGTAGGCATAGTCCAAATTGTCTTTATTGATGGGATTCACGGTTCCACCGATTTCGACTCCAGCATCTCTTGCCATACTACCATCTGACATGATATGAGATTCTAGAAGCAAATTTTTACCATAATTGGCTTTCAGGATGATGGCACCACCTCCAGCACCGAGATTGAACATCATGCTCATATCTTTGTCAGAGTAATCCACCAAATCTCCATTCCTATAACCTCCACAAATCATGATCGTATCAATGGATTCATCCGATACCAACATATCCTTGGCAATTTTCATTGCAGCGACTGTAGTGCAGCACCGATTTTGAATATCGATTCCCCAAGCATTCTTTGCTCCAATCCGATCTTGGATATAAATAGCGGATGTGGTCAGAGGATATTCTTTCCATTCTTCACCCATACATAGAATCACGTCTATATCCATTGGGTCGATTCCAGTATTTTCAAGACAATCCATCGCTGCCTTCACACCCATTTCCTGGGTCCCATCCCCTATTCCTGGAATCGACTTCCTTTTTAATCCCAATTTATCTATGATTGCCTGTTCCGCCCATATGCCTTGAGTGGCTTCAGAAATTTCTTTTGCACTGATTGTTTCACTGGGGATATAAATTCCGGTACCAACTATGCCAACAGTCCTTTTACTCATAACAACCTCCTGTATTTGCGTATGTAATTGATAATTGCAAAAGGCATGCCAAAGTGTAACATGCTTTACATGAGTTTTTTATACCTTCATCCTCATTTTTTGTATGAATTACTGTACAAAATAACAACACTGTTCAATTTGTGTACAACACAAATTAAAGGAACACACCGCAATCTTCATGATTGACAGTGTGTTCCTTTATAATTTATTGGGGTAGATCCATTTGAAATTTTTCAATTTTCTCGTAAAGACTGGTTCTGCTGATTCCTAAAATTTTGGCGGCTTTGAGTTTATTGTAATTCACTGCTTTTAGACATCTTAGTATAGTCGTTTTCTCTATATCTTCGACCGCTTCCCTTAGCGAGACAAAGTTGGCGGGTTCCTGTTTTTCAAGTTCAAGGTGATCCGGCTTATGAGCTATGACAAAAGCAGGAAGGTGATGGAGTTCAATTGATTCCTGGTCAGTGAGATTGATAGCCCTTTCTATGACGTTTTCGAGCTCCCTGATATTTCCTGGCCAATTGTATGATTTAAGGCTCTCCAGTGCATCAACAGTGATATTGCTGACGAATCTTCCAAGTGAATTGGAAAGTTTATCCATCAATTTCAGTGTCAATATCTCAATATCGTCTTTCCTCTCTCTAAGTGGTGGTACTTCAACATTGATGACATTGAGTCTGTAATAAAGATCTTCCCTAAAAAGGTTTTCTCTGATTCTCTCCTGAAGCTCCCTGTTGGTTGCGGCAATAATCCGGCAATCCACAGGAATAGTCTTGTTCCCACCAATCCGTTCAATTTCCTTTTCTTGAAGCACTCTAAGAATTTTAACTTGCATATCCAGCGGCATATCCCCAATTTCATCCAAGAATATGGTGCCACCCGACGCTAGTTCAAATTTCCCGATTTTTCCTTGCTTCTTCGCGCCGGTGAAAGCACCTTCCTCATAGCCGAACAACTCGGATTCGAGCAGATCTTTTGGGATTGCCGCGCAATTTATTTTTACAAAAGGGCCATCGGCTCGTCTTGAATCATTGTGTATGGCATGTGCGAATAATTCCTTGCCTGTTCCACTCTCCCCAACAATCAGAACGTTTGAATCCGTTTTTGCTGATTTCGCAGCCATACTTTTCACGCTTTGCATCACCAAGGAATTGCCGACTATTGTTTTCCAATTGTATTTGGCACCACGCATATTTTTTAATTCTTCTTGGTAAACAGACAATTTGCCTTCCAGCAATTTATTTTTCTCTAAAACTTCCTGTAGCTGTTTGATGTCATCAAATACTACCATGCCAAAACCATAAACCACTTCCCCGTCATCGTCAAGAACAGGAATTCTGTGTACAATGGCTGTATGACCGTTTGAAAACTTGTGTTTATATGCAATTTCCGG
>JAGXHV010000046.1 GCA_024636005.1 Bacillota bacterium
AAAGGAGAAATTTATGAAAATTACATTGATCACTGACAGCACTTGCGATATCACACCTGAAGAACTCAGTGCAAAAGGCGTTAAATTCGCACCACTTAAGGTTTTATTCCCTGATAGAGAGTACGTGGACAAAATCGATTTGACGAATGCTGAATTTTACGAAAAAATGAAAGCCTCAGAGACTTTACCTTCGACATCACAAGTCAACCCCAATGAATTCCATGAATTGTTTGAGAAAGAGCTGAATGAAGGCAATCATGTGATTGGGCTCTTTTTATCGTCAGAACTGAGTGGAACTTATCAATCTGCAGTGATTGCCAAAGAAATGACTTCCAGCGATCACATCACACTGATTGATGCAAGAACCACCAGTTTCGGTTTGGGTTTGCTATTGAACACTTTAATTGGATTTGTTGAACAGGGATTGACTGTGGAAGAAATCGTTGAAGCCATGGATGAAAAAATAAGAAAAACACAATTGTATGGGATGCTCGATACTCTCGAAAACCTAAAAAAAGGAGGACGATTGTCTTCCAGTAGCGCTATCATTGGCAAAATGTTAAATCTTAAACCGATCATTGAAACAAAAGATGGACTCGTCAATATGGCAGCAAAAGTTAGAGGCAGTAAAAAGGGAATGAACTGGATGCTCGAACAATTGCTTCAGGAATATCCAGAGGGTAAGATCGATGCAATCGCTATAGCACACGCCAACAATATCGAGAAGCTTGAAGAATTCAGACATTTGATCCTCAAATCCTTCAAAGTCGAAACGATCTATGAAAGTGAAATCGGATCAGTTGTGGGCACACATACAGGAGAGGGTGCTGTAGGGTTGGCCTTTTTCAGAAAATAACAAAAAAATATGAAAGGGCTTCGATGTTTGCGTCGAAGCCCTTAATTCTTGTCGTGACACACTTAAAATGTATAGGTGAGATAAGCCAGTGTAGCGACGAAAAAACTGACTATTGCCAAATTGATGCTGTTGAATGACAGTTCAATGCCCTTGATGAATTTAAGTGCCCTGCTATTTTCAAGCACATAACGGAAAACCAAGTAACTCACCAAATAAGAGGTTAGATACACCGGAATCTTGGACATTTGTGATAGAGTGCTATAGGTGTATGGTTGATGGTGAATCGTATTTGCAATCATATCTCCCCCGAATCCCAAAAGGATACATGTGAGGGCCATTGTTATAATCACAATTTTCTGATTCAGATCAACTTGTAATTTTACGGGCTCATCTATGGGTTTAGAAAAAATCACCCTGAAGAATTTGATGAAAGAGGCCATGGTTCCAGCGTTAATGATAACAAATAACCATTTGAACAGTTCACTTTCATAACCATATGAAATAAAATATTTTGAGTATCCTCCACTGAAAAGGGGAGCTCCTGTTATGCTCAGAATAGCGATCATCAAAACGATAGAGACCAGTTTCGAGGATTGCCATAGCCCGGACATTTTCTTTATTTTTCTAGTTTTATAATGTTGAACCAAAATGCCACTGACAAGGAAAAACAATGATTTGAAGACCCCGTGACTGAGTATGTGATAGACTCCTCCCAAATTGTTCTGGTCTTTCATGCCGCTGATACCAATCAGAATCAGACCGATTTGAGAAATCGTATGATAGGCAAGGATCAATTTGATGTCACTTTGGGACATTGCAAACATAAATCCTGAAAGTGCTGTAAGGAAACCTAAGAACAAAAAGAACTCTTGCAATTGGATTGCGACTGAAAAAATGGTCATCATTCGAATCAAAAGATAGACACCGATCTTCACAAAAATACCTGAAAGAATTGCGGATACGACCGCCGGAGCGCTTGCCGTACCATGGGCCTTTGGGAGCCAACTGAACAGTGGCATCAATGCTGCCTTCAGACTCACCCCGGTAATCAGAAGCGAGAATGGTAGCAGAAGGACTCTCTTGTTTTCCAGCCTGGGAATAAGGTTTTCAATAGTCACAAAATCGAGGACACCAAATATCTTGTATAAGAATCCGATCCCGAGTAGAAAAAACCCCATGGCAACCATGTTCACCAATAAGTAGATCATACCATCATACATGGACTGGCTGTCTTTTTTATACATAATCAGTATACTCACAGCGATAGTGGCCACTTCAATTAGAATGTAGACATTAAAAAAGTCCGTGGAAAGAAATAAGGCGTTGATCATGCCCTGTAGACTCAGAAACAAAAATATGAACAGCTTATTCATATAAGGGCGCTTTAAACTATAGACAACCATACATAAAAATAGAAAGTTGTTGAGTAGAAGCATTGTCGCTGACAACTGATCAATTCTAAGAGCCATGCCGTATGGTAGAGGGACATTGACAAGCAAAGTCATGATCGATTGATCACCAATGTGAAGGATATACCATAAGCTCATTGAAAAAAGCATTATTTCGGTGGCTACGGCGATAATTTTGATCAAGCGATGCTTTAGAATGTATAGGAGTAAACCAATAATTATAGGGAGCATTATGAAAATGAGTAAGTGTGGTGTCAATCCAGTTCACCTCGCTTCATTTTGACTTTGTTCCAATTTGTGGTGCCATATTTGTGGTAGAGAGATATGAACATGGTCAAACTCACCGCTGTAGTTGAAATTCCAACAACAACTGCAGTGATCATCAATGCTTGGGGGACAGGATCGGATACACTGATCGCGTTCATGATGTCCTGTCCTATTGGTGGAACGGCATCCTCTGATGCGTTGATCGAGAGAAAGAAAAGAATCAAACCAGCCTGCATGATACTGAGGCCCATTATCGTCTTGAAAATGTTCCTTCTGGCACAAACACCATAGACGCCAATGAAAAATAAAAGTATGCTTATGTTTTCGCCATTAATGATTTCTCTGATCATAAATTCACCTGGATTCATAGTATACAAAACGATAAAAGATAATTGTCATGCCGCAAGCGACCTTAAGGCCAATTAGTATATTCATGATAATCAAATAATAGGGTAGGAAAAAAGCGAAATATGCATTCAAACCAGTGGCAACAAAACCCACAGCCAACAGAATGATGAAGAGTAGCGCTAACTTTTCCACCCATTGAACTCTGTAAAGGTTGATATCTTTCATTGGATCAATCAGATATTTGCAGATGAAGACAGAAGCCATCACGGCTCCACCTTGAAACCCGCCACCTGGGGAAATATGACCGTTTAATATCATATAGACTCCAAACAATAAGATGAATGGGAAAACAAATCCGAGTGTTTTGGTGAGCAATGTGGAATGTTCATTCATTATAATCCTCTCCTTCGTGAATGGACATATAAATGACGCCAATGATACTGAATAGTAGCATCAAAGCTTCAAATAATGTGTCATAATAGCGAAAGTAAAGATATACAGAAGTGACAACGTTGGCAGCACCCGTGTCATTATAGCTGTTTTCAATGTAGTATTCAGCCATTGGCAATGACTGAAGCGGCTCGATTTGGATGGAATGGTAGACCGTCAAACTTCCTGCGGCAATCAATAAAAGTACAATGAGTTTCCTTCTCATTCCAACACCTCACCCTCAATTTCTTCCATTTTGACAATTCGATAGGGTCTAATGAAAGATGGTTCATTGTCCAGGAAAAACTCCAATTTATCAAGCATGTAGTTTTCATGGTGCGCATATATGGAGATGAATTCCTCATGTTCCTCAATGATCAGCGCATACTGGTGTTTCGTCAAGATATCATCCAGTTCTTCCAGTGAATAAATGATTTGAGCTTCAAGCTCTTGCTTGGTACAGAATTTTTCAAGCGATTTGACCAATTGAAGTTTATATCTTGAGAAATAGTGGGTGTCTTCAATTTCTGATTCCTGCAATCGATAATAAATAGTGAAAATCTTGTACTTTTGAAGTGCGACAAGATATAGGATTGTGGCAATAGTACTTCCAATCACGGCTTCGGCAATCGCCACATCCGGTGCATGATAGAGCAGGTAAACGAAAGATATCGCGAGTGAAAACACACCCAAATAAATCACAGCATTTCGAAGTGATCGCGTCTGAAGTGCCGCTATGGATAGAATGACTAGAAGCAAAAGAGTCAATTCAAGCATGTTTACTCCTTTCTCAGTTTATAGCCACTGATAAAAGCCGACCTTACTATGGAATGTGTGATTAAAGGATTGATGATTAGCGTTATCAATAAAATGAAAAACACTTTCATAGTAAAGTATGAAAAACCATGTCGAATCATAACCCCAATGACGATGGTTATATATCCGACTGTATCCACCTTGGATGCAACCAGTGCTCTGGAATAAAAATTGGTAAAACGGTAGATGCCGATGATTCCCAGTGCAATGAATGAAATGCCGATAAATATTATAATGTTGCTAATGAGTTCTCTCATCAGAATCGCCCCTTTCTTTGAATGTAAATGGATATGAAAATAATTCCGATGAAACTTAGTAAAGCATAAACCAGCGCCATATCGAGTAAGAAACTCTCCATTCTGATACATGCCATAAGGATGATAATGATGATGAGTTTTGAAGTGACCAGATTGAGACCAAGTAATCTGTCCCAAAGTGTTGGGCCGATCAAAACTCTAAAAGCACTGAGGAATGAAAAAATGATTAAAGCGACCACTGCAAAAGTCATAGGACCTCCTTTAACAATTTCTCAAGTTTGCCTTTGATCAATATGCCCGCCATAGTGATGTTTTTTGTTTTGGGATCCATCCAGAGGACTTTAAGACGTTGACCCTCTATGTCCATAGTTATGGTGCCAGGTGTCAATGTTATAGAATTTGCGAGAAGAGCCAATTGAAGATTGGAATCTAAATCAGTGTATATTTCAACGATGTCAGGATTGGAATGCCCTGAAATTATATGTGGAATTATAGACAATCCCGATTTGTAAATTTCAAGCAGAAGAAAAAAACTGTATTTGATGAGCCAAAAAATATTGAAATAATAGAGATCATAATAACTGTCTTTTAATAAGAATTTTTCAGATATTTTGATTGAAAAAACAGAAATAAGCGGCGCTGTCAATAAAACAAATGGCGTTGCACGTTCAAAGAGTACAATCCAAAAGATAGTGAAGATCAGAACCAATTGGAAGTAATAGAATTGTTTTTTCATCGATTCATCTCCTCTCGTGTTTTATCATTTCTACCCTAAAGTTATGTTGCTAAAACCAATAGAGACTGGATAGTCAAAAAAAAACAGACTCCCCAGAGGGCGTCTGTTAAATGATTACGCAGTAAGATATAAATATACCAATTTCATTGTGTTCTCGAGAGCCGAGTAATGTGTTCGCTCCAAACCATGGGAGGCGTGGACACCGGGACCTACGAGAGCACCTTTAATATTGTTTCCTGCCCTTAGAGCGGCACTGACATCTGAGCCATAGAATGGATAGATGTCCACAGCGAATTTAAGGTCATGAAGTTTCGATAGTTCAATCAACTTCGTGGTCATATGATAATCATAAGGACCACTTGAGTCTTTTGCACAAATGGAGACGTCATATTCAGTGCATGTGAGGTCATCTCCAATACATCCCATATCTACAGCCAACATTTCAGAAATGTCACCAGGAAGATAGGAGGCGCCATGACCAACTTCCTCATAAGCGGAGATCACAATTTTGGTTTGATACTTTGGTTTGATGCCATTTGCAGACAAATATTCCATAACTCCAAAAATACACGCTACAGATCCTTTGTCATCAATAAATCTTGATTTGACAAAATCATTTATTATAGTGGTTTTGGGATCTATACAAATAAAATCTCCAACAGATATTCCTAAATCAAGAACATCCTGTTTGTTGTTCACGGTTTCGTCCAGACGGATTTCCATTGTATCCGGAGTCCTCTGAAGGCTTGCGGCGTCCTTATGTACATGGGATGAAGGGGATGTACTTAGAAATGTCCCGGTGTATACCTTGCCCTCACGAGTGTGAATTCTACAGTATTCACTATCAAGTGTAGGAACGATGGGGCCACCCACCAGAGAAAACTTCAGAAGCCCTGTGGTTGAGATGCTTCTAACCATGGCTCCAAGTGTATCGACATGAGCGGAAAGTCCAACGGTTTTTGTATTGTCTTCACCATCGAGAGTAATGATTGCCGTTCCCTTTTGAGTCGATTCATAATGATACCCGAGTGATTCAGTCCATTCTTTGATTTGTTCCATGATGGTCATTGTAAAACCACTTGGACTGTCAGTCAAGAGCAGTGTCTTCAGAGTGGCATAGAAATATTCCTTATTAACTTTGATCATTTGCGTTCCCCCTTGTCGTTTTTCAGTTGCGTTCTGAACGGATTCCCTCAATGACAGACAGTATTTCAGTCAATGATTCTTCAGTCAGCATTCCAGGGTAGCTATAAAAATACTCGAAATCAGGACCTAAAAACAAAGTGGTGGGGAGTCCAGTGACTCCGAAAGTTCCACCCAATTCTCCGCTTTCATCCAAGAAAACTTCAAAAGAATAGCCATTTTCTTCAATATATTCACGTACAGTATCTTCATCTTCTCCAACGCTGATGGCAAGCACCACCAAATCGTCACGTTCGTTGAACGCATCAAGAACAGGCATTTCCTGTACACAATATCCACACCAAGTTGCCCAGAAATTAAGTAAGATAGTTTTCCCTTCATAAGCATATAATGAAGTCTCCTCACCGTCAAGTGTCAACAATTTGAAGTCATCCAAAATCATGGGCTCATAAGTGTCATCAGTGACAGAAGTACCAGGTTCTTCCTCAGACACGTTCTCAGTGGGTTGTTCCACTTCCACTTCAACTGGTGGATTGACAAGCACTTGCTCTTCATTATTCGATGTCCCACATGCTGAAGCTGCAAATAGCACAAAAGTGATAATGGTAGAATATATTAAAGTTCTGATTAAATTTTTCATGATACTTCTCCTTATGATTGGATTCAATTTAATAGTTTGAGTAGAAAACTGGACACAATGTTCATATTATTTGTAAAAATCAAAAGACCAAGGACAAACATGAACAATCCTGCAATGAGATTGAGTGTTTTGGAATGTTTGCTTAAAGCAGCGACATGTCGATCAAAGAAATCGAGGAAAAATGTCGTCAGCAAAAATGGAACCGCCATACCCATGGAGTAGACGAACAATAATTTGACGCCGTCACCGACATTTTGACTCATAGCTGCAGTCGAAGCCAGTATAGCTCCCAGTATTGGACCGAAACATGGGGTCCAACCGAACGCGAATGCCATACCAATGCCTATAGCTGACATGAACGTCACCTTGGTTCTAGCCTTTGTTTTTCTGTAGTCTCTGGTCAAAAACGGAATCTTAATCCATCCAGCCATATACAGTCCAAAGAACATGATCACTAAACCACTGATTCTTGAAAGTAACATTTTGTTCCTAGCGAAAACTTGTCCCAGTGCGCTGGCTGAGATTCCGAGAATCATGAATACAATTGTGAATCCAATGATGAAACCGAGAGTTTGAATAATGGCATGCTTTCTTTTTTGTGCAATATCCGCATTGTCAAACGATCCTGTCAAATACATGATATATGCAGGTACGAGCGGCAATAGACAGGGGGAGAAAAATGATAGGATGCCAGCTGTGAACGCTGTCCAATAATTGACTTGTAAAAACATAGAATAACCTCTTTTAATTAAACTTTTCGTTCATTATAGCTCAATTGAAAACAATTTTCAATTAAGTTAATGATTTCACATGACTTAAGGTCAGACAAAAAATAAAAAAATACTAGAGTTGGGACTCTAGTATAAGGAATGAAATTGCAATCGTCAACAAAGCAAACTGTAACATAGGGATTTCTCAGAGGGAGGTACAATTTGCAGTTGAAAACTATTGCTTGTCATTGGTAATTATTTTAACATATAAAAAGGGGTCATTTCAAGTCAATAATTGATGTAATTTGATGTGTTTGGATGAAATGTCAGGGTATAATAGAATACAATTGCCTGTGTCACCACCATTTTAAGGGAGAATATTATGAGAACAATTTTACTTGTATCGAAAGATAAAATTTTTACAGATTATTTTGATAAGAGAATGGACCGAAATCATTATGAACTCATAGCAATGGAAGAAGAGAATTCTGCACTGGAACACCTTGAAAATGGAACAACGGATCTTGTGGTTGTAGATGTGTCAATCGGCAATTTCAATGAGAGTCTAATCGAGAGAATCCAGTCTGAATTTCCGGGTGTGATCCGAATGAGTGTGACGGATCTCAGAACCACCAGTGAAAATCACATGCCGGCTTTTGAAGGCATATCTCAACTCAATTGCAACAAGGCACATTCTTCAAGTGAAATCTGGCAATTGATCTCAAAAGTTTTTGAAATAGAGAAAAAAGTTAAAAACAAGGAACTTTTGAGTTTGATTTCCACAATGAAAAATGTACCGACTCTTCCAGAAATTTATTTCAGTTTGAATCATATGATCCGCAACAATGCATCTGTGGAAGATATCGCTGAGAAACTTGAAAGCGATCCTGCGATTACATCCAATATATTAAAACTGGCGAACACAGCTTTTTACAATGCAAAAACCGGCTCTATCAGGCAGGCTATAATGTATATCGGACTCATTAATGTGAAGCATATCATCCTTAGCAATACTGTCTTTGGAAACGATGGACTCGATCCCAAAATCAGGGATATACATTGGCAACATGTCGGATTGTCTAATAAAATCCTTGAAGCGATATATGTGGAACTGCTTGGCAAGAAACTCAACACCAACATAGCAACTATAGGACTTTTGCATGATATTGGGAGTGTTGTGCTGATGAGCAATTTTCCGAAAGAGTTCGATGAAGTTGTAAAATTGGTGAGTAGTGACAAGACTCTTGGTTTTGAAGAAACAGAAAAAAGAATCATCGGATTCTCACATGAAGAGCTGGGTGGGTATCTACTCGATCTATGGGGACTTCCTTATCCTATGATTGAAGCGGCACTCATGCACCATAAGCCCCTCAGTCCTGATATAATCAACAAAGAATTGGTCATGGCCGTACACGTTGCAAATTATTACGCGTGGAAGGCAATGAAGTACACCAAATATGACAATTTCATAAATAAGGATGTATTGCACGAACTCGGTATTACTCAAAAGGCGTTTGATGAATTTTATGTAAATTTAAAGAAAATATTATGACCTGTAAGTAGCCATTTGATGTTTATTTTGGTATGATAGACATCGGATGGCTGTTTCACTGTCAAAGGGCAGCTTAATAACCGAAAGGAGAATTATATGACTTCAAAAGTATTGGCGAAAGTCAACGGTAGAGAAATCACAGAGCAGGATTTTAACAATTTTTACGGATCACTTGGGCAACAAGTCCAATCTCAATTTCAAGGTGAAGAAGGCAAGCAACGTCTGCTGGATGAACTGATCTATCAAGAGCTGTTTTTTGCAGAAGCTGTGGAAACGAATGTAGAAGCTTCAGAAGCATTTCAAATAGAGCTCGAAAAGATGAAGGAAGGCTTACTCAAGCAATTCAATATCAAGACATTGATTGAAGGCGTTTCTGTGACTGAAGATGAAGCCGCTGTGTTTTACAATGAAAATATGCATTTTTTCAAGGCAGAGCCACAAGTTCAAGCTTCACACATATTAGTGGACACCAAAGAAGAAGCTGATAAGATTTTGGTCGAAATCAATGAGGGACTCAGCTTTGAAGACGCTGCAAAGCAATATTCAAAATGTCCATCCAATCAACAAGGCGGAGATTTAGGGTTCTTCCAAAGAGGACAAATGGTACCGGAATTCGAGGACGTTGCATTTGAAATTTCAATGGATGAGTTATCAGAACCGGTTCAAACTCAATTTGGATACCACTTGATTCAGAAAAAAGCTGAAAAAGATGCTGAAGTTCAATCCCTTGAAGCTGTGATGCCACAAATCAAGCAACAATTGTTGGTTCAAAAGCAAAACAACGAATATCTTTCAAAAGTGGAATCACTTAAAGAGAAATACTCCATAGAAAAATTATAGTCCATAAAACTAAAGCTCTGACGCCATAATGTGATCAGGGCTTTTTTTACATAAAAGAATGTGATCAGGAGGCAAAAAAAATGAGTCCCAGAAAAACGATTGTGATCATCACTTTACTTGCTATGGTTTTATCTATGTCAGCCTGTGAGAAGCCTGTTTCAAATGTGGAAATACCAGAAGTGGTCTCAATAAATCCTGAGTATATCAACACTATACTCGACACACTGGTTTCTGAAGAGTTTACAGGAAGATTGCCGGGGACTGAGGGCAATAAGAAAGCCGAAGAATTTTTGCAAAGAGAAATGGAAGCCATCGGTCTTTCAACACCTGAGTTTACATCATCCTATCTTCATGGTTTCAATCTATTGGTGCCACTGAAGCAAAAGGTGACAGAATTTGAACTCTTGGATGTGAATGGGGCAGTTGTCCAAAAATTTGATTTTGGAGACGATTTCACTGAATACATCGCGAGGGACTTCGCTATGGGAATCGGAGAATTTCAAGGAGCCTATACCATTGTAGATGATCCTTTTGAAGTCGGTAAGGTAGACGAAATCACCAATGATGACATATGGATATTTTCAAGAAAAGCAACGGCCTCATCCAGCTATGATGCTTTTTTCAAAACCATTTTGAATTCTGACAGAACGCCTAAAGTCATCATTTATGAATCCGATCAACTCAACAACGATCATTTCGTACTGTCTCCATATACTGGATTGATGCAACATAATGACAATGAAAATGGCATCCTCATTTACAGGGTGTCTCCTGATGCTTTTCAGTCGATCAAAGATGCTGATGAAAAGTTCCTTAGGGTTTCAACCGCTGTTGATGTAAAAAGTGTTGAGGTTTCCAATGTCGTTGGTATGATTGATGGCAAATCGGATCATGGTTATGTGATATCAGCCCATTTCGATCATCTGGGCGACAATTTGGATGGTACCGTCAATTATGGCGCACTTGATAATGCTTCAGGAGTCAGCGCAATGATGGCGCTTGCCGAAGCGATGGTCCGGGAAGGTGAACAGGAACTCGATTATTATTTCATAGCATTCAATGGTGAGGAAGAAGGTCTTCATGGCTCAAGTGCGTTTGTCAGAGAAGGTTTCTTGGAGGCAGATAAATTTAAAATAATCAACATGGATATGGTGGGTTCGAGCACGCCTATTGAGTTTGAAATCAGTGCAACTCACCCGCAATCTACCGAACTTTCACAGTGGATCTTTGAAAATGCAAAAGAATATGGTATAAACGCAATTACGAGCAACATCGGAGCGAGCGACCATTTCCCCTTTGAACAAGCGGGATTTGCAGCAGTGACTCTTATAGAATTTGACAAGAGATTTTATCACACACCATTTGATACAAAAGATGCATCTATTGATTTGGAACATCTTGCGGACCTCACAAAATTTGTTTTTGAGCTCCTTCAATAGACATATGATATGTAATAAAGTATAATGGTTTAAGAAAAAAGAAGGAGAGATGCCCCGTGTTAATCAAAGATTTGAAAGTTGGAGAAGAAGTAAAGGCGTTTTACTTGGTAAAAGCTAAGAATGTCAAAACATCGAGCGCCAATAAACCATATATAGATTTTACTTTACAAGATATTTCGGGTGAAGTGAACGCTAAACTTTGGGATGCAAAAGGCGATATCGACACCATTTACAATCCAGGGGAAGTCGTCAAGGTCCAAGCCAGTGTCACACAGTGGCAAAGTACGGTTCAACTGAAAATCATCAAAATCAGAGGAACACTGGAAGAAGATGAGGTGGATTATAGCCAGTTCATTCCAACAGCTCCTATTGAAGCTCAAATCATGTATGATGAGATTTTATCATTCATAGGTAAGATGGAATCTGATGAAGTGACACAATTGGTTCTGACCATCGTGGAATCATTTGAAACCAAATTGATGTATTATCCTGCTGCAAAATCAAATCACCATGCGATCAAAAGCGGTCTTTTATATCACATATTGCGTATGCTGCGCTCTGCAGATGCCCTTTGTGATATTTATAAAAATGTGAATCGTGACCTTGTTTTCGCAGGTGTCATTTTACACGACATTGAAAAAATTAATGAGATGAACGCAACAGAAGTGGGCGTAGTAGACGATTACTCCATGGAAGGACAACTTCTTGGCCATATCATCATGGGCATCAAAAGAATCGATCGCGTCGCTGAAGATCTTGGCATCGACAAAGAACTGTCACTTTTGATCCAACATATGATTCTTTCGCATCATTACGAGCCTGAATTCGGAAGTCCGAAAAAACCGTTGATTCCTGAAGGTGAACTATTACACTATCTGGATATGGTGGACGCCCGTATGTACGATATGAACAAAGCCCTCAAGGATATGGATGATGAAAAATTCACCGATCCTGTATTCGTCCTCGACAGAAGGAGACTTTATAGGTCTAGGTATGGGAGAGAAGAATAGGCGCTGGGCGGACGCCTGGCGCAGTGGTTTTGCGGACTTGCGTCCGCAGTTAGTTTTACGCTCTCCGAGCGTAGTTGGTTTTGCACTCTTTGAGTGCAGTAGTTAGGAAAATCAAAAACAAAAAAAGCATCTTGAAATACTCAACTGAGTATCAAAGATGCTTTTTTAATGTTTTTGGCTTTGAACTTGACTTTGCCATCTACTGCGCACTGACATAATCATTGCCCACTTAAGAATAAAAGAGTATAATACAATACATCCCCCACTGGGGGATGTATTGTATATGAAAGAACTTCCCCAAAGAAAGCAGGGAGTCAGGAGGCTTAAATATGAATGAACATAATCATCCACAAAGCAAACAAATCATCAATCGTATGTCAAGGGCAATTGGACATCTTGAGTCCGTAAAAAAGATGGCCGAGGAAGGAAGAGATTGTAGTGAGTTGTTAACTCAGATTTCAGCTGTCATTTCTGCCCTTAATAGTACGAGCAAAGTCATCATAGAAGATCATATTAATCATTGTGTTGTTGAAGCAGCAAAAGAAGGTGATAAAAAAGTCATCAATGATCTCATTGAAGCTGTCAATCAGTATGTTGGAATCAATATTAAAAAGGATGCAGGAATACATTAGTGTTCCAATTGTGTTGAGTTGGTTTTGTGCTCTTTGAGCGCAGTGGTTAGGGAAATCAAAAAAAAGAAGCATCTTGAAATACTCGACTGAGTATCAAAGATGCTTTTTTATGTCTTTGACTTTGAACTTGAATTTCCCAACTACTGCGGACGCAAGTCCGCAAAACCAACTTGCTCACTCGAAGAGTGGCAAACACTAACTGCGGACGCAAGTCCGCAAAACCAACGACAAGGAGCGCTTACAGCTCCTTGTCTATACAACATTTCTTATATTTCTTTCCACTGCCACACGGACATGGATCATTTCTGCCAATTTTGTTTTCGATGCGAACTGTAACAGTGTCCACGTAGTTTTTCTTGATGTCTCTTTGTTGCTCTTTTGTGAGAATATCATCCCAAGCTTCGATGGTGTATAACCAATCCGCTTTGGCTCTGTGCATGTTGAAGTACAGTTTTTCGAAATCGATCGTTAAATCAAGTTCTGTTTCTTCAGTCATGTTTTCAAGATCGACTTCTTCTGTCAAACTTGTTCTAACACCATCGATGAATCCAACTGCGAGAAGCGGTTCAAGTTCATGAACTTCTCCAAAAGCCTTCAGTGTTCCTTCAATTTTATTGTTCTTTGCGGTTAAAATTGTTTCATAGATATGTTTCTCATGTGCCAGATAGGCATTCCAAAATTCATCTGATTGAGCTTTGTTTAGGCCTTTGCCTTCCAAGAGTGCATTCCATTGATCAAATAATGACATATTGTCCTCCTTAGGATATAAAATATCAAAAACAAGTTTATCACACACATTAAAAGGTTTCAACATGAATATTTTTTTGTTATAATCGTAGAGTACTTGGGTAGAGTCATATACACATACAAATGTATAAAAGGAGTAAGTGTAATGGTAGAAAATTCGAATTTAAATGATGCACTCAAACGCTTTAATGAAGCTCAAGAAAAAAGTATTGCGTTACAATACGCATCTTCCATCCTGTTTTGGGACGCTTCCACGGGCGCACCAAAGAGCGGTGCTGATGCAAGAAGCAAAGCGATAGGAACAGTAAGTGGCTTTGCATATCAAATATTGGTCAATGACCAAATGAAAAAAGATCTGGATGATCTGATGGAGCATTTGGATGAACTTAGTGAAACGCAGCGCGTACTCATAAGTAACACAAAAAAAGAATTTGACAAACTGACCAAAATTCCAATGGATGAATTCCAGAAATACAATGCACTCACATCCAAATCATCAATGGTATGGGAAGACGCGAAAGAGCAGTCTGATTTCGAGATGTTTGAACCCTATTTGACGCAGGTCATAGAATATTTGTTGAAATTCGCTGAATACAGAGGTTATGAAGGCCATCCCTACAATTTGTATATTGATGATTTTGAAGAGGGTATGACCGTTGACCAATTGAATGTATTTTTTGATGAGCTTAGAGCACGTATAGTGCCACTTCTCAGAAGAATTTCCGAGAGTGGAAAGAGAATTGATACTGCATTTCTTACGAAGCTTTATCCTAAAGAGAAACAGGAAAAGCTATCTAAAATGTTGTTGCCAATGCTTGGATTTGACCTTGAGAGAGGATGGTTCAAAGAAAGTGTGCATCCATTTACTATGGCTGTGGACATTGACGATGTCAGATTGACGACACGTTATCATGAAAATGATTTTAAATCAGCACTGCTCAGCACTGCGCATGAAGGCGGACACGCCATTTATGAACAAAATATCTCAAAAGATTTAAGAGGCACTTTTTTAGCGACAGGCACTTCAAACGGGATTCATGAGTCGCAATCTCGAATATTCGAGAATAATTTTGTGCTCAGTGAAGCTTTTCTTGGCTACTTGTTCCCGATTCTGAATAATGAATTTGAAGAGCAGCTGGATGAGCTTACTTTCAGGGATTTTTATGAAGGCATGAACAAAGTGGAACCGTCTTTGATCCGTATAGAAGCAGATGAACTGACTTATTCGCTTCATATCATGTTGCGTTATGAAATCGAACTCGGACTCATCGATGGCAGCATCAAAGTGGCGGATTTGCCAAAAGTATGGAATGAAAAAATGGAATCGTATCTAGGAATCACACCTGAAAATGATGGAAAAGGTGTTTTGCAGGATGTCCATTGGTCAGAAGGACTGTTTGGTTATTTCCCAACCTATGCACTTGGTAGTGCTTACGCGGCACAGCTTGCACACTATATCCGTAAGGAAGTTGATGTGGATTCTTGCCTCAAAGAGGGGAATTTCAAGCCGCTGACAGAATGGTTGAATAAGAATGTGCATCAATACGGTTCTCTTAAGAAACCAACTGAACTGATCGAACTCATCACAGGGGAGCGTTTGAATTCCAAATACTACTGTGATTACTTGGAAGAGAAATATTCGAAAATCTATAACCTTAAATAGGAGGAAACATATGAGTGGTACTATTTTAAAAGGCAATTTGTTGGTTGCACAAGGCGGCGGACCGACTGCAGTCATCAATCAATCATTGGTGGGTGTTGTACTGGAAGCAAGACGTTATGCACAGGTGGAAAGAATTTACGGTGCAATACATGGCGTTGAAGGCATTGTCAACGAAGAATTCATGGACCTTACAAGAGAAACGGTTGCCAATCTTGAAGCTGTTGCCAACACACCTTCATCAGCACTTTTATCCACAAGAGTGAAACCAACTCCTGAATTTTGTAAAAAAATGTTCGAATCGATGAAAGCACATAATATTCGGTTCTTCTTCTATATTGGAGGAAACGACTCATCAGATACAGTGAGAATCGTCAACGAAGAAGCGAAAAAGCAAAATTATGAATTCAGAGCAGTTCATATTCCAAAAACTGTGGACAACGATCTTGTGATCAACGATCATACACCTGGATTCGGTTCGGCGGCAAGATATGTTGCTTCTGCATTTGCTGGCATCAATTATGATAACCGTGCGCTTTCAGGCGTTTATATCGGAGTCATCATGGGAAGACATGCAGGATTCCTTACAGGTGCTGCATCACTCGGTAAAGTATATGAAGAAGATGGGCCACACCTGATTTATTTCCCTGAGCGTCCATTTGTGATTGAGAATTTCCTTGATGATGTCAAAAAAGTTTATGACAAATATGGCAGATGTATTGTCGCTGTATCGGAAGGGATTCAAGACGACAAAGGTGTGGCAATACTGACAAAATTACAGGAAAATGTAGAAAGAGATGCACACGGTAACGTTCAGCTTTCAGGAACAGGTGCACTTGGTGACCTTCTTGTGGCGGAAGTCAAAGAAAAGCTCGGAATCGGTAGAGTGAGAGCAGATACACTCGGTTATATGCAACGTTCGTTCCTTGGCTGCGTTTCTGACACAGATCAAAAGGAAGCGAGAGAAGTTGCTGAAAAAGCGGTTCAATACGCTTTAATTGATAATTTGAATGGCTCTGTTGTCATGGAGAGAACTGGTGATTATGCTATAGATTTCAGATTGGTAGAGCTTCATGAAGTCGCTGCAAAGACTAAACATATGCCAGATGAGTTTATCAATGCTGAAGGCAACAACGTCACTGAGGCTTTCAAGAAATATGCTAGACCACTTATCGGTACAGACTTCAATCCTGGTTCTATTCTTAAAGCGCCAATGGTTGATAAGATTTTGAATAAATAAGCCAAAAGTAAAAACCCCCCGGAGTATTGCTTCATGAGTGATGAGGATGCAATGTCCGGGGTTTTATTTGCTTATTCATCAATGAAACAATTGCCCACATAGACGTATTTCAAGTGCTTTTCAGCGATATGTTTCGCCCTCACCATGGTTTCCAGTCTGGTTCTTGGAATATTCATCCTATGCGCCGGAAAATATCGACTCAAATGGATTGGAATTTCAGGATCGATGTTTGCAATACTGCTACACAGTGCATGGAGTTCATCATCACTGGTATTGAGCCCATCTATTAAAAGCGTTGTGATTTCCACATGAATGCGTTTTGCTGCAATCTCTATTGTTTTTAGTACAGGCTTGAGGTGGCCACTACAGATTTCACTGTAATAATTTTCTGAGAAGGCCTTCAAATCAATGTTCATCGCGTCGATATAAGGCAACAGTTTTTCGAGAGGAGCTGGATTGATGAAGCCATTTGTCACCATCACATTTTTCAGACCAAGTTCATGTGACTTTCTGGAGAGATCATAGACATACTCATACCAGACTGTGGGTTCATTATAGGTGAATGCTATTCCGATTGAACCTTGATCCTGAGCCATCCTTAGAATGGTTTCATCGGATACTGTAGATGAATTGCCACTAAAATGAACCAGATCATGATTTTGACAAAAATCGCAGTCAAAGTTGCAACCTGAGGTACCTATTGAAAAAATAGTTTGCCCAGGATAAAAGCGATTGAGTGGTTTTTTTTCTATTGGGTCATAGGCATAGGACACCACTTTCCCATAATTGTTGATGAGCAGTTTTCCACCTTCATTAGATCTCGTACGGCATTTTCCGGGTTCAGACTCTTTCAGATGACAATAGTGGGGGCAAAGGGTGCAAGTGACTGTTCCATCCTCATGCTGTGTTTGAAACATCGCAAGTGGATTGTGATTCATAAATTCACCTTCTTTCAATTATTATTTTAGCATGAAATTGAAAGGCTTAATAGATAAAAGTCTTGCAAACCCTACAGGTCTATGACAATATATACATATAGATTTTTACTAGTGTCGAAAGGAAAATCATGAAAAATAAAGCTGTTATTTTGGGATCGAATTATTATATCGGATTAAGTGTATTGAGATGCCTTGGAGAAAATGGTGTCAAGACAGTAGCCATGGATTACTCACGAGATGGAGCTTATGGTTCAGAGTCGAAATATTGCTTAGAAAAATATGTTACCCCTCATTATAAAAATGAAACCGAGGCATTTATTGACTATTTGATCGATTATGCGCAGAAACAGGAAGTCAAACCGGTTTTGTATCCATGCCATGATTCTTATGTAGAGGTGGTTGACGCTCATCTGGATCTATTAAGAGAGCATTATTTGATTTCACAGCAAGAGCAAGGGCTTTGGACACGATTGATGAATAAGGATATACTTCATAGAATCGCGCAGGAAAATGGCGTCTTGGTACCAGAGACGGTTCGAGTCGGTGATGCTGATTTTTATGAGAAAATTGATGAGGAGATTCACTATCCATGTATTGTTAAACCTGTGGATTCAGTTGCCTTTGTCAATCACTTCAGAAAAAAGATATTCCTTGCAAACAATGTTGAAGAGCTTAAGTCGGCCATTGAAAAATCAAATGAAGCCAATCTTGAAGTTATTGTTCAGCGCATCATACCTGGATTTGATGATCACATGCATACCTATGATGCCTACTTGAATCAAAATTCTAGAGTGACACATTACACAACTTGCCAAAAGTACAGGCAATATCCTATTAATTTTGGTGCTTCTGTCTATACTGGTCAAAAAAATGTTCCGGTACTGCATGAAATAGGATCTAAATTTTTAGAGGCCATAAGATATAAAGGATTTGGAGAAATCGAGTTTAAAAAGGATGCTGAGACAGGAGAATTCTATCTGATAGAGATCAATGTCAGAACGACAAACCTCAACAGCCTACTTCACAAAGTTGGTCTCAATTTTCCTTATATTGATTATTGTGAACTCACCGGTTCTCCTCTACCACCGAAAGCGGTGACTGTAGATACGAACCGTGTTTTTTGGTATGCTTTTGAAGACCTATTGGCGGTCAGGGATTATCTGAAAACTGGTCAACTGAAAATTGGAGAAGTTTTGAAATCGTATCTGAAACCGAAGGCATTTGCCGTATGGAGTATTAGCGACCCAAAACCAGGATTGGTATTTTGGGGAATTTTGATTCATAAGGCAAAGAACAAATTGTTCAAACATTAATATAGAAAGGTGTGTAAACATGAAGATCAATGAACTCATGAAGGGCATAGATGTCATAGATGATAAAAACGCCATGGCACTTGAAATTTCAGGAGTAGCCTACCATTCCGGGAAGGTGACAGCCGGAAATGTATTTGTGTGCATTAAGGGATATTTGACCGATGGTCACAAGTATCTGAAACAGGCAGTTGAAAATGGCGCTGTTGCGGCTGTAGTGGAAGATTATCAATATGATGTAGAGATTCCCCAATATCGTGTCAAAGATGCAAGGATAGCACTTGCCGCAATGGGCAGTGCACTCTATGATTGGCCGTCTAGAAAAATGAAGATGATTGGTATTACAGCGACCAATGGAAAAACGACCACCTCCTATATGACGAACTCCATATTTGAGGCAATGGGTCTTAGAACCGGATTGATTGGAACGGTCATGATCAAAAATCATGACCATCATATAGCTGCGGATTTAACCACCCCTGAATCCTTGGATTTGCAGGGGTATTTGGCTGAAATGGTCGACAACGCTGTGACACATGTCACTATGGAAGTTTCCTCTTCGGCACTTGAACTCAATCGTGTCTATGGTGTGGATTATGATATCGTCGCATTCAACAATTTAAGCCGAGAACACATAGATATGCATGGATCATTTGAAGAGTATTTCAGTGCAAAATCAAGTCTGATCAGAAATGTCAGTGAAAACAGCACAGCTATTTTAAACATGGACTGTCCTTATGCTTCCTCATTAATCACGGAAACTAAAGCGCAGGTCATAACTTATGGATTAAAAGAGCATTCTGGTCACATCTTATGCAAAGACCTCGATTTAACAACAGGGAGAGGCAGATTTACTGTCGTCGTTGCAAAATCATTTACAGTTGGGGAGGTCCATTGTTCAAAAATGGAATTTGATGTTGAGCTTGCTGTGCCAGGACTTCATTCGGTTTATAATGCACTGGCGGCTGTAGCAATTAGTCTTGCGGCAGGTGCGCCGGTGGATGCGATTCAAAAGGGACTTAAGCAATTCAGAGGTGTTGAGAGAAGATTTGAATTCATCTATGAAGGTGATTTCATCATTATTGATGACCATTTTGCCAATGCGGGCAATATCGATGTGACACTTCGAACACTGGATTACATGAAGTACAATAATTTGCAACTGGTATATGCCATTAGGGGCAATCGAGGTCCGATTGTCAATAGAGAAAATGCTGAAGCAATCGCAAAATGGTCAAAGATCCTTGGATTCAGCGAGGTGATTGCTACTAAAAGTGTCAAACATACAACTTCCAAAGACCTTGTTACTGATGAAGAAGTCAATGTCTTTTTAGAGGTTATGAACGATGCCGAACTCAAAGTTCATTTACATGATGGTCTTGCAGAGGCAATTGCAGATGGTCTATCAAAAGCGGAACATGACGATTTGGTGCTATTAGCTGGTTGCCAAGGGATGGATTTTGGAGCAGAAGTGGCTTTGCACCAACTGCTTGAACTTATTCCAGGAGTGGACAAGGCAAAGGTACTAGTACCGCTTCGTACAAGAGTCTGCGGTATTTCAACCGACTTTTTATAGAAAGGACTAGTTAATGTGTGGATTTGTAGGATTTACGAATAATCCTAAACTACAAGACAGAGAAAAAATATTGAGTGCAATGACTGAAGCGATTCATCATAGGGGACCTGATAGTGATGGTCAATATGTTGACGAACATGTCTCTCTTGGTTTCAGACGTTTGAGTATCATCGATTTATCAGATGATGCTCGGCAACCGATGGTCAGTGAGGATGAAAATCATGTCATGGTATTCAATGGTGAAATATATAATTTTGAAGAAATAAAGAAAGACTTGTTGGCAAAGGGGTTTCATTTCAAGAGCCATTCGGACAGCGAGGTTTTGCTTAACGGATATAAAGCTTACGGTATGGAGATTCTTGGAAAGTTGAGAGGCATGTTTGCATTTGCCATTTGGGACAAAGCACAAAAGACTCTTTTCATTGCAAGGGACTTTTTTGGGATCAAACCTTTGTACTATACTGAAAACACTTCAGACGGAACGTTTATTTTCGGTTCTGAGATCAAATCGTTTTTAAAGCATCCATCGTTCATTAAGACTTTTAATGATCAGGCTTTGAAGCCTTATTTGACTTTTCAATATTCAGTACTCGATGAGACGTTTTTCAGTGGAGTCTATAAACTGAAGCCTGCGCATTACATGTGCATCAAAGCCGGTGAGATTGAAATCAAACCATACTGGCACAACACTTACGAAATCAACACCAATGATTTGAAGAGCAATGTCGAGCAAATCAAGAATGTGATGACATCGTCTGTTGAGTATCACAAAATCAGTGATGTCAAAGTGGGTGCGTTCTTATCTGGTGGGGTGGATTCCAGTTACATCACAGCATTACTCAAACCGAATAAGACTTTTTCTGTCGGGTTTTCAGATTATGAAGACATGTACAACGAGACCGACTTGGCGGAAGCTTTGTCAGAACAACTTGGAATTGAAAATCACAAGAAACTGATCACAGCGGAAGAATGTTTTGATGCACTGCCCGAAATCATGTATCACATGGATGAACCTCAATCCAATCCATCAGTTGTTCCACTTTATTTTTTAGCTGAACTGGCCAGCAAACATGTGACAGTGGTGCTCTCTGGAGAAGGTGCAGATGAGTTGTTTGGAGGCTATGCTTGGTATCAGAATTCTCCAGTATATGAAACGTACTCTAAAATCCCACTTGGCATAAGAAAATCACTTGGTAAGTTCGCCCATAAGCTTCCAGAAGGCAGAATCAGCAATTTTATGATCAAAGCCGCCACACCGATTGAAGAAAAATTCATCGGTCAGGCAAAAGTGTTCGAAGAAAGTGATGCACTCAAGATTCTGAAAACACCGTACAAAAACGGTCCAGATGTAAAGTCCATCACTGATCCTGTATATAGTGAGGTCAAGAATCACGATGAGCTCACCAAAATGCAGTTTCTTGACCTTAACCTATGGTTGCCAGGTGATATTTTACTTAAAGCCGATAAGATGAGCATGGCGCACTCCATTGAACTCAGAGTCCCTTTTCTAGACAAGGAAGTCATCAAGGTCGCATCGTCCCTTCCAAAGCTGCAACGTGTCAACAAGGTGGACACCAAATATGCTTTAAGAAAAGCTGCTGGTGAGATTTTACCTGAGGAGTGGGCAAATCGACCTAAAGTAGGATTTCCAGTGCCAATCAGGCATTGGTTCAGAACACAGGACAATTACAATCGAATAAAAATCAAATTCACATCGGATACTGCAAATACATTTTTCCACACGGATCAATTGATGTCCTATTTGGACGAACATTTTCAGAACAAAGCAAATCATGCGAGATATATTTGGACTGTATTTGTGTTTTTGACATGGTACGACGTTTATTTCGTGAACGAAAAGCATATTAATTAGGAGAGAATAATGAGAAGACAAAATAAATTCCCAATCAAACCCATAATGATTGTATTGCTAGTCGTATTATTGGGAGTGATGATCTTTAATAGTGGAGTCTTGGTAAAAATAGGCCTCTTGAAAAGTGGCATACCTGAAGATATAGGTATAAGACCTGATGACCCAAGAGTCATTGAAAAAGTGGATGAGTCGGTGGATCGTGGTCTTGTCAGAAGTACTGTGGATGAGCTGATGAGTCTGATTACTGGTAAAGTCAAAGAAGGCTCGATTGAGATTGTCGCAAGTGATGCTCTTAAATCGTGGGGCGTTGAAAACATGACTTTTGAAATCAAGAATGCGGTGACTGGTGAAGTAATGGAACAGGTGGTCACCAATTCGGACGGGACAGCAAAATCAATGCCCCTCAAGTATAAACGCGCATATGAAATTAAACAAGTGTCAACGGCTTTCCCCTATGAGGTTTCAGATGAGACTATCGTTCTCGAGATGAAAGCACCGATTACAGAAATCAAATTTGATCAAAGAGTAGAGGAACAAGTCAAGAATTATGACAAAGACACAAATGGCAACATCAAGATTATAGAGTCCTTTGTACCGGTTGAATTGATTTTTCAAAAACCCGAGCTCCCCAATGGATGCGAAATTACTTCACTGACTACTGTGCTCAATTATTATGGGTATCCTATTGATAAAGTTACACTATCAGATAAATTTTTACCTATGAAACCATTTTATCGAAAAGATGGCAAATTGTATGGTCCACATCCTGATGAAGCGTTCTCTGGTAATCCTCGAGATGGTAGTGGTTTCTATGTATTTGCAGGTCCGACTGCCAAAGCAGGCAATGATTATATCAAATCTGTGGGTGGCGAACATGCCATTACAGATTTGACTGGAAGTTCCAGAGAGACCATCATAGATTATGTGGAACAAGGTGTGCCGGTTGTCATATGGGTCACTCTCGATTTAGGGGCTCCGAATTTTAATTATAGTTGGCTTTTGGATGATTCTGGAGAAGAATATCCAGCGCTACTGAATCTGCACAGTGTAGCAATCAGTGGAATCAACGGTGATCAGTTCAGTGTGATGGATCCCCTTAAAGGCAACGTCATGTATGACGTGAACTCACTTTTTGAAAGTTATGAGAGCATAGGTTCCAGAGCGCTTGTTGTATTGCCAGTGGACAACTGATATAAATTCTAAAATACGGGTATGATAAGAGCAAGGGTGTTTTTGACCCTTGCTTTTTTAAAATATGGGTGGAGGTTTAATCTATGAAAGCAATAGTTGTCTCGGACACATTTAAGGGAACTTTTACCTCGTTTGAAGTCAATGCGGCACTAGAACAAGCAATCAAAGAAAGATTCACTGATGCACAGGTCACCAACCTGACAGTCGCGGATGGTGGAGAAGGTACCGTGGAAGCATTATTACAGGCAACAGGAGGTTCCGAAAGGAATGTGAAAGTCACAGATCCGTATCTTAGGGCTATTGATGCGGTCATAGGCATTAATGAAAATACCGCTTATATTGAAATGGCCCAAGCCTCTGGCATCTTGAGACTTGCTCAAGATGAACTCGACCCATGCCTGGCAACGACCTTCGGTACTGGAGAAATGATCAAGGCTGCGCTCGATGAAGGAGTCGAGGAAATTATTATTGGTGTGGGCGGAAGCGCGACCAATGATGTTGGTATGGGTATGGCGCAAGCACTTGGGGTCGTTTTTTATGACGCTCTCGGAAATGTTTTGCCACCTAGGGGAGATTCAGTTTTCAAGGTGGATCGATATGATGATTCAAACCTTGATCCAAGACTCAGAGAGACGGTAATCAAAGTGCTCTGTGATGTTCAAAATCCACTCACAGGACCAGACGGTGCTACACGTGTTTATGGAAGCCAAAAGGGTATTGTTGGGGAACTCATCAATCAATTTGAAGAAGCCCACGAAAAATTCAACACCATAATTTTCAAACGAGACGGTATTGATCTCAATTTGGTGCCTGGCAGCGGAGCTGCTGGCGGACTAGCTGGTGGACTTTATGTTTTTTTTGGTGCCAGTCTTCAGTCCGGTCTTGAAACTGTTCTTGAAGCGGTTCATTTTGATGAAATGGTTGAAGATATGGATTATGTGATCACAGGTGAAGGCAAATTAGATGAACAGTCCTCATATGGGAAAGTGCCTTATGGTGTTGCAAAAGCAGTCAAGAATTATCATAAGAACAACATTCACAAAAAATGTCCGAAAGTCATTGCTTTTGTTGGGCATAATGCTCTTCCAATTGAAATGGATACGCCTTTCAACGTTATTTTTGAAGCTTCTAAAGGCACAGTACCCTATTCAAAAATACTGGATAATAAATGGAAATACTTAAATGCGGCCATTGAAAGGCTTATAGATTGGATGGAAATAGATCAGAAAAGAAAGTAGGTTGCCAGATGAAAATAGTGGTTTTGGATGGATTTGCACTAAATCCAGGTGATTTGTCATGGAGCGGTTTGGAAGCACTAGGTGATGTAACGGTTCATGACCGGACTTCAAGAGATGAAGTCATTGAAAGAGCAAAAGAGGCAGACCTGATATTGACCAATAAGATTCATTTAAAAAAAGAACAGTTTGAGCAATTGCCCAAACTCAAATATATAGGTGTTTTGGCGACCGGTTACAATATAGTAGATGTGAATGAGGCGAGGAGACACGGCATCGTCGTCACAAATGTACCAACATATGGGACAATGGCTGTGGCACAATTTGTATTTGCCCATTTGCTTGAAATCTGTCATCATATTCCTTTACATGCTCAGTCGGTGAAAGAAGGCAGATGGAACAGAAGGGAAGACTTTTGCTATTGGGAGAGGCCTTTGATTGAACTCTCAGAAAAAGTGATGGGAATCATTGGCGCAGGTCGTATCGGGATGGAGACCGCTAAAATTGCCAATGCATTTGGCATGAGGGTCAACGTATTCACCCCAAGACCTGATGTGTCTCGTGAAACACCAATGTTGAAATTCGTTTCTTTTGATACTTTGGTTAAGGACTCGGATGTCATCAGCCTGCATTGTCCTTTGACTCCTGAGACAAGAGGAATCATAAATGCCGAGGCCATATCAAAAATGAAATCTGGGGTCATTATCATCAACACGTCAAGAGGGCCATTGATCGATGAGGAAGCTTTGCTCAAAGGACTAAAGTCCGGGAAAATATTTGCTGCGGGACTGGATGTTTTGGCTAAGGAGCCACCGTCTGAACACAATCCTCTTTTTGATCAAGAGAATTGCAATGTTACCCCACATATCGCCTGGGCTCCTCATGAATCCAGAAAGAGATTGCTTGACACAGCAGTCGATAACGTGAAAATGTACCTGAATGGTGAACCGAAAAATCAAGTCAATGGAGGTTGAAGATGGTTAACGAGATTTTAAGAAGGCACAAAATATTATATAAGTCCGGGGTGACGAAATCCTTAAACTATAGGATCAATCAACTGGAGACTCTTAGAGCAGTCATTCAAAAATATGAAAACGAAGTGATGGAAGCATTGTTCAAAGATCTAAAGAAATCTGAGTTTGAAGCTTATGCGCACGAAGTAGGCTACGTCCTTGAAAGTATCACTTATGCACTCAAACACCTTGAGGACTGGACCACTGAACGAAGTGTTAAAACACCGCTTCATCTACCTTTCTCAAAAGCAGTGGTAAAAAATGAGCCTTATGGTACTGTTTTGATTATCGCTCCCTTCAATTATCCATTTCAGTTGATGATTGAACCACTCATCGGTGCAATTGCGGCTGGAAATACAGTTGTGCTCAAACCATCCAATCAAACGCCTTACACAGAGGCAATCATTAAGAAAATGATGATTGAGGTATTCGATGAGAATTATATCACTGTGGTCACCGGTGGTAGGGAAGTGGTCACTGAACTCATACATTCGCCATTTGATTATATTTTCTTCACTGGAAGTGAGTCGACTGGAAAAGTTGTCATGAGAGCGGCTGCAGAGCATTTGGTACCAGTAACACTTGAACTTGGTGGAAAGAGTCCAGCTGTAGTTCATGAAGATGCTGTGATTGAAACCGCAGCCAAAAGAATTGCTTGGGGTAAGTATTTAAACGCAGGTCAGTCTTGTGTTGCTCCGGATTATGTATATGTGCACGAATCCAAAGCAGATGAGTTCATGGATGCTGTCATCAAATATATCATTGAATTTTATGGCGTGTTGCCTCAAAACAGCCCGGATTATGGACGCATCATAAATCAAGCAACCGTAAAACGACTTGCAGGGCTTATAGATCATGGAAAGGTCATCATGGGTGGACAGTATGACATAGAAGGATGCTACATGGCGCCTACAGTCATGAAGGATGTGAATTGGAACGATGCAATTATGTCTCAAGAGATATTTGGACCGATTTTACCAATTCTCACCTACACGCATTTGGAAGAGATTATCGATATAATCTCCTCAAAATCTAAGCCTCTTGCCTTATATGTTTTTTCAGAAAGCGTAGTGGTTCAGGAACATTTGCTTGAAAGTCTATCTTATGGTGGCGCTGCAATTAATGATACAGTTTCCCAAGTGGGTTCACCGTATATGCCTTTCGGAGGTGTGGGAGCGTCAGGAATGGGATCCTATCATGGTGAATTCAGCTACAAGACATTTTCCCACGAGAAAAGCATTTTGAAAAAGTCATCAAAATATGACGTGAAAATGATTTATCCACCTTACAAGAATCGTCTTCACTGGGTTAAAAAGATTCTCAAATAAACAAAAAAGCCAAGAGTGCTCGCACTCTTGGCTTTTTTAGTCTAAAACCTTATATAGAATCTCATATAGTGTCTTTGCGTCTTCCGGACTAATGTCCAGACACTGGACAATCTTCTTAGGAACTTCCAGAGCTTTGTCCCTTAGAGCGATACCTTCTGGAGTGAGTTTAATGTAAACGTTGCGTTCATTTTCTGTGCCACGTTTTCTTGTGATGTAGTTTTGCGCTTCCAGTTTCTTAAGTACCGGTGTCAGAGTCCCCGAATCGAGAAAAAGCCTTTCGCCGAGTGTCTTGACCATAACATCGTCATGCTCCCAAAGAACCATCATGGTAATGTACTGAGTGTAGGTTAGACCAATAGGGTCCAAAAAAGGTTTGTACATACTTATGATGTCTTTGGAAACCGCATAAAGTGGAAAACACAGCTGATTTTTGAGTAGTAATGAATCGTACTTGTCATTCATATTAAACTCCATTCAACATACTTGAAATATACAATTAAATTGTATGCAATTTTTATGTGGATGTCAAGAATATAATGAGATCAGATAGTGACAATGGTTTAGAATAAAAATAGCCTTGTTCATAATCAATCCCGATTCTTTTCGCCATGGATGACATTTCAGCAGTTTCTATGCCTTCTGCCACGACCTTGATATCCTTCGAATGGCATAGTACAGTGAGTGCACTTAAAAAAGATTCGATTTCTGGATCGCTTGAAGCCAGCCATATGATCTGCTTGTCCAATTTGAGTTTTCCGCAATCCAGTGTAAAAAGAATATTGAGCGAGGAATATCCTTTGCCGAAATCATCCAGTGAGATGATAAAACCATTTGCAATCAAATTTTCAAGTGTGTCTTTTGCTACTTTGTTTTTTTCAAGGGTGATGGACTCAGTGACTTCAATGACCAATTCATGGTTTTCAATGTCGAAGACCCTGACAAGTTCAGTCAACTTTCCAATGAAATTAGGATCAAGAAGTTGTAAAACAGAGGCGTTTACAGATACTGGGATACGTTTGCCCACCTTGTTTGTTATAGTATCAAATGCCTTTAGAGACTCAAGCACCGAAAAAAATCCAAGATCAATGATATTCATCGTATGCTCTGCAATGGGTATGAATTCATCCGGATAAATATCACCATACTCGTTATTGTGCCAACGCATCAAAGCTTCCAAACAGCTTACTTCACCAGTACGAGAATCCAATATGGGTTGAAAGACCATTTCAAATTCACCTGCGCTCAAAGCACTATGCATTTCAGTTTCTATGAAGTTGGTTCTATTGACGTCATAACGAATTTCATCGTTGTAAAGGATGCAATTTTCTATTTTGTTTTTCTTGGCATAGGACATGGCGAGTTTTGCCGAGTCATAATCACCTGTTCTGTCGGACAAGCCGGCATAAACCTGTAATTCGATGCCTTTTATGAGTTGTTCCGTCTTGCGTTTTATGGATTTGATACAACTGTCGATGGAAGCCTTTATGAACTCATTGGACATTCTTTTGTGAAAGAGAATGGCAAAATCATAGTACTCCATTTTGAACAGCAGATGACTCTGTTTGAATGTTTCGTTCAGCACTTCGGCTACGATTTGAAGAATCCGAGCTGATACGACATGACCATAAATTTCATTAATGACTTCCATTTGATTAAATCCAATGGAAGTGACGATAAATTCGTCAGGATGGTCGGTAAGAGTTTCATTGAGCTTGGATCTGTTGAAAAGTCCTGTCATTTTGTCCTTAAACGCCAAATCGAATATTCGAATTTCGTCAATTTTTCTAGCGGTTATATCTTGATGTGCTCCAACCATATAAAGATATTCGCCAGTTTCATCATATTTAGTGACACCTTTGGCTTCAATCCACACATATTGATTTTTACGATTCATAACCCTATATTCACTCACAAACATGACCGTGCCAGTACCGATCTGATGCTCGACATTTTCTCCGAATTTGGCTTTGTCTGCAGGATGAATCAGTTCAATCCATTCATCGAGGTTTGAATTCTCAAGGTCTATACTAAAATTCTTATAAAAATTCTTATTGTAGAAGGACATTTCACCACTTGGTGACATTTCCCAGAGCCCTTCGCTCGATGCGTCGAACAAGGCCATCAGTGAGTCGAAATTTTTGTTGCTCATGAGTTGGTTGCTCTCCATTTTTTGACATCAAGTAAACAGTTGTAACGTTTCATTTCCAGTATAGGGTCGATATCGCTGACACATTTGAAACCAAAATTTTTGAAGAATTTCACGGATTTATAATCACACTCAAGTGCTATGGAATCGTAATGACCATCTTCAATAAGTGCGGACATTAATTTTCTGCCTATTCCAGTTCGCTTCTGATCCGGGGACACAGCCATATGTCTGAGAATAAATTGGTCGTTGTTGATTTGTGAACCTCCTGCGATACCGATAATGGCATCGTCTTTTTCGCATACATAGAAACGGCCTTGATTCTTGGCATAAACTGATTGTGCTATGTTTTGTACCTTGCCGTATGTCGGATTGATCATGCATAGCATCAACAATTTTGCGATGGTCTCATTTTCAAAAATGTGACTGTAGTCTTCTATTCGTTTTATGGTCATTGTAATCCCTCACTTTAATAGTTATTTCAATTCATTCTATCATTTTGATGATATGAATTCAAACAAAAGTATTGTAAAAATATGTAAATAAATGTTATGATTATATAATGTTAATTAACTATATAACACATGAACCGCCATTTGGGTACCTGGTACCCAAATGGCGGTTCAGCGAGAAGGAGCTGAATATGAGAAAATTAGGTATTGTTTTTGCAGTTTTAACCTTACTAATATCGGGCACATCGTTCGCTGAAGTAAAAGCCGATTTTAATGACATGGAAGAGACTCACTGGGC
>JAGXHV010000047.1 GCA_024636005.1 Bacillota bacterium
ATGAATTCTTTGGAACTGTAAATGTAGATTCCGTCAGGGTCAACGGATTCAATAGTGACGATCTCAAATTGATGGAATTTGTCAGAAACAATGTAGAAATTGCAATTGCCAATCATTTGCTTTACCAAGAGAAAGTATACCTATCCAGATTTGATAGTTTGACCGGACTATTCAACAGAAGCCATTTTGAAGAAATATTCAAACATCAGAGAGAGAAGGCGCTTCGTTATGATGAGCCATTTCAATTGGTTTTGTTTGACATGAACGATCTGAAAAAAATCAACGATGTATACGGTCACATAGCTGGAGATCTGGTGATAAAGACCTATGCGGATTATTGTTCCCATTTCATGAGAAAAAGCGATGTAATCTCAAGATATGGTGGCGATGAGTTTGTTGGATTGTTCTTTGGTACGACCAGAATCCAGTTGTCAAGAAGACTCAACAGGTTCTTATCTGAACTTGATGGGCACCCGGTTAAGATTGATCAGCATCTCATCAATTTTTCATTCAGTTTTGGTATTTCAACATTTGGAGAAGATGGCACCGAACTGGAAACTCTATTCAAGATTGCCGATCAGAGAATGTATAAATTCAAAACCAAATATAAGCAAAAGAAGAATGACCAGAGCTGATGCTCTGGTCATTCCAGTTTGATGACAAAGTCATCAAACTGTAGACTGTAGTAAACGTTCAAAGTCAAGGCGCGGATAAAATTTAGTGAAGGCGCGACCTATAGTGTCGTAACTGAACTGGATTTTATCCAGTAACGATGGATTTGGACGTTTGTCTACAGTCTGGAAAGACCAGGGCTGATGCTCTGGTCATTCCAACTTTTTGTTGAGCTTGAATCTGGTTATCAATATCGTATAATAGTAATAGGGGGATCATATGTTCAACATCTTCGATAGGGAAAAACAAAAATGGCCAATCAAGGTATGGCTAGAGGATGAATCCGAACTTGAGCCGGAATGTCTTAAACAGGCTCAGAATCTAGCCAATTTGGATTTCATTCACAAGTGGGTGGCTCTTATGCCTGACACTCACCCTGGTTTCGGTATGCCAATAGGTGGGGTGATTGCCACTGAAAACGTGGTCATCCCAAATGCAGTTGGAGTGGACATTGGCTGTGGGATGCAGTTTGTCATGACGAATATTCCTGTAGCCGAACTGAATAAAGTTAACACACCTGAAGGAAGGCTAATTGAAATTATCGTATCAGAAATACTTAGAGCGGTTCCAACCGGTTTCAGTCATCATAAATTTAAACATAAGTGTATCGCAGCAGACACTTTTAGAGTGGATTTAAAAGACAATCCATCGAGATATACACCTAAGGAGTTACTCAAAGAACTTGATTCAGCAACCATGCAAGTAGGGACACTTGGCGGGGGCAATCATTTCATAGAACTGCAAATTGATGATGATGGGGACCTGGGAATCATGGTCCATTCTGGATCGAGAAATCTTGGACTCAAAATTTGTAATACGTTCAATGCACTTGCAAAAGAATCCAATACTATGAATGGTCTGACTATACCCAAAGCATGGAATTTGTCCTATTTGGATGCGAGCAGTGAACTGGGAAAGGAATATATCCGCTGGATGAGTTTTGCGATGGAGTTTGCTAAAGAGAATAGGACCAATATGATGACAGTAGTCACACAGACCATACGCAATCTTTTCAAACAATATGTGAATTTTGGTGAAATCCAAATGACAGCGGCTCTTGATTGCCATCACAACTACGCTTCTTACGAACTACATTACAATAAGATGGTGTGGGTTCACAGGAAAGGTGCCATAAGCGCGCATGAAGGCGAACTTGGGATTATACCCGGTGCAATGGGATCTTATTCTTATATAGTGAGGGGAAAAGGAAACCCTTTAAGCTTTGAGTCCAGCTCTCATGGTGCAGGTCGACTCATGAGCCGTAAGGAAGCCAAAGATAAATTTTCAGTAGTAGCGACGGTTGAGGATTTGAAGGCTCAGGGAGTGGTTATTGGAAAAGTAAAAAAAGCGGATATCGGCGAGGAAGCACGTCTTGCATATAAAGATATCGACCAAGTGATTGAAAATGAAAGAGATTTGATTGATCCGATCAAAAAATTAAAATCAATTGCAGTCGTTAAGGGATAAATTGGAGGTTTTATAATGAGAAAATATATTGTACCAATTCTTATTTTATTGGCATTTGCAGTATTTATATTTCCTAATCTCACTATGGTTGATGAACCTTTAATCGCAAACGAATCGCCTGAAGAAATATCACAGACAGGCATTCAAAAAGATGGCAGTCATACTTCAAAGGATGAAGTCGCGGCATATCTTAACGAGTTTGGTGAACTCCCACCCAACTTCATAACCAAGTCTGAAGCAACAGAACTTGGATGGGAATCAAGTGAGGGGAATTTATGGGAGGTTGCTGAAGGGAAGAGCATTGGTGGCGATCGGTTCGGTAACCGAGAAGGGTTGTTACCAGCTCAAAGTGGAAGAGAGTATTATGAATGCGATATCAATTATGAAGGCGGTTACAGGGGAGCTGAAAGAATAGTATTTTCTAATGACGGTCTAATCTTTTACACTGCTGACCATTATGAGACATTTGAACAATTGTATGGGGAGGAATAACATGAATTATTTAGTCCTGGATGGACTCAAAATGTTTACAAAAGAAGAGGCACACATGCATCTCAAGGAGGGATTTCAGTTTCCTGATTACTATGGTGCCAATTTGGATGCACTTTACGACCTGCTCAGCACTTGGTCAGAACCGGTTGAAGTGCATGTTAATAATTATGATGCAATGATTGGAAGTCTCGGGAAATATGGTGTTGATTTGATTAAGACAATCAAAGAGGCTGGCCATGAAAACTGGAAAGTACACCTAGTGATTGAGGAGGGTAATAATGAAACTGATCATACATGATTTGGATAAAATTGAGTTCGAACGATTGCTACCAGATCTGCCAGACTCCTGTAGAGTTGTTTCAAATGATGGTACCATCAAAAATTGTATTGGCTGTTTCGGATGCTGGGTCAAGACTCCAGGTGCTTGCGTGATTCGTGACCATTATGGTGATATGGGCGAATGGCTTGCAAAATCAGATGAAGTGATTATCATAAGCAAATGTTATTATGGCGGATACAGTCCATTTGTAAAAAACGTTTTGGATAGAAGCATCTCATACATACATCCCTACTTTGAAACAAGGAACAATGAAATGCATCATAAAAAAAGATACAATCACACATTTGAAACCTCTGTCTGGTTTTATGGTGATGACATCACAGATGACGAAAAAGCAACTGCAAACAAATTGGTCATTGCCAACAGCATCAACATGATCAGTAGTATCAAAGGCATACAGTTTGTAAAATCAGTCGAGGAAATTGATGGAGGTATCCTATGAAACCAATAAAAGTCAGCTTGATCAGTGGAAGCCCCAAACCTCTTAGCAGTTCTTCCGGGACTTTGTTGGATGAGCTAAAACCGATGTTATCCAGTCGTTTTCACGTGAATATACATAGCCTCAACAAACCCAGTGTACCTGAAGAGTCAATGGAGTCCATATTAGATAGTGATATTCTAATATTTTCATTTCCTTTATATGTGGATGGGATCCCATCTCATTTGTTAAGTTGTCTTTATGAAATGGAAATATATCTCAAAAGACATGCTCGACCGGATTTGACAGTCTACGCCATAGTCAATTGTGGCTTCTTTGAAGGACATCAAGCACTGCCTGCAATTGAGCTGGTGAAGAACTGGTGCTATAAGGTAGGAGTATCGTGGGGCCAAGGTCTTGGTGTAGGTGGTGGAGGTATGATTCAAAGTCTTTCAGGAGTTCCGGATGGTCAAGGACCTAAGAAGAATTTTTCAATTGCACTCAATGAACTTGCTAACCACATCAATACCTGTTCAGAGGGAGAAAACATTTTTGTTTCTCCAAATTTTCCTAGAATAGGCTATAAAATTGGAGCTGAGATGGGGTGGCGCTATCAGATAAAAAATAATGGCTTGAATAAAAAAGATATTGGCAGGAGACTGGTATGAAACGAATTGATACATGGCAGACGAGAGTGATTGTCACTGTGATTTTTTTATTGTTCATAGCACTTGTATTGCCATATGTCTCCTCTTTGACGAGTGAAGTGACAGGTGTCACAGATTCACCTGACACCTCATTCTTTTATCAGTCAGAAAAGATATTTGATATGGCAGAAGCTTATGGTGAATCGGGAAGGGACTTTTACATATTGATCAGATGGACGTTTGACGTCGTCTGGCCTATTGTGTATGGTGCTTTCCTCTATGTGATGATGAGATGGATTCAAAGGACTTTGTCGATAAACAGACTGACAATGCTCCCAATTGCAGGTGTGATATTTGATTTTATCGAAAATATTTGTGCAACTTTGATATTTTGGGCTTATCCTACCAGACTGGAATGGCTTGCAAAGATAATACCTTATATTACTATGATCAAATGGATTGCTATAGGGATTAGTTTTATCGCGCTAATTTTGGGGGTCATACTGATCATGATTGGGAAGAAAAGCACGGACGAGGAATCAAACTAGGGGGAAATGACATGTACAACCGTTTTACATTTTTTGACCTGGAAACGCCAAATCGTTTCAATGATAAGATTTGTGCATTTGGACTCATTCATATGGTCGATGATGAGATTGTTTTTGAACAGGAATTCCTTGTGAATCCAGAGGTTTACTTCGATACATTCAATGTAGAGCTTCATGGTGTATCTAGAAATATGGTGCGAGAGAAACCGACTTTTGATAAAATTTGGCCTGAAATCAAAAAATATTTCATTGATTCTGTTGTGGTAGCGCATAATGCGAGATTTGATCTTGGCGTACTCTCCAAAGTCATGCATCATTATGGTCTTGAAATGCCTGAAATCAAGTACAGCTGTACTGTGATCATGGCTAGAAAAAGAATCAAGTCACCAAAGTACAGTTTGGATGTGGTCAGCAGTTTTTTCGGAGTGGAACTGTTGAAACATCATAATGCAATGTCCGATACTAAGGCTTGCCAAGGCATTTTTCTTAAAATGATGACTGGCTATGGGTATTCAGAAAGTGATGTGTCCATCTACAAAAGCAATCTATCAAATCATAGAGGTTCATCGAGTAGTTTCACTCCCAATCGAACGTATACGGATCGTACAATCAAAGTGCAGGAGTTTCTTGGGATTATAAAATCCATTATCCATTCTGGCGATTTTTCTATTGCTTCCATCAAGTATTTGAAGGACTGGATGGAGAGACATACAGAATTGGATTCGGAACTTGTATATAAAAAAGTTAAGGCGAAAATTGAAGAGGGCGATGATTTGAGAGTCTGTTTTCTTGAATGTGTTGATCCCGTAAAGACCACTGATTACAATGCAATCAATATTGATGGCAAATTGTTTTGTATGACCGGTAATTTCAGTTTTGGTTCAAAGACAGATGTTGAACTTTTTATCCTGGCGCATGGCGGGAAAATTCATCCTTCAGTGACTCGCGCTGTGGATTATGTTTTGGTCGGTAATGAAGGTGACCCCGGTTGGTCTTACGGTACTTATGGTGCCAAAGTAAAAAAAGCACTGGAAATGAGGGATAAAGGCCATACAATCAAGATCATAAGTGAAAAGGATGTATTTGGAGAATAAAGAATTTTTATGATAGGTTGATTGACTGGAATCATGGATGTATAATGATAGAACTACAATAGACTGGTGGTTTTTATGGCAAGGATAGATAAATTCAACGACAAACATTATATTATGCACTGTGATATGCCTTCTGAATTGTTCACTGTAAGGGGCATTAAAAAGGAGTATAGGGCACTGGCCAAAATTTGGCATCCAGATATTTCTCAGGTCAAGGAATCACTATTTATAATGAGTAAAATCAACGCTCTTTATAACGAGGGGCAGTCTTTGATCAAAAATCATAAATTCTATGAAAAAGAGCGAATTCTTAATAGAGACAGAAGACGTTTCGACGATGACGATAAAAATAGCATCAAAGAAGCAAAAGTTGATTATTCCGAATATAAAGAGGAAATAAAGAGAAGTAAAAGGAAACGTGTCATCGAACTTAAAACAAATTCAGGGAAATGTGTGCGCTTCAAATATCTGAAGAGAGTCATCATTGAACTTGGGTTCATGTACGTATCTGAGGAACATATTCTTCTTGAAATCACAAAGCTCAAACGCAAGATTTTTATGGATTCGATTAAAATTGTCAAAAGTGGGGAGGGCACTTACTTCAAAGTTCCAATTCCCGAAATCATCGATTCATTTGACACTGAGACACATGGTTATATAGTCATAAAAAAAGAAAAGGGCATCGAACCTATTGTAACACTCGAAGTAGTTTCGGGCTATCTTAAGCCCTTAGCCTGTAGAAAGATATGTGAAGGAATTTTTTATGATTTGACTGCACTTAAATACATGGGGTTGACGTCAACAGGTCTTGAAAAAGATCTTCTGTTCATCGATGTATCGACAGGCAGACTTCACAATTTAGGACTTTATTTCTATTTGCATGAATTCAATTCAAAATTAAGCAGAGCACCCCTTGAGGTTGCAGAATCACTTCAGCATTTAAAACCCAAAAGCAATGAATCGATGATCATTGAACTTGTCAAATCACTGATATTGAAATTAAGCATAAATGCGGGACTCAAAATGGATGATTTTTACAAATGGATTATGGAACTCAATAACGATTCACTGGAAGTCTCTCTTGCTGAAAGTCAAGTGTTCAACAGATCAATAATGTCGGTGACCAACCATGGATTCAATTTGGAATCCTATTACAGTGCGATATCAAGCAGTTGAAAAATAGGATGGAGGAAATGTTATGAGAATTGCAAAATTACTGGCTCTTTTAGGGGTAATGGCGATGACTGGAGTACTCATTTTCGGATTTACAAAAGGTGATTTTTTTATAGATGGTGGTGAGATTCTTGCCAATCCATGGGGCATTGTATCTATGGTTGATCTTTATGTTGGTTTCACATTGTTTTCAATGTGGATTGCATTTCGAGAAAGGAATATTCTTGTCGCTGGTATTTGGATTGTATTGATGATGGTGCTTGGCTTTTTTACAGGGGCACTGTATGTTTTGATACAATTATTCACATGCAAGGGAGACATGCAAAAGTTTTTTTTGGGTGATAGAGTTTGACTCGCGGCAAGGAAATAATGGAAGAACTCAAATCGGTGATCTCTGGAAAGACACTGGATGCTATTTTGCCTCCTTTGTTGTTTGTCATTTTAAATGGTAGTGTGGGACTTGGTACTGCCCTGATCGTTTCTGCTTTATCAGCTATTGCTGTGGGTGGTTTGAGAATTTTCTACAAGCAAAAGTGGCAGTATGCTTTTGGAGGCCTGGCGGGCATCATTGTGGCCTCAGGTTTCTCTTATTTTTCAGGGAGTGCGGCAAATTATTTTTTACCTGGAATAATCAGTAGTGGTTTTGTTTTTATAATTTCAATCGTTAGTGTGCTGGTGGGGAAACCGTTAGCGGCCTGGGCGAGTCATTTATCTCGTGGATGGTCACTTGAATGGTTCTGGAGACCTGATGTCAAACCTGCATATAGGGAAGTCACTCTGTTTTGGTCCTTTTTCTTTTTACTTCGATTTGTAGTGTTGATGATTCTTCTACTACGTGAGGATGTGACTCAGCTATTTGCATGGAAAACACTTCTTGGGTGGCCGGTTACAATCTCCGTATTGGTAGTCAGTTATGTCTATGGCATGTGGCGTCTTAAGAATCTCGGAGGACCTGGGATAGAGGAGTATATGATCGGTAAACAACCACCTTACAAAGGACAGACACGCGGATTTTAATAATCATAATTGACATTGTGACCGCTTGATGATCTTTGGTGTGTTACTTTTTACCATGGATATCTTCCTTATTGGAAATAAATCGATGGTTAAAGCGGACGAGTGAATAGGATTACCAAACAATCTGACTGATTGTTTGGTAATTTTTTTTAAAAATATTATTGACAAACGTATCGGCAAGCGATATATTGTATGTATCGGCAAACGATATATCAGGAGGTGATTTATAATGCATAAGGATTTACCATTGACTGAAGGTGTATTTTACATTTTGATTGCACTCAGAAAACCCAACCATGGTTACGGAATCATACAAGATGTACAACTCATGACAGATGGAAGATTGGTATTAGGTGCTGGAACACTTTACGGTGCAATCAACACCATGCTTGATAAGGGGTGGATCAAGCTGTATAGCGAAGAAGTGGCATCAAGAAAAAAAAAGGAGTACATAATTACAAGTACTGGAAAAGAAATGGTGAAATTTGAAACAGAAAGACTAGAAGAGTTAATTAGGAATAGTAAAAAAATAATGGAGGATAGGATATGAAAATCTTTAAACTGTACTTGGACAAGGATCTGGAAGAAATTTGGCTCAATGAAATGGTCAGTAGTGGATGGGCTCTGAACAATTTCTTTTTCGGAGTATATACTTTTGAAAAATGCAAAGAGAATGAGTTTATTTATAAAATCGACCTTATGGATAGCTTTTCAGGGACAAAATCATCTTTGGAATACATAAAATTTGTAGAGGAGACGGGTGCGGAATTTGTAAGTGCCTGGGGACGCTGGGTCTTTTTTAGGAAATCTGCAAGTGAAGGCCCATTTGAGCTCTATACGGATGTGGATTCTCAAATTAAACTTTATCAAAAAATCAGAAATATGATGGGGATTGTCGCTTTACTTGAATTTATCATTGGATTTTCACAACTCCACAATTTGAGTCAATTTAATGCTGGCATTGGATACTACAGTTTGACAGGCGTTGTATTTCTTCTCGGAGGGGGAATAGGATATGCTGCACTAAAGACACACAATAAAATTAATAGTTTGCGAAAGCAAAAGGTGATCTAAGGAATCAGTGGATAGAGGGCGCTCTATTCACTTTTTTGTTGATCAAATAAATGGCCACCAAAATAAGACTGAGTCCGAGCACTTTAATTGTGGTTAGAGTTTCATTTACAAAGATAACAGATAACGTGACAGCAAAAATCAGTTCAACCATGCTTAAAACGCCAACTTTAGACAAATCGATTCCAGAAGAAATGCCTTCAAAATAGAAAAGATAAGCGAGAACAACTGCAAAAATACCAAGTCCAAGACTACAAGATACAATTACGGGAGAGTTGATTTTCAAGGCAAGGTCTCCAATATCCACAAGAGGCAAAATGAAAGCCATACCAAATAAAGAATTGTAGAATATCAATGTTTTGGCAGGGTACTTTTGTAGTCCGAATTTTCCGAAGACGCTGACAAGGGCGTACCCCAATCCCGCCATAACTCCATAACCCACACCAATTATTGAAAGGTCATGAAGGTCAAAAACCGCACCTGTAAGAGCCAAAATTGATCCTGTGATCGACAGTAAAACACCTGCACTTTTGAGAACAGTCAGTTTTTCTTTGAAAATAGATACTGAAAAGATGGTCAAAAAAAGGGGTGCAAGGTAGAGCAATATGGTTGCGTTGATTACACCAATCAGATCGACGGACGAAAAGAAAACCAGATTGAAAATACCTTGAGTGATGACACCCATGAAAAAAGTCAGAACCAGTCCTTTTTTATCGATTTTAAATAGATGTGTTTTCCCCAAAATAAAGTATACAAAAAAGAAGAACGCACCCAAAAACAATCTGATGAAACTGACTTCAATAGATGTCAGCCCATTTTCCAGTAAATTCTTAGCAAATATTCCTGTAGTGCTCCAGCTGATTCCAGCCAGTGCTATGTAAATTGATCCTCTGAGTTCACGATTCATACGCACCTCAATTGACGTTTTGGATTAAGTATAACATGTCGTCAAGGGTTGAGCCAGAGTACAATTTGAGTTTTGATCATTTGGTGATATAATCATAAATAAAGAATAAGATAATATGGAGGAACAAATGAAAACTGTAGTGATTGGTATCATAATCATAATGTTTTTAATGGATATTGGAATTTCAATTTTGAATTATAGAAATAGGAATGCTCCACTACCAGATAACGTGAAAGATATTTATAAAGATTCTGAGTATCAGCGTTGGTTAAGTTATTTTATGGAAAATTTCAGATTTGGAATGATTCTAAAATGTCTCAATTTGTTGATCCTATCTAGTATGTTATTGCTTGGAGGATTCGCAAAATTTGAATCTATTAGCACAGGGTGGTTTCAAAATGAAATTTTGCAAACTCTTTCGTTTATTGGGCTTTATTTTATGATTTACATGATTTTATCTTTACCTTTTGATTACTATAAGACCTTTGTGATTGAAGAAAAATATGGATTCAATAAAATGACACTTAAGACATTTGTCATGGATCAAGTCAAGGGACTCATTGTTGGTGCAGTGATTGGTGCTGGAATATTGGCTTTGATCAACGCAATCTATTTGATGTTTATCGAGCGCATGTTTATTTTTATAATTTTGTCATGGGCTGTAGTCACAATTGTTATGGTCCTTATGATTATGATGAACACCAGATTTTTCGTAAAATTATTCAACAAACTTTCCCCAGTGGAGGAAGGCTCTCTCAAAGATCGAATCCAGAAGCTTGCTTCAGAGACCGGTTTTGAAATTCAATCCATCTTTATTATGGATGCCTCGCGTCGCTCCACCAGACTTAATGCGTTTTTTAGCGGTATGGGAAGAGTGAGGGATGTCGTCTTATATGATACATTGATTGAAAAACTGAATGAGGATGAGGTCATGGCTGTCCTCGCACATGAACTTGGTCATGCCAGCCATAAGGATGTTCAAAAGATGTTCCTTAGACAAGTCGTATTCTTTGGACTATTTATTACAGTGCTCGGAATTGTGCTAGGAAGTGAATCCTTGCCACTTGCGTTTGGTCTTAGTGGAGCACACTTCGGTTTCAGTCTCGTTTTATTCTCTGTATTCATTCAACCTCTCAGCTTTCTACTCAGTATTCCAATTAACGCTTTGAGCAGAAAGGCTGAGTATGCCGCAGATACGTTTTCAGCCGAATACATCGATCGTTCTCATATGGTCAGTGCACTAAAAATGTTATCTCAGGAAAATTTTTCAAATCTGACACCACATCAGGTTTATGTGCTGATGCATTATACTCATCCACCGGTATCGATAAGGCTCGAAGCAATCAATAAATTATGATGCAATAAAAAAATAAGAGGGGAATTGCAGTTTCGCTGCAATTCCCCTCTTATTAGCGTCTCAGCTCATGTCGCCCAATATTTCTGCTTTGCGTAATTATTGTATCTACGCATATAATAATAAAAGGAGTTGTGCAAAACCAGTTAAATAAGTATTGCAACAACTCCTTTGAATTTAATTACACGTTAAACCTGAAGAGAATCACATCACCGTCTTGAATGACATATTCCTTGCCTTCTAGTCTTACTTTACCGACATCTTTTGCTGCGGCCATGTTTCCGTAAGCTTTAAGGTCCTCAAAAGCGATTGTTTCAGCGCGTATGAAGCCACGTTCGATATCCGAGTGGATTTTACCACCAGCTTGAGGTGCTTTTGTGCCTCTTTTGATATCCCATGCTCTGACTTCTTGAGGTCCTGCGGTCAGAAAACTGATAAGGTCAAGAAGGTGATAACTGGATCGGATCAATTGGTCGAGTCCTGATTCCTTGAGGCCAAGTTCTTCAAGGAACGCTTGACGATCCTCATCTTCAAGTTCAGCGATTTCTTGCTCGACTTTACCGCATATTACAACCACTTCAGCGTTCTCGGATTCGGCGAAAGTACGAACTTGTTTCACATAATCATTTTCTTCACCAGATGCCACATCCTCTTCAGAAACGTTTGCGCAATAAATAATGGGTTTATTGGATAAGAGATTGAGGGATTTTACAAAATCGCGTTCCTCAGGCTCAAGCTCCATTGTTCTGACATTGAGTCCAGAGTCGAGAACTAATTTGATTCGTTCAAGAATTCCAAGCTCTGCAAGAGCCGATTTGTCTGATTTAGCTTGTTTGATTGTTTTTGCAATTCTTCTTTCAAGCATTTCAGAATCCGCTAAAATGAGTTCGATGTTGATGGTTTCGATATCATCCAGAGGTCCGATTTTTCCTTCCACGTGCACGACATTATCATCTTCAAAGCATCTGACAACGTGTACGATGGCGGCTACTTCTCTTATATGACTCAAAAATTGATTGCCAAGACCTTCGCCTTTGGATGCACCTCTCACGAGACCTGCGATATCATAGAATTCAATAGCTGTATTTACAATTTTTTTAGAATCGTACATATCCCTAAGTACGTTTAACCTTTTATCGGGAACTGCAACGACGCCTACATTTGGCTCAATGGTGCAAAATGGATAGTTCGCACTTTCAGCGCCAGCTTTGGTGATAGCGTTGAAAAGAGTGCTCTTACCTACATTTGGCAAGCCTACAATACCTAATTTCATGAATAACCTTCCTTTATATAAACAATTATTGTGCTCAATTCACATCATTAAATTATAAACCATTAACAACACAATGTAAATAAGTTATAATGTATAAAGGCAATTGAATCTAATAAGAGGATGTGACAAAATGATCGATATGACGCAGTATTATGAACTGACACCCGGTGTCAATCTGCACCTGGTCAAATCTAAGAAGTTTAAAACGGTATTGTATGGCGTTTACATCAAGCGACCATTAAATGATAATGAAGTCTCTCTAAATGCATTATTGTCAAGGGTAATCGACAAAGTCAGCTCGGTTTATCCCACACAAAAGGAGATGAGTCGTGCACTGGAAAATCTTTATGGAGCGATTATAGTTTCCGATGTTCACAAGTATGGCGAAAAACAAATGATTCAAATCAAAATGCAAATACCGGGAGCCCAATATGTCGGGGATGAGAGTGTAACAGGTCAGGCAATTCAATTCCTTGATCAGATGTTAAATCGCCCTAAGATTGTAAATGGTGGTTTCGACCCCGAGCTGTTTGAAGCCGAAAAATTGGGTCTGATCTCAGAAGTGGAGATGAGAAAAGATGATAAAGATGGATGGGCACTCAGTTTATGTGTAGAAAACATGAGTGAGCATGAACCTTACAGAATTCATGAGTATGGTACCGTGGACGCCATTAGGAAAATTACACCAGAATCACTGTATGAACATTATCAAAAGGTACTTAAGACCTCTTCAGTAGACGTGATCGTCATAGGCGATTTCGAACCTGAGACCATGAAAAGTGAAATTGTGGACAATCTTCACTTTTTTGAGGGTGAGCGGAATGTTGTACCAAGAGAAAACATTATACATCATCCGGATAAAATAAAACGGGTTGAAGAAACACATGATATCGCTCAGGGCAAACTTGCCATGGGTTATAGAATCAATATTCCATACGAAAGCGATGACTATCTGTCGGCTTTTATGGCAACAATCGTACTTGGGTATGGAGGCAGCTCAAAGCTGTTTAAAGTTGTCAGAGAGAGAGAAGGACTATGCTATACTGTATTCGCAAGAGCAGACAAATTCAAATCCATTTTGATGATCTATGCTGGAGTTGATTTTGATAAATTTGAAAAAGCGGAATCTTTGATCATTGAACAGGTGGAAGCGTTAAAACGTGGTGATATATCCGACAATGAACTTGCTATTGCGAAGAAGGCATTAATCTCAAATCTACAATCTTTATCGGATTATCAAAATTCATATATCAATTATTACTATAATCAATATTTGACAGGTGGAAAGCTTGATCTGGATGAATATATTGAGCGGATCAACTCACTTGAAAAAAACGACCTCATTATGGCGGCGAAGCATTTTGAACTCGACACAATAGTACGTTTGAAAGGAGAAAAATAGTATGGGGTTCGAACATGAAGATTATTGCAAATACATCGACGAATCGATTTTTCATAAAAAACTGGAATCAGGATTGGATGTTTATGTGTTACCCAAGAAACATTTTGCCAAAAAATATGCATTTTTTGGTACTCATTATGGTGGAATGAACAATGTGTTTGAAGTAAATAACCTTGGACGAGTTGAAATGCCCGAAGGTATTGCACATTTTCTTGAACATCAGATTTTTGAAGATGAACTGGAGAGCACCTTTGAAAAATTTGAAAAAATTGGCGCAAACGTCAATGCATATACCAGCAATGGTTCAACAGTATATCATATAGAAACCGTTGAAGAATTTGACCAAGCACTCAAAATACTCATGAACTTTGTTCTCGATGCTCAGATTACTGATAAAAGTGTTGAAAAAGAGAAGGAAGTCATCATCCAAGAAATAAAGATGTATGAAGATGAACCAGAGTGGCAAATGGGTACTAATTTGATGAAGAACTTATATCATAAGCATCCTGTGAAAGATGATATAGCAGGGACTGTAGCTTCAGTTCGTTCAACCACAAAGGAACAGTTATTGCAGTGCTATGAGTATTTTTATAATCCCAGCAATATGGCTATGTTTATTTTTGGAGATGTTGAGCCAACTGATATGTTTGAATTGGTTGAAGCCAATCAGACTGAAGCGTTCATAAAACGAAAAACGACCCCAAAACTCATTATGCCAAACGAGCCTTTCGGAATTGTCAGACCGAAATCGATTATTACAAAAGCCATAGCCAAAGACAGTATGTTAGTGGGCTTCAAAGCGAACTCTGTTATCGATCAGAAAGATCGCGAACTAAAGTTAGCAGCACTTAGAGTAGCAAGTGATATGATGTTCGGCAAAAGCAGTACCGCATTTTCAAGAGCTTACGAAAAAGGATGGATCACAGAAAGCTATGACATGGATGTTCAACTTGGTGAAGGTTATGCGTATGCAGTATTCGGTAATCAAACCGATCATGTTGATTTACTTCATGAAGAAATCCTTCGTACAATTGAATGGCATCTGAACAATGGTTTTGAACATGAGGATTTTCTGAGAATGAAGCGTAAACTCCTTGGTAGATTTGTGGCATCGTTCAACTCATTACAATCCATCGCAAGCAATTACACATTTAAGAAAATGAGAGGCTTCGACTTGTTTGAACAGGTGGAGGCATTCAATAAATTGTCATATAACGACATACAAAATTCTGTGAAAACTTTTTATGACCTTTCAAATTCCAGTATGTCTGCCATAATCAAGGATAAAAAATAACGGAGGAATCAATGAATAAAATCGCATTTGAAATATTTGGACTACAGATTGCTTGGTATGGAATTATTATTGCTTCTGCTATGTTGATCGGAACAATGATTTTACTCAAAGTCGGTAAAAAATATGGTTATAAGGAAAATGACATTTTGGATCTGGTCATGGTGATCTTACCTATGGCAATAATATTTGCACGAATTTATTATGTTGCCTTTGAATGGTCTTATTATTCACAAAATCCATCGATGATTTTCGCATTTAGAGAAGGTGGCCTTGCCATCCATGGTGGAATCATTGGTGGTGTTTTGGGAGGTTGGATTGTCTGCAAATACAAAAAACTGAATTTTGGTGATTTGGCAGATATGGTTTCCATGCCATTGATCTTAGGTCAAGCCATCGGAAGATGGGGCAATTTCATTAATCAGGAAGCTCATGGGGGACCGACAGATTTACCCTGGGGAATCATGGTGGATGGCGTTAAGGTGCATCCCACTTTCTTATATGAGTCCATTTGGAACCTCATGATTTTTGCAGTCTTGGCTTTTACATTCAAAAGCCGCAAGTTTTATGGAGAGCATTTTGTGAAATATCTGGTTTTATATTCAGTGGGACGATTTTTCATTGAAGGATTGAGAACGGATAGTTTGATGTTGGGACCACTTAGAATCGCTCAAGTTTTCAGCTTAGTGTCCATAGTTGTCGGCATTGTTTTTATTATAATAGTAAGAAAAAAAGGATTATGGAAAATTAAGGAATAATTTAATGGGACCATAGCACTGTTTGTACCTGAAAAGGTGACTTTATCAATATAAAGTCACCTTTTTTTGTTGCATTTATTTAAAAAAAAGTTTACAATAATCATAAGAAGTGGTGCAAAGTGTAGTGAAGTGGGATGAAAGACCATGAATTTGGATCAAAAAGGTGATTGATGATGTTTACAGGTGAGTACAAACACGCAGTTGATGCGAAAAATCGTTTGAGTATACCATCCAAATTCAGAGATAAACTTGGTGATGTTTTCTACATCACAAAAGGGCTCGATCATTGTCTTTTTGTTTTCTCACTTAGTGAATGGGAATTGTTTGAGCAGAAACTCAAAGCTTTGCCACTTTCGAATAATAAGGCAAGAGCTTTTGCCAGATCATTTTTTGCAGGCGCAAGCGAATGTGAGCTCGATAAACAAGGTCGAGTGCTGATTCCACAAAACTTAAGGAATCATGCGAAAATTGAAAAAGAGGTCTATGTAAATGGAACAGGGTCGCGGATTGAAATATGGGATGCGGCATCTTGGGAAGCATACAATGAATTCTTGACAGCAAACATGGATGAATTGGCTGAAGATATGGAGTCTTTGGGAATTAGTTTTTAAAAGGAGAAGATTATGGAATTTAGTCATGTAAGCATTTTGCTAAAAGAATGTATGGACGGCCTTGACATCAAACCCGATGGAATCTACGTGGATGGTACCCTTGGTGGTGGTGGACACACCTTTAAACTCATCCAATTTATAGATGGTGGCAAAGTCATCGGCATCGATCAGGATCAAGAGGCTCTTGAAGCGGCAACTAAAAGGTTAGCTATATTCGGAGACAAATTCATTCCGGTGCACAGTAATTTTTCAAATATTATAGAAGTGCTTGAAACACTTGAAATAAAGAAGATAGACGGATTCCTGCTGGATCTTGGTGTATCATCGTATCAACTTGATGAAGCTGAACGCGGGTTCTCATATATGAATGATGGACAGCTGGATATGCGTATGAATCAAGAAGACGAGTTTTCAGCCTATGATGTGGTCAACACCTACTCAGAAGATGAATTGACTCAAATCATTAGAGAATATGGTGAAGAAAATTGGGCAAATCGAATAGCAAAATTCATAGTGGAAGCAAGAAGTGAAAAACCACTTGAAACCACTTACCAATTGGTGGATATCATAAAAAACGCCATTCCAGCGAGTGCTAGAAAAGATGGCCCACATCCAGCGAAAAGAACGTTCCAAGCCATTAGAATCGAAGTCAACAATGAACTCAAAATCATTGAAAAAACTATAGAAGATGCATTTTCGGTAATGAATAAGGGTGGGCGTGTGGCAATTATTACATTTCATTCACTAGAAGACCGAATTGTAAAAAACACATTCAAGAAATTGGCACAAGGTTGCATATGTCCGCCTGAATTCCCGGTTTGTATTTGTAACAACAAACCTAAGGTGAAGATCATATCTAGAAAACCAATACTGCCATCGGAAAGGGAAATCACCGATAATCCTCGTGCAAGGAGTGCGAAATTGAGGATTGCAGAAAAAAAATAGTCCCAGGAGGGGTTACTATGACGGCTAGAATTGAATCATCCGCGTATGAAATTGAACAGTTCAATCATTCACAAGCCGAAAAGATTGTGAGCATAAAGAAAAAGAGACTTGAGCGCGAAAAAGCTAAGAAAAAAGCGCTTAATCAGGTTGTCAATTTGTTTTGTTCTATAGCAATCGTCATAGTCTTTGCAGTAATATTTGGATCGATCATATTTCAAAATTCTCTTGTCAATGAGGCGAAATACGATATATTCAATCTGAAGTCTGAAATAAAATCGCTGAATGCGAATGTTGAAGAAATGAATGCAAAAATTGAAAATCATACAGAACTCAACAACATAGAGAAAATTGCGATTGATGAACTAGGTATGCAATATCCATCTAAAGAACAACTTGTATATATCGACTCCAATTATAACTATGCACTGGAAACACCCAAATTTCAAACTGCTGAAGGCAGCGACATGGGGACAGGCAATTCTTCAGATCAACTTGTCCACGATCTGGTTTCTGCCCTTTTCAAGACTAACAATTGACTTAAATCTAATCGCCTGCGAAAGCAGGCTTTTTTTACTTCAACAAGAATTGATTAATCTTAATGTTGCGTTATAATAGTAGTAGTGATTATTTGGAGGCAACACATGCTTAAATTCAGAAACAGGCTTATGATTTTTTTCACCATCATGATTATACTAATGGTTGCGCTTGTAGGAAGACTGGTTTACATTCATGTTTTTTGGAGCGATGAGTTGACTCAACTTGCGAAGGAGCAACAAAACAAAAATATTATTGTCCCTGCAAAACGTGGTGACATACTGGATCGAAACGGAGATAAGATGGCTTTCAGCATCAAAACATATTCCATTTGGGCCAGCGCATTTGAAATTACAAAGCCAGTTGAAACAGCTGAACTAATATCTGAGACTTTAAACATCGAGTATGAGCCAATAGTGAGCAAAATACTTGGTGCATCTACGAGTATGGTCAAAGTAGTTACCGATCTCACCAAAAGTGAAGCTGATCTGATCAGAGGGAAAAGCATCAGAGGTATATCCATTACAGAAGACACTAAAAGGGTTTATCCATATGGCAATTTAGCCTCACATCTTATTGGAAATGTCAATATGGACAGTGATGGCTTTCTTGGTCTTGAATTATACTATAATACCTAGCTTAAAGGTGAACCTGGATTATATAATGTAACAACCGATGTTTATGGAAGACAACTTGCATATGGTGAAGAGAATATCACTGCACCAGAAAACGGGAACTCTATATTGTTGACACTCGATGACTCAATCCAATACTTTGTAGAACAGCGACTTGAAACAGCACTTCTCGATAATGACGCTTTATCTGTTTCAGCAATTGTAATGGATCCCAAGACAGGTGAGATTTTGGCGATGGCATCAAAACCAGATTTCAATTTGAACACTCCTAGAGATTACAGGGATGATATGGATGCCGACACGTGGGCGGAAATGAATGATGAAGAAAAAGTGACCTATTGGCACCGCATGTGGAAAAACACCGTACTTAGCAACACCTATGAACCTGGCTCCACATTCAAAGCCATTACAGCTGCAATTGCACTCGAAGAAAATCTGGTGCGCATGGATGATCACTTCTTCGATCGTGGTTTTATCTATGTAAAAGGCGTTCAGCTATATTGCTGGAAATTCCCAGGCACTCATGGGGACCAGACGTTTATCCAGGCTTTTGTAAATTCATGCAATCCTGCTTTTGTAGAAATCGGCCAAAGAATCGGTGCAAGTACGTTTTATGAGTATATTGAAAAATTCGGGTATACAGAAACAACTGGTATTGACCTTCCTAGCGAGGCAAATTCAATCACGTTGCCACTTGACCAAATTGGTCCGATTGAACTAGCAACACTTTCATATGGACATGGTATCAGCGTCACGATGCTTCAAATGACTAGAGTGATCTCTGCACTTGTCAACGGTGGAACACTGATGAAACCGCAGCTTGTTAAGGAAATATATGATGATGAAGGCGATTTATTACAGTCTTTTGAGCCGATTTTCGAAGAGCGAATCATCTCTGAAGACACCTCAGAGAAAATGAGGGTATTGTTCGAAGCTGCTGTACAAACAGGCGGAGGACGCAACGCTTATATAGAAGGCATTTCAGTCGGCGGAAAATCTGGAACGACAAAAAAAATAGTCGATGGAGTGTATGAGGACAATGTGGTCGTCAGCTCATTCGTGGGGATTGCACCAATGGAAGATCCGGAATTTGTGATCCTCGTCACCATAGATGAACCTAAGAACGAGGTTCAAGGGAGTACTGTAGTTGCTCCAGTCGTAAAATTAATTCTTGAAGATATATTAAGATATAAAAATATCATTCCTGATGTCAAAGCAAAAGGTCAGGTCAGTGTACCAGATCTTAAAGGAAAAACATTGTCAGAGGCTATAAAAATACTTGCTGCTCTTGACTTAAAATATTCTACTGAGCCAATGAACATTGAAGATGAAACCGTTATCATTATCGATCAGTTTCCTAAATTTGGAACCGAGGTTGAAAAAAATGCCATCATTATCTTATCCGTAGAAGAATAATCTCATCATACTTGAAAGGAAAATCATTATGAACCAAGCATGGATTTATTTTATCATCAGTCTCGTGACATCACTGGCTTTTGGACCGATTGTAATACCTAGGCTCAGAAAATTGAAATTTGGCCAGGCAATACGTGAGGACGGTCCTGAAGCACACCTTGTTAAGTCAGGTACTCCGACAATGGGTGGACTGATATTTATAGTAGCATTTTTGACACCAATTATGATTTTTCTTAACTTCGAATCATCAGAAGTCATATTTGTGATTACTGGAATGATTGGTTTCGGCGCAATCGGATTTATCGATGATTATTTAAAGGTAGTAAAGAAACACAATTTAGGTCTCAGAGCAAAGCAAAAGATCCTGATGCAACTAGTAGTAGGTATTTTAATCGCTTGGCTTGCTGGACGTATAGGAACAGAAGTGCATTTGCCATTTCTCGGTATTTACGCTGATTTCAAGTGGTTATTTTACCCTTTTGCAGTATTCATGGCGGTCGGATTCAATAACGCTGTCAATCTGACTGATGGACTTGATGGCTTAGCTGCGAGTGTGACTTTTGTTGTTTCGGTCTTTTTTGCACTCGTCTCTTTGAAGCAAGGAAATGAACTTATGATCCTTGTGAATCTGGCTATGGCGGGAGCACTACTCGGTTATTTGAGATACAATTGGTATCCAGCAAAGGTATTTATGGGCGATACCGGCTCATTGGCGCTGGGAGGGTATGTGGTTGCAGTTGCTTTTGCACTTAAAATGCCTTTTCTCCTTCTCATTGTTGGAATTGTTTACGTTATTGAGACACTATCTGTAATCATTCAAGTTTTAGTGTTTAAAAAAACTAAAAAACGCATATTTAAAATGGCTCCAATACATCATCATTTCGAACTTTCGGGTTGGCATGAGAAGAAAATTGTTTTTGTTTTTACTGGACTTACAACTCTAGGAGCATGTATCGCTTATTTGAGCATAATATAGGAGGCTTATATGCAATTTGAAAATAAAAATATATTGGTGATAGGCCTTGCCCGTTCGGGAGTTGCAGCCGCCAAAGCTCTATTTCAGATGAATGCGAATGTCAGTGTGACTGACATAAAAAACGAAGATACACTAAAGAGTCTTGCTGATGAAATCAGACCCTATGTCAAAGAGTTGATTTTAGGTAGACATCCTGATATATTGGGAGCATATGACCTTGTAGTAATCAGTCCAGGCATTCCGCTGGAGATTCCATTTGTGAAGCAGATCGAGGCAAACAAGATACCGATCATTGGTGAACTTGAATTGGCTTATTTATTGACTGATGCCAAATTCGTTGGAATTACAGGCACCAATGGAAAGACCACTACAACTGCACTGACTGGAGAAATGTTCAAGAATTCCGGAAAAAAGTACTATGTGGTTGGTAATATCGGACTAGCAGCCGTTTCCAAAGCGCTTGAAGCAGATGAAGAAACTATATTTGTCACTGAAGTCAGTAGTTTTCAGCTTGAGACGATAGTAGACTTTCATTGTCATATTTCAGCTATTTTGAATTTGACACCAGATCATTTGAACAGACATAAGACGATGGAAAATTATGCTCAGGTAAAGGCTAGAATTTTTGAAAACCAGACAGAAAGCGACTGGCTTATTCTCAATCTCGATGATCCAATCACCCGGGAACTGGCAATTGGCGCTAAAGGTAAAATTGCCTTTTTCAGTTTAAAACAAAAGCCTGAACAAGGCGCATATATTGAAAATGGTATGATCAAAACCGTCATTGATGGCAAGGTCAATCAGTATTGCAAAGTTGAGGATATGTTGATCTTTGGAAAACATAATGAGGAAAATGCTCTTGCAGCAGTTCTTCTGGCCACTTTGTCGGGAATAGAGCCCATTGTTATCATCGAGACTTTGAAAACATTCAAAGGTGTGGAGCATCGAATCGAGTATGTTGATACGATTGACGATAGAAAATTTTATAATGATTCAAAAGCGACAAATCCCGATTCTACAATATGTGCAATTAACGCAATGAATCTACCTACCCATTTGATAGCCGGCGGTCAATTCAAAGGATCCGATTACAGTTCGATTTTTGAGGTTTTCGGTGACAAAATAAAATCTCTTATTCTTTTGGGTGAGACAAAACACACCATTGAAGCGACCGCACACAAATTTAATTTTACAAATACTGTGATTGTGAATACAATGGAAGAAGCGGTTGAAGCCGCATTTGAGAATTCTACTCGTGGAGAGGCGATTTTGTTGTCGCCGGCATGTGCCAGCTGGGATATGTATGAGGATTTTGAAAAAAGAGGTGAACATTTTAAGGCTTGTGTCAAAGCTTTAAAAGCCAGTCGGGGGTAACATGAAGAATTCGAAGATGGATTATACACTGCTTATCGTCACCTTGATTCTCGTGTCATTCGGGATTCTAATGGTGTTTAGTTCCAGTTATTATTATGCGATTGACAAAATGCAGGACAAAACCCATTTTTTCATCAATGATTTAAAATGGGTCGCATTTGGTGTACTTTCGATGATTGTAGCATCTATGGTACCTTATAAAGTTTATCGCAAAGTTGCCTTACCATTGTTTCTATTGAGTATATTCCTACTGGTATATGTTCTTTTTAAAGGCGTTGTGGTTAACAATGCACAGCGGTGGATCTATATAGCAGGTCAAGGATTCATGCCAGCAGAGATTGCCAAAATTGGCGCTATCATGTATTTTGCATTTATGCTGGAACTCAATTATAAGCAAATCAACAAACCAAGAGTTTTAATTATATACATTGGAATAATAGCACTTATGGTTTTTTTAATCATGAAACAACCGAATATGAGTACTGCAGTCATACTTGGTGGCATTCTGGCCATTATGCTTTTTGTTTCAGGAATTTGGTGGAGATATACGATATCCATCATTGGACTTGGAGCGATAGGTGCGTGGGTGCTTGTTATGAAGGCGAGTTATCGATTAAGCAGATGGACTGCGTTCATGGATCCGTTCAAGTATAAGAATGACGAATCGTGGCAAGTCATACAATCCCTTTACGCACTCGGAACCGGTGGTATTTATGGTGTTGGAGTTGGGATGAGTACTCAAAACAAACTTTATATCCCCGAACCCCAAAACGATTTTATACTCGCTACTGTAGGTGAGGAGCTAGGGCTTTTGGGAACTGTAGGGCTGCTTTGTTTGTTTCTGATTCTGATCTATAGGTGCATCAAGATCGCCATGAATGCTCCAGATGTGTTCTCGACACTTATGGCTACTGGAATTTCAGCGATGTTCGGACTTCAGATTCTTATGAATTATGCAGTTGCGACATCTTCGATGCCAGCAACGGGAGTAACCCTTCCTTTTATAAGTTATGGTGGAACAAGTATTGTAATTATGTTGGGTGCAGTGGGTATATTGCTCAACATCTCCAAATATTCTATGAAACAAGACAATTAAGTGGAGTGTTTTATGAAAGTAATGTTGACAGGTGGCGGTACTGGGGGACATATTTACCCGGCACTAGCGATTGCGGAAAAACTGAAGAAAGATAACAAGGGAATAGAAATAGTTTATGTCGGATCAAAAGACGGCATGGAAAAGGACATTGTTCCCAAAATTGGCCTCACTTATCTTGGTATTGATGCTGCTCCACTGAATAAAAAATTCAGTAAAAAAACAATGAAAGCTGTAATTTCGCTTTTCAAAGGCCTACACCAGGCCAATAAGGCCATAAAGAGATATAAGCCGGATGTGATTGTCGGTACAGGTGGTTATGTGGCCGGTGCGATAGTTCTCATAGGCGCATTAAGAGGAATACCAACAGCTATACATGAACAAAATGCCTATCCTGGTGTGACCAATAGACTTCTCAGTCGATTCGTTGATGTGATCATGTTGACTTTTGACGATGCAAAGCAGCATTTTAAATACCCTGAAAAACTTGTATATACAGGCTTGCCGGTCATGGCTAATTATTTTGTCACATCCAGGGAACAGTCCAGACAAAAGCTAGGAATATCAAAAAATGAAATGATGGTATTGACCGTCGGAGGAAGCAATGGAGCCCTTAAACTTAACCAGATTATGCTTGATGCTTATGTTCAAATGAACAAACTGGAGCAGATCAAGTTTATTCATGTATCTGGAAACAGATATTTTGACAAACTCCAAAGTGAAGTCAAAGCAGGAGCTTTTGATCTTGGTGAAAACTTCAAATTGATGTCCTATATAAAAGATATGGCAACTTATTTGAGTGCAGCGGATCTTGTAATCTCAAGGGCAGGTGCATCCACAATCAATGAAATTATTGCTTCAAAGACACCATCGGTCATCATACCATCACCAAATGTGTCCAACAATCATCAACTCTATAATGCACAAATCATGGACAAACATGGTATGGGAGTCATAGTCAAAGAGGAAGATCTGACTGTGGACCTGATCACTCACATCATCACAGACTTTTACAAAGACCGTTCAAAGCTTGAAATCATGCGTTCCAACTGTGAGAAAATCAATCTCACTAAAACTTTGGATGTCATAGCTTCGGTTGTCTATAAATTAGTTGACGGACAATAAGGCGGAATGGAGCTTTTATGAAGAAATTTTTTAGTCGTCTCATGCTATTGATTTTACTCGGTTCATTGGCATATGGGTCATATTATGTATATCAGAATACTGAGATTTTTCGTATTCAAAATATTGAATACAATCTAAATGAAAATATTGACTTGTATGAAATTCAAAGATATTCTAAAGTGGAACTCGGAACATCATTTTTTTTAGTCAAACCGAGCGATGTGGAGACCAATTTGATGACACATCCTTATATTGAATCGGTCAAGGTTCAAAAGAAGTTCCCGCACACTTTAATGCTCGATATAGTCTACAGAGAACATTACTTCAACATCGTCTATTCGGATATTATTTTATCCCTTGATCATTCGCTTCATGTTTTGAAAGTTCTGGATGAACCACTTGAGGGGTATACCGTTGAAGGATTTGCATTTGATAGCTTCTCGACAGGACAGACAATTAAAGTCCAGAAAAAATACTTGTTGGAGAACATAGTCCTATTGATACAATTGCTTAAAACCAGTCATATTGACGAGATTCCGGTCATAAGTTATGAACATGACGGCATACTTCTGAGATTTGGGGAACTCAAAGCAAGATTTGGAAATGGCACAGAAATTGAAAGCAAATTCAATGATTTCATAAATATTTATGAAGCGTTGAAGTCTGAAGATATAATTACTGGAACTATAGATGTCAGCAGTGAAGGCTTACCAGTCTATAGACCTTTTGGAGAGTAGGTGAATCAATGAAAAAAGATTATTTTTGGATAGGTCTTGCATGTATAGTTTTAGGCGTTTTTATCGCATTTCAAATGAAATTTATACAAGGCACTTATTTGAACGGTTCGACGCCGACACAGAAAACCGTTGGCATACTCAACGAACTTGCCGCAGTAAATGCTGAAAAGGAACAATTGATCGAAGAAGTTTCAAGACTTGAGGAACAGCTTGATGATATCCAGGATTCAGCATCGGATGAAAATGCGATTATTAAGAATCTTACAGATGAATTGAACCGCTTCAAATCATTTTCGGGTATGACTAGGGTCACAGGAATGGGAATATTGATCACGATAGACAATCCTCCTCAAGATGTAAACCTTGGACTGGATAAGAATATTGCATACGACTACAAATTGATTTTAGATCTGATCAACGAACTGAACTCGGCTGGTGCAGAAGCTATATCCATCAATGAGCAACGCATGGTCAACAATACAGAAATCAGATTGGCAGGAACTCAAGTGAACGTCAACACCATTCCGATCAGCCCACCATTTATCATTAAAGCTATCGGAAACTCTAAAACACTTGATGGAGCTTTAAATCAAAGGTTCGGAATCGTTCAGAATATCCGTGAAATTGGCTATTATATCGAAGTGAAACAAGCGGAGACGATTGAATTGCCGGCATTCAATGGCAGTATCAAATTTCAATATGCCAATACTGTGAGGTAAGGTGAGTTAATGACTAATAAAAAAAATGTCCTCATATTTTTGTCGGTGCTTCTTGGAATATTCATCGCACTACAAGTGAGGTTGGTATCCAGTGGTGCGAAATACATGTCTATCAAAGATATGTATGCTTATAGCATCGAACTGGAAAGTCAAAAATCAGAAATAGATCAATTGAACAATAAAATAAATGAAATCAAATCTCAAATTGATGCTTATCAAACAGCTAAAGACGACGACGGGATCGACTATGAGGCTTTTCTCATGTCGGAAATTGAATCCACACGTAAAATTGCGGGATTGACAGACCTTGAAGGTCCTGGAGTAATTATTATTGTAACCGACGGGACAAGAGAACTGAATGAAAATGAGAACCCGAACAATATACTTGTTCATGACATTGATATCAGAGCTATGGTTGATGATCTTAGAAATGCCGGTGCGGAAGCGATATCCATCAATAATGAACGCGTTGTGTTCAATAAATCCAATGTACAGTGTACAGGACCTACTATAAAAGTAAATGATCAAGTATTTGCACCACCTTATATTATACAAGCTATCGGTGATCGCAAATTTCTGGAGTCAGCAATCAACGCGCCTGGAAGTTACAGTGAAAGCCTTAGGCAATGGGGATTGTTTGTGGAAGTCAACACTTCCATCAATATCAATATTCCTGCATATGATGGATTTGTGGATTATCAATACTTGAATTAATGAATGGAGGCTTGGCTATGATTATTGCAATATTAGGCATATTGGCAGGTATTTTGATTGGTCTTTATTTGCCGTATGAATTTTCGACTATTTCATCTCTATATATTTCAGTAGGTATACTGGCTGCGATAGACTCCATTTTAGGAGCACTCAGAGCCAGTTTGGAAGATAAGTTTGATGCAGTGATTTTTTTCAGTGGTTTTATAGTGAACGCACTTTTGGCAATAAGTCTTTCTTACCTTGGAGATAAGCTTGGAGTACCAATTTATTATGCCGCCATATTTGTTTTTGGAACCCGCCTATTCAATAATATCGGTAGCATTAGACGCTACACCATCGATAAATATCGAGGGAAAATATGATTTTTTAAGTCCACAGACCTAAATTGTCTTGACTTTATCAAAAAAAATCAGTTTTTCCAAAAAAAATATTCCAAAATAACTTAAAAGGGTATATACTATATGTAGTGGAGCTCTAGGGTTTTCCAGCAATACATATTGCGAATACCTACGAAATTCATCAGGATTGTTTTATGGATGTAGCAAATTATTGCAGATAAAAAGTAGCACGTTTATATCATAGATTATAAACACCTGAAAGTTATTACTTTGCGGGATAAGGAGGATTTACATGTTAGAATTTGATGTTGCTGTTGAAGAATTTGCCCAGCTTAAAGTAATTGGTGTTGGCGGTGGAGGTAACAACGCTGTCAATAGAATGATCAAGTCGAATCTCAAAGGCGTTCAATTCATTGCAATTAATACAGATAAACAAGCGCTCTACAGCTCAGCTGCAGAATATAAATTGCAAATAGGCGAGAAATTGACGCGTGGACTTGGTGCGGGTGCAAATCCAGAAGTTGGTAAGAAAGCTGCAGAAGAGAGTAGAGATGATATTTATCAAGCCCTTCAAGGTGCGGATATGGTGTTCATCACTGCTGGTATGGGTGGCGGTACAGGAACCGGTGCAGCCCCTATTGTAGCCGAAATTGCAAAAGAAATGGGTATTTTAACTGTTGGAGTTGTCACAAAACCGTTTTCTTTCGAAGGCAAAAGAAGAATGAAACATGCAGAAGAGGGCATAGAAGAACTTAAAAGACGTGTTGATACACTCATTACGATTCCAAACGATCGTTTGCTTGAAATCGTTGAAAAAAGGACTTCAATCCTCGATGCGTTTACTATAGCGGACGATGTGCTCAGACAAGGTGTTCAGGGTATTTCAAATACCATTACTGAGACCGGACTGATCAACGTGGATTTCGCAGACGTCAAGACCATCATGTATGAACAAGGTCTTGCTCACATGGGTATTGGTTCTTCAAGTGGTGACGATCGTGCGATCGACGCAACGAATCAGGCCATCCATAGTCCATTACTTGAAACATCCATTAAAGGTTCAAAAGGAATTCTCCTCAACATAAGGGGTGGAAAATCTCTTGGAATGATGGAAATACAACAAGCTGCGGATTTGGTATATAGAGAAGCGGATCCAGATGCAAATATTATTATGGGTGCTGTGATCGATGAATCATTAAAGGACGAAATTACTGTTACTGTAATAGCAACAGGATTTGAGTCGTTTAAACCAGAAGTCAAAGTAGACCCTAAAAACCTAAAAACCGAAGCCCCGAAAGTTCAACAAGTAGAAGCTGAACAGAGCGAGGATGACACCTTTGATATTCCTACATTCTTAAGAAAAAAACGATAACCTTGCTTCTTGCAAGGTTTTATTTTTGGATCAATTTAATTAGTTGAGGTGATGAGTATGAAGTGTCCTTATTGTAGCAGTTTAGAATCCAAGGTAATCGATTCAAGACCGACAGACGACGGTCATGTCATTAGACGTCGTAGAGAATGTATGAATTGCAAGCAAAGATTTACCACTTATGAAAAAATCGAAGAGATTCCTATCATTATCGTTAAGAAGAACGGAAACCGAGAATCGTATAATCGAATGAAGGTGCTAAATGGTATCATCAGAGCTTGTGAGAAAAGACCAGTATCGATGGAACAGATGGAAAGACTGATTGATAACATCGAGTCCAAACTTCATAGTTCCATGGAAAAGGAAATCCAGTCAGAGTGGATTGGAGAGCTTGTCATGTCGGGATTAAAAGATCTTGATGAGGTATCATATGTCAGGTTTGCTTCTGTGTATAGACAATTTAAGGATATCAATACTTTTATAAATGAATTGACCAAACTGTTAAATGAAAAAACCAATATGTAAGAAAAGAAGCAGTGATTTCGCTGCTTCTTTTTAAACTGTAAAAAAGGGTGGTGTTTTATTTTGAATAGCTTCAAATTATTGAAAAGTGATCATTTGATTCATGGAATTACCACGCGCGTGGGTGGTGTTAGCACCGGAGCATACTCATCTATGAACACCGGAATATTTGGTGATGATAAGCGGGACTACGTTCTTGAGAATATCAGAAGAGCATTAAGTGAATTGGGAACAGATGCTAAAACAATCATTTTAGCCCAGCAGGTTCACTCCAAAAATGTAGTGATTATTGATGATGAGACAAATTTCAATACTATGGAAAAAGTCAAACTTGAAAACACTCCACTTGAAGGGTTTGAAATGTATATATCAGCGGTCACTGATGGTTTGATGACCAACCGGAATGATGTGATTTTAATCACTTTTTATGCCGATTGTGTTCCGCTAATCTTATATGATCCAGTGAAACATGTAGTGGCTGCAGTTCATAGTGGTTGGATGGGTACAGTTAAGGCGATTGGAGCCAATGCCGTTCGAAAAATGGTTTCTGTTTATGGCTCGAATGTATCTGACATCAGAGCTGGAATTGGTCACAGTGCAGGAATTTGCTGTTATGAAATAGGAGATGATGTCATTGAGGCTCTAAAAGTGGAGTTTTCAGTGGAATCAATTCGTGATTTCGTCATACCGAAAAGATACGGTAAATACATGATTGACCTTAAAGAAGCCAACGCCAAACTCTTTAGGGACGCAGGAATTGTTCAAAAGCATATTGAAATTGACCCGGATTGTACAATTTGCAATCCGGAAAAATATCATTCACACAGGAGGGCAAGAGGTGGAAAACGTGGTATGATGAGTGCCATAGTACAACTCAAATAATAAGTATTGAAATTGTGCCTGAATTGTATTACAATTATCTATTGTACGATTGTAGTTTTGTAAGACTGGAAAGGTGATCCGATGAATCATATTAAAAAAGTGTATGAAAATTCTATAGCAGAGGAACTGGAAGTCGAAGAGGGCGATGTCCTATTATCAATTAATGGGCGTGAAATCGTTGATATCATGGACTTTATTTACTTGTGTCACGATGAATATATAGAAGTCGACATACAAAAAAAAACTGGAGAAATCTGGTCACTTGAAATTGATAAAGAGTATGATGAACCTCTTGGTATTGATTTTGTCAATCCAATAATCGATCATGCCAAAAGATGTTCCAACAATTGTGTGTTTTGCTTTGTAGATCAATTGCCTAAAGGAATGAGAGAAACACTATATTTTAAGGATGACGATTCAAGATTGTCCTTTCTACAGGGGAATTTTGTGACACTGACCAATCTTAAAGAAGCGGATATTGATCGAATCATCGAATATCATATCAGCCCGATCAATGTTTCGGTACATACGACCGATCCGGAACTCAGGAAAAAAATGCTTGGTAACAGATTTGCTGGTGATATTATGGAACGTCTTGAAAAATTGACTGAAAGTGGTATTGTGGTCAATGCGCAAATAGTACTTTGTCCTGGTTATAACGATGGTGAAGCTCTTAATAAAACGTTGAATGATCTTATTCGCTTTTATCCTTCACTTAATAGTGTGGCTGTCGTCCCCATTGGTCTTACAAGGCATAGAGATGGATTGATTGAGATGAGACCTGTGGATCAAAAGGTTGCTTTAGAAACCATAGCTATAATGGATACTTTTCAAAATAAAGTGCATGCGACGCATGATACAAGATTTGCGTTTCTTGCGGATGAATTCTATATCCAGGCAGAATCTGATTTCCCGGAAGATGAGTCCTATGAGGGATATATTCAACTTGAAGATGGTATTGGTATGATCAGAAAACTGATTACAGAAGTGGATGAAATCCTATCAGAAGATTTGTCAAATCCAGCAGAGAAACAAAAAGTGCTGGTTGTGACCGGAACAGCCGCAAGTCCTTATATACAGTCCATTTGCGAAAAAATTACAGATAAATATCCTGAAGTCCAAATTGATGTCAAAACAGTGATCAATGAATTTTTTGGTCAGCGTATCACTGTTGTAGGACTTTTGACTGGTACTGACATCAAGGCTCAACTTGGTCCAGTGGATGGATACGATCGTATCCTTTTGCCAGAGTCAATTTTCAAATCAGAAGATATCGTTTTATTGGATGATGTCACTATAGATGATTTAACAGATTATTTTAATGTTCCCGTCATGAAAGTTAAAGTGGACGGAGAAGATTTATTGAAGCATATTTTGAATGGAGGATCCAATGAGTAGAAATCCCATAGTGGCCGTGGTTGGTAGACCGAACGTAGGCAAGTCAACCTTTTTCAATAGAATTGCCGGAAGAAGAATATCGATAGTTGAAGACACACCAGGTGTGACGCGTGATCGAGTTTATGCGGATTGCGAATGGCTTACACATAATTTCACACTGATAGACACTGGTGGTATTGAACCAAATTCATCAGATGTCATCTTGTCACAAATGCGTGATCAGGCACAAATTGCAATAGATACAGCAGATGTCATTTTATTTTTGTGTGACGGCAAAAACACTTACACGACTGCGGATGAAGAAATTGCGCAGATGCTTCGAATCTCTAAAAAACCTGTAATCCTTGTTCTCAATAAAATTGATCAGTATAAAGAACCTGATTTTTATTATGATTATTACAATCTGGGTTTAGGTGAACCGAATATGATTTCGTCTGTCAACGTCCTTGGAATAGGTGATTTGTTAGATGAAATCGTAAAATTGTTCCCTGAAGAATCTGAGCTCGTTGAGGAAGATGATGCCATTAGAATTTGCTTCATTGGAAAACCGAATGTAGGCAAATCCTCTATGGTCAATAAGATTATTGGAGAAAATAGGGTCATTGTCTCCGAAATCGCCGGGACGACTCGAGACGCCATTGACACACCGTTCGAATTCAATGGACAAAAGTTTGTACTCGTTGATACTGCAGGTTTGAGAAGACAGAATAAAGTGAATGACAACATTGAAAAATACAGTGTGATCCGTACAATTACAGCAATAGAGCGCTCAGATGTTTGCTTTATCATGATCGATGCCAAAGATGGTATTACAGATCAAGATAAAAAAGTGGCGGGATATGCCCATGAAGCCGGACGAGCTGCTGTATTCGTAGTCAACAAATGGGATTTGCTTGTTAAAGATAATGATACTCTTTATGAATTTCAAAGAGTTATAAGAGAACAATTCGCGTATATGCCATATGCAACCATAATGTTTGTTTCTGCAGTGACGGGACAAAGGGTCATGCAATTGCTTGACCAAGCAATCTATGTCTCCAATAACCATGCGCTTAGAATTTCCACGGGAGTTCTCAACGACGTGCTCAATGAAGCTATGGCGCTGAATCAACCTCCTTCTGACAAGGGTAAGAGACTCAAAATTTACTATGCTACACAAGCATCTGTAAAACCTCCTACATTTGTTCTGTTTGTCAATGATAAAGAATTGGCACATTTTTCATATGTTCGTTATTTGGAAAATCAAATCAGAAAGAATTTCAACTTTGAAGGAACACCAATTGTTTTCAATGTGAAGGCAAGAGGTTGACCTATTAAAACCCAAGTAAATCCCTTGGGTTTTTTTGTACGGCAAAGAGTGCTTGATAGTAGTAGGGAGGACGATGTTGAAGACCTTGATTTTGCACCTATTCAGGATGGTCTTTGGCTTAAAAATATGGTATAATAACTGTTGATATAAAGTTTTTACGAATCAATGATTTCAGATAGGTAGGAGGAGCAAATTGAAAGTTGCTGTAATAGCTTCAGGAAGCTGGGGGACTGCATTATCGATGGTCCTGGACTCCAATGGACACGATGTGGTCACTTGGGCTCGCGACGAAAAACAAATTGAGGTAATACTCAGGACGAGAAAAAATGAAAAATACTTGCCCGGATTGGTATTGCCTGATGGAATAGATTTTACAAATGACATAAAAAAAGCTGTAGAAGGTGCTGAGGTCATTTTATTTACTGTACCCTCACAACATTATGGAAACACTCTTCAAATGATGATCGATCAAGATCTTATTCATCCGGATGTGACTCTGGTCAATGTTTCCAAGGGAATTGATATGCAAACACTGGAGACACCATCTCAAATCACATCGAGGTTGTTACCTGACGCAAAATTTGTTGTGCTTTCAGGTCCATCACATGCAGAAGAAGTGGCGTTAAAATTGCCGACTGCACTTGTATCGGCATCCAAATCAAGAGAAAATGCGGAATTCGTTCAGGACCTTTTCTCAAATGAGTTTATGAGAATCTATACCAACCCGGATGTGATCGGTGTTGAAATCAGTGGAGCTTTAAAGAATATAATCGCACTGGGTGCGGGAATCAGCGATGGTCTCGGTTTTGGAGATAATGCAAAGGCAGCTCTCATCACGAGAGGAATCAACGAAATCGCACAACTTGGAATTGCTATGGGTGCTGAGGCAGATACTTTTAAAGGCCTTGCTGGAGTCGGTGATTTGATTGTCACTTGTACGAGCATGCACTCACGAAATAGAAGGTGTGGGATTTTGATCGGCAAAGGCAAGAATCTTCAGGAATCGATTGATACTATCGGGATGGTTGTTGAAGGCGCTTACACAGTGAAATCGGCATATCAACTCAAAGAGAAATATAATATTGAAATGCCTATAACCACAGAACTCTATCGTGTATTATATGAAAACAAGAATGCAAGGGAAGCGGTATTAGATCTCATGACACGCAGCAAGAAACATGAGATGGACGAATACGCATCAAAATTGATCAACTGGCTTTGAGAAGAGGTAGGATATGTCAGCACAAAAGGTCAGAAAAAAGAAAAAACGAAGACCCAAATATGGACGAATTCTTTTTAGTTTGATATTTTTTGTGCTAATAGTTTATTTTATGATCAAACTAGGCATAGACATGTTTTTCAAGGAGCACATGACTTATTTGGTTTCTGTGGATACACTTAATATCGAAAAAGAATATAAAACATTGATTTTAAGGAATGAACTTGTAGTGGATACCGCAATCGCCGGACAAATCACCTATTTCACGAGCGAAGGGTCAGCTGTGACAAAGAATGATCAAGTCGCTGAAATATTCAATGATGGTTCCACATCAGAAATTGTTGAAGCTACTGAAAGAGAGCTCAATAGGAAGCAAATTGAATTTGATTACAACTCACTTGCATACGATATTGAAAATATCAAAAATCAAATCCTTTTTAATTTGCACAATCAAAACTTTGATGCCATTTCTTCATATAAGAGAGACCTGATATTGAAATTTGAACGGCTCGATAAATTGCAATCGGAAAACAAATTCCTATCGAATAGAATTGCGTCCTACTCACAACAAACCATAGGTGAAGGGAAACTGCTTGAAGGTCAGAAAAAAGCTATACGGGCTCCGGCAAGTGGCATATTGACCTACAAGCTGGATGGGTACGAATCGTTTATTACAATTGATAATCTGTATAACATCAATTATGAGGAAATCAGTAAGGTGGACATCAATGCCACATCAATCATCAAAGAAAATACGAGTCAAGATGGCACACTCTTTAAAATTGTTGACAACGCCACTTATTATTTAGTGGCAATCATTCCAAATGAGGAAATCGAAACCTATAAGAATGTTCAAAAGATTTCCGTGGAAATTGGATCTGAAAAACTTTCTGGTGAAGTTTATGACGTTTTCACTGATGAACAGCAAGCAGTTGTCGCAATACGTATGAATGAAGTGTTTGATGGTTTTTACAACAGGCGATGGGTTGACGCCAATGTCATTAGAGAGAATTATCGTGGACTGAAAGTCTACGTGGACTCAATAATCAACATTGAAGGGCAACTCGGCGTGTATGTGGTGGAAATAGACCGACATCTTAAATTTGTGCCCATCAAGGTATTGGGATACGACGATGAAAATGCAATCATATATAATTCCCAGTTCTACGATGTGGAAAAAGGATTGGTCAGGAGTATAAAGACTAACCAGGAAGTTGTTAGAAATGCTCACAAATACAAAGCGGGCGACCGTATTGAATAGGAGGTCCAAGTGTCATTAGAATATTTGAAAACACATATTGTGGAAGTCAACGAAGACATTCTAAAAATTTGCGAAAGACTTGGGCGCAATCCCGATGATGTTACTTTTATTGGGGTGACCAAGACCTATGAGCCGGAGATCATCAACGCATCCATTGAATATGGAATAACGGATATCGCCGAAAATAGGGTACAAGAAATCACTAGAAAATTCGATGATATTGTTTATAAAGTCCGTTGGCATCTTATTGGACATTTACAGACAAATAAAGTAAAATATATTATAGACAAAGTTGATCTAATCCATTCGGTCGACAGTGTGAAACTGGCTAAGGAAATTCAAAGCAGGGCTTCAAAAATCGAAAAGATCCAGGATATACTGATTCAAGTGAATGTTGCAAATGAGATTCAAAAATATGGCATACCGAAAACAGATCTTCCTGAAGTTTTGGAAGCTATATCGAAAATGCCAAATATCAGAGTTTGCGGACTTATGAATATAGCACCTTTCGTGGATGATCCTGAGCTGCTCAGAAACGATTTTCGAGAGATGAAGAAACTGTTTGATTCATTATCGTCTTACTCATATTCAAATGTAAAGCCTATTCATTTATCAATGGGTATGTCAGGCGATTATGAGATAGCACTTGAAGAAGGTTCGAATATGATCAGGATAGGCACCAAAATCTATGGTGAGCGAATGGCGACGAAAATTTAAGGAGGCTCTATATGGGTGATAAATTTATTGACAAAATCAAGTTTTTTTGGGGAGTAGACACACAAGAGGAAGAAGATACCACCGAAGATTTTTATGACGAACTTAAACACAAAGATCTTGATACAGAAGATTCTTATTCGGCAATTGCTGATTCGTCTCAAAAGTCAATCAATACCATCAAGACATCCAATAAGATCTTAAATATTCATTCCAATTCACAAATGAATGTGGTGCTTTTTAATCCAAAGACTTTTGATGAATCCACAAGTATTGTGGACACTCTTAAAAGCCGTAGACCTGTGGTTATGAACATCTCTGAACTTGATAAGGAACTGGGAAGAAAGATATTTGATTTTTGCTCTGGAGCTCTTTATGCAGTAGATGGTCATATTCAACAAGTCGCCAAAGGTATTTTTATTTTGGCGCCACAAAATGTGGACATCACAGGTGATGTCATGAGAAAATCGGACAGCCCTGTCAGTGCATGGTTGAAAGAAGAAGAATAAACATAGAAGAGGAAGGACTATAAATGTTGGAATTGAGAGTAACCATATATTATTTTTTGCAAGTTGTCATGTATCTCGTGTTTGCCAGAGCCATGTTGTCTTGGTTTGTAAGAGATCCTAAGAATCCACTGATGAAATTGTTGTTGACACTCACTGAACCGATACTTGGACCAATCAGATCGCTGTTGATCAAATTGAAAATCGGCGGCAACATGATTGATTTCAGCCCATTGGTTGCTCTTTTGCTCATTCAAATGCTAAGTGCCATGGTGCTTGGTTGGTTCTGATGAACAAACAAGGTATTTTAAATTATTATAAAGACTTTATTGATTCTGAAGGTGTTTTTTTAAAGACGCTGGATCAATTAAATGATGCGGAAAAGTATTTTGAACCACAGATGACTGATTTTCTCAGTCCGGATTTGGCTTTTGTATTCGAACGTATTGCAAAAGAAGATGGACAGGTTGAAGTTGAAAAATGTGGAGGATTTAAATATGCTGAACGGGTGAAACTATGTTTTTACCCTTCTTTTTTAGATGTCATTCCTTTCGAAAAACATATTTCTATACTTCAGTTGGACTACAATGACAAATTCAATAAACTCGAGCACAAAGATGCACTTGGTGCATTGATGGCTATGGGGATTCAAAGAAAAAGAATCGGAGATATCGTAGTGTCTGAAGGTGCTTTACAAGTTGCAATCGACAGTACATTAGAATCGTACCTCTTGACATCCATCGATAAAATCGGTAGAGCTGGTGTGAAGGTGAAAGCCATATCAATGGATGCCTTATTTGACAAACAAATTGAGTATCGTAAAGTAATCGGTACAGTCAAGTCAGTTCGTTTGGATAGCATAATTGCCATGGGTCTTAATTTATCCAGAAGCGAATCCCAAAAGTTGATCCTATCAGAACTTGTCAAGGTGAATCATCGTGTTCAAACCAATACTGCTCTTGAACTTAAGACTGGCGATTTGATTTCTGTGAGAAAACACGGTCGATTTATAATTGAAAATATTCTGGGTCAAACCAAAAAAGACAGAACTAGAGTGGAATTATCATTTTATTCAAGATAAAGAATCACAGGAGGCTGTTATGTTGACACCGTTAGATATTCAAAACAAGCATTTTTCTAAAACGATCAGAGGTTATAGCGAGACGGAAGTTGAAGAGTTCTTAGGACTTGTAGTCCGTAGTATGGAAGACTTGATTCTGGTGAATATCGATACCACTTCTAAAATCACTGAGCTTGAAAATGAACTATCCAGATATAAAAGTATGGAAAAAACAATCAATGAAGCCATGATTTTAGCACAAAAAACGTCTGAGGACATGGTACACAACGCATCGGAAAAATCGAGCTATATCATTGAACGCGCTGA
>JAGXHV010000048.1 GCA_024636005.1 Bacillota bacterium
CCGGCAAAGGAAGCTTATCCGTTAGAATTGATTAGAGAATTAACGCAGTCAGTCCTAAACAATGAAGAAAAAGCGATGCAAGCACTTTCTTACGGAGCGACCATTGGACTCACAACCTTGAGAAAAGCGGTACAAGAAAATCTTTTGATTCCAAATGGAATTAAGGCGGGCATGGATGAGATCATGATTACTGCTGGTGGCATCCAAGGCATTTATCTTGTGTGCAAGTTGTATCTTGACCCAGGCGATGTGGTTCTTGTGGAATCACCAACATTCGTCCACGCAAAGATGTTATTTGATAGTTTTGAGGTCAAGTGCCAATCCTGTTCAATGGATGCAGATGGTTTGAATATGGAGGATCTTGAATCAAAAATAAATAAGTATCATCCGAAAATTATATACACGATGCCAACATTTCAAAATCCTACGGGAATTTCTATGTCAGCAGAAAAGAGAAAACAGCTGGCCTTACTTGCAGAAACATATGACGTCATTATTTTGGAAGATGATCCATACAGTGAAATTCGTTATAGCGGGGAACGATTGAATCCTATCAAAACATATACAGATAGTAAGAACGTCATATATGCCAACAGTTTATCAAAGATTTTTTCTCCTGGTGCAAGACTTGGGTATCTTGTTGCAGATGCTGATATTATCAAGGAACTTGTAGAAATGAAGCTTGCAATAGATACCTGTACAAATGGGTTTACACAGGCTATATGTGCTGAATTCTTTGATGGCGGTCATTATCCGTCACACCTCAAAAACCTTTGCAATATCTATCGATCGAGAAGAGATGTAATGAAAAAGGCAATTGAAAATCATTTCCCCGAAGGCACAAAGCAAACATCACCAGATGGCGGATATTATATTTGGGTTGAGCTGCCTCAAGGTCTTGACGGGAGAGAACTACTGCCTGCAGCCATTGAAGAGGTGAAAATCACGTACGGTTCAGGAAGCGACTTCTTTGTTGAAGAAAATCACGAAGGTAGTCAGTATTTGCGCTTATCCTTTGCAGGAATTAATGAACATGTGATTGAGGAATCCATGAAAAGATTGGGTGAGTTTTTTAAATCAAAACAATAAGCACAGGTCCAATAAGTTGAGGGGGATAAAGGGATGAATCAAATTAAGGAAAAAATGCTTAAGAAAGAAAAACCTCTGGGCACATTTTTAGTGATGGCAACACAGAGTCATATAGAGTGTATGGGTGAGTTCGGGCTTGATTATGTGATTATAGATACAGAACATGGACCTTATGATACCGAGAATATGATTAGCTTAATTCGCGGTGCGGAACGTGCTGGGATTACGCCGTTTGTGCGTGTTGCGAATACAGATCACAAAGAAATTCAGCGCTGTCTGGACCAGGGTGCAAAAGGTATTATTGTCCCGATGCTGAATACTATAGAGGATTTTAAAAGGGTTGTTTCACTTGCAAAATATAAACCATTAGGGAACAGAGGTTTTGCTGGTGTACGTTCTAACAATTACGGATACGACGAGAACATTAGTGCTGGTATTGAAACTTTCATGAAAAAATGCAACGATGAGATTTTGGTTCTGCCTCAATGTGAAACTGTGGGTGCACTTGAAATCATTGAGGAAGTGGTTCAGCTTGATGGCATTGATGGTATATTTGTTGGACCATTTGATTTGTCGATTTCGTTAGGCGTTCCAGTTCAGTTTGATCATCCAAGATTCCTTGAAGCGATTGATCGCATACTAAATGCCTGCAAAAAAGCAAATAAGCCTGCAATTATATATGCTGGCAGTGTAGAGGCTACAAAAGATGCATTTGCAAAAGGGTTTGATAGTGTTGCATACAACATAGATGCGAGTGTATTTATTAACGGGTACAAGCGTGACATTAGTGAGATCAGATCAATATAAAAATATTAGGAGTTAAATATATTGAAAATAAATCGTTGGGTTTCATGGGGAATCTTGGTCTTTGGTTTTGTAATCGTATTTTTTCATAGATTGGCAATTGGTTCTGTTGCAGATCAGCTGATGTTGGATTTGAAGCTTGATAGTGTTCAGATTGCCAATCTGGCTGCAATGACCTTCTATGGTTATGCTTTGATGCAACTCCCTGTTGGCATCATGGTCGATACCATAGGTGTTAGAAAAATATGTACAATAGGCATGGCCGTTACAGCAGTAGGCTCATTTATCTTTGGATTTTCACATCTGATCTATTTATCCTATTTTGCTAGATTGTTGGTTGGTATAGGTACATCTGTGATCATTGTGTCTGTTATGAAGTTACAAGCAACATTGTTTCCAAAAAATATGTATTCCACATTATCAGGATTAACATCACTATTTGGAAACTTCGGTGCTTTTTTTGCGACCATCCCTTTAACATATATAGCACTCAATTTTGGGTGGCGAGATACCTTTGTGATCCTCGGCATTATAACCGTCATTTTATCCGTTGCAATTTTCCTGTTTGTAAAAGAGCAGCCACAAGGTGATCGTGGTAGTAGAATTAATATCAGAGAAGGCGTGAAATATGTTTTAACCAATAAAAAAAATTATCCTAACTTTTTTATAATGGTATTTTTTGTTGGTTCATTAACTGCAGTTCTTGGACTCTGGGGCAACGGGTATCTCAAAACGGTTTATCATATGAATGGTGAAAGAGCTGCCTATTACCTTTCCTTTATCACTTATGGGTTTATCATTGGTGCACCAATCGTTGGAAAAGTTTCAGATTTACTTGGAGGAGAAATAAAGAAAATATTGATTTTCGCAAGTTCAGGTTATGCCTTGCTGTGGCTTTATATCCTAGTCATTTTTAGGGGCCAGCCACCCGTTAACCAATGGCCCATTATATTCTTTTTAATGGGCATATTCATGATCTGCCATATCCTTGTTTTCTCTAATGTAAAAAATGTAAACCCTCTTAAATATACAGGCATTGCAATTTCAGTAGTGAACATAGGAGAATTTGTCGGAAGTGGGATAATATCAATGAGCATGGGCTATTTGATCAAAAGATTGAACGAATCCTCATACAGCAGTGAAGAGGTTTTTAAAATAGCGATGATTCTTGTATTGGTTTCAGCACTTTTGAGTTTCATATCAGTATTGTTCATGAATGGTAATGAGAATGCTTACGAATAAGGTGATGAGCGGTAGGCAAATCATCTTTCACATTGATACATTAGGAACTCACTGAAATCAGTGGGTTTCGTTGTTTTTTGGAGAAATAATGATAGAAGATATGAGTAATTTTCGCTGTATAAGAGCTTAATGTTGAGAAGAATGCACCAATGAAAATTTAATTGAGAATGTAATCATAATACAAATGGGTATATATCTTAGTAATTATAGCGTTGGAGGTTAACAGATGGATAAAAAGAAATTAAAAATTCTAATTATAGGCGATGACTTAAATAATTCGAAAGATTTTTCGAAGATTATTAATGATGCGCTTCCTGGAACGAAAATTTACATTGCATTAAATGGACCACAAGGCATAAAGCTTGCTAAAAATAACGAACCGGATGTTATTCTAATTGATGTATCCGTGAGTAAAGTTAATAGTTTGAAAATAAGTCAGATTTTAAAGAAAGAGGAAGACCTTCAATCAACCCCCATGCTATTTATTACTGACTTAGAAGATGACCGAGAATTTCGAATAGAGGCTTTAAAAGCGGGAGCGGAAGCATTTCTTATTAAACCAATAGAAGATACAATATTAATAACACAACTGAAGGCTATGGCGAAAGTCAAAGAGAGAAACATACTTATCAAAAATCAAAAGGAACAGCTTGAATCTTTGGTTAAAAGCCGCACTTTGGACCTAAAAAATGAAATTGTCGAACGAAAAAAGCTTGAAATGGACCTTCAAGAAAGCGAAGAGATTCTTAAGACATATATTGAAAAGGCTCCTATAGGAATTTTTGTAACTGATGCGTTAGGCAAATATGTTGACGCAAATGAAATGGCCTGCCAATTAATGGGCCGTAATAGAGAAGAAGTCTTAAAACTATCCATAACTGATTTTCTGACACCATCCCAACTTGATAAAGGACTTGAAGAATTTCATGAGCTTATGAGCAAAGGTTTTTTAGATACAGAATATAAAGTTAGGAAAAAAGATAATCAAGAATATTGGATTAGTCTACGCGCTTCAAAAATTAACGACAACTGCATTCTTGCTTTTTGTGTTGATATTTCGGAACGTAGACTTTCGGAGGAAAGGCTTAAACGGCTACATGAAAATCAGGAGATATTTTCAGAAGAACTCGCGAAAAAAAATAAAGAAATTTCTCTAAGGTTGCAGCAAACAATTAATACAATATCAAAAATTGGAGAAATGAAAGATGTATATACTGCTGGACATCAAAGGAGAGTGGCGTCGTTAGCTTGCGCGATTGCCCGAGAAATGAAACTGCCCGAAGAGGTCATAGATAATATTTCTATAGGTGCTCTTATCCATGATATTGGTAAAATCAATATCCCGTCGGACATTCTTAACAAACCTGGCAAAATATCTAGCCTGGAATATCAAATATTGCAGGGGCACGTTGAAAACAGCTATGAAATAGTAAAAGCAATTAACTTTCCACAGAAGGTTATTGAGATGATTCATCAGCACCATGAGAGACTAGATGGTACTGGCTATCCTCAAAAGCTGGTAGGAGAACAAATAATTACTGAAAGCAGGATACTGGTTGTCGCAGATGTTGTTGAAGCAATGATGTCACATCGTCCCTATCGTGCAGCCTTGGGTATTGATTCAGCAATTGATGAGATTACTATGCATAAAGGGGTAAAGTATGACAGTAAAGTGGTCGATGCTTGTATCAAGTTATTTCGAGAGAGAGGGTTTTCGCTTCCTGAATAATAAAGTAACACTGCACTGAGAAATCAATCGATCTGAAGAAAAAGTGAGTTGGAGGGAAATACTCTATGAATGATAATTTTTACAAACATATTATTGAAGACTCACCAATGGGATATGCCTATTGTAAAATTATTTGTGACGATAGTGGTATTCCTATCAATTTTGAAGTTGTTGAAAATAATATTGCTTTTGAAAAACTCACGGGAATAAGAGGTCAAGATATAGTTGGTAGAACAATTACAGAGGTTTTACCAGATATCACAAAAAGTAAAGTTGACTGGATGCATTTTTGTGGAGATATCGCTTTAAATGGTGGCAAGAAAGAATTTGATCAGTTTTCGGAGCTTTTAAACCATTGGTATAATATAAATATATATTCCCCTCAAAAGCATTATATTGTTATTTGTTTAACAAGAGTGACGAAGGAAATGAGCGAATTATCTGATATGAAAAGGATGATCCAAATATCGGAAGAGTTTTTACAGATGAATGACCAAGTTATTGACTATAAGAAAATAAACGATGATTTTCTGAAGATAAGCAGAGCTAAATTTGTTGGGTTTAATTTATATCATAATGATGGAAAAAGTTATAGTACAATTGCAGTTACTGGCGATAAAGGAATACTGAAAAAAGCTTCAGAATTATTGGGTTTTCCCATTGAAGGAAAGATTTGGGCACATGACGTAGAACGTGCTGAGAAAATAAAGGATAGTAACATTACTCGTTTTTCCTCCCTTAGGGAATTAACAGGAGGAGTTATTCCAAAACCCTTAGTTATTTTAATAGAGAAAGCCTTTAATATTGGGGAAGTTGTTATTGTAAAAATTCAAAGAAATAATATAATGCTAGGTGATTTTTCTTTACTTATGGCAAAGGGGGAAAGGTTTGATAAGGATACCATAGCGGAAATATATACTCGACAATTAGGGATGGCTATCACCCGGATGAGGACAGAAATATTATTAAAGAATAGCGAGGCCAGGCATAAAGCAATGATATCAAATATTTCAGATGTTATTTCTATTATGGATGAAAAAGGAACCATTAATTATAATAGCCCGAATATTGAGAGATGGTTTGGTTGGTCACCTGAAGATCTAATTGGTAAGAGTGTTTTTGAAATAGTGCACCCAGATGATGTTGTACAAATTCAAAAGCAGTTTTTAAGTCTTATTGATAAAGATAAAAACGAGGACACTGTAGAATTTAAATACAAATGCAAAGATGGAAGCTATAAAATAGTGGAATTGACTGCATCGTATATTAAGTATGACAGTATAATAAATGGAGTATTGGCAAATTATCGTGATATAACAGAACGTAAAACAAATGAAAAAGAGTTAATAGAAGCAAAGACAAAAGCAGATGAAGCCAATATTGCAAAAAGTCAATTTTTAGCTAACATGTCCCACGATATCAGAACGCCAATGAATGGTGTTCTCGGATATTTAGAGTTACTCGCCAGAACCAATCTGTCTTCAGAACAAAAGGACTTTATACACGAGGCAAGGACAGCTTCAGAGCGATTGATATATTTAATAAATGACATTTTGGACTTATCTAAAGTTGAAGCAGGAAAACTTGAAATAGAAAAGATACCCTTCAACCTTATTGCTACTGTAGAGGATGCAATTTCACTTCTAATTCCTCAAGCGTCTGAAAAGAATCTAGAACTCCACACCATGATAAAATTAAATGTTCCTAATCAAGTGGAAGGTGATTCTGGAAGACTTCGCCAGATAATTATTAACCTTGTGGGCAATGCCATTAAGTTTACAGAAGGTGGGGAAATAACGGTACTGGTTGAAATGGTAGCAGAAAAGGATGAAATAGCAACTATCAGCTTTCAAATAAAAGATACCGGAATTGGAATGAGTGAAGAGGTAATTAACAAACTCTTCAAGCCTTTCATGCAGGCGGATGCATCAACAACAAGGAAGCATGGTGGGACTGGCCTAGGACTGGCTATATCAAACCAACTTGTAAGAATGATGGGTGGGGATATTAATGTAGAAAGCAATCCTGGCATGGGTTCTATTTTTAATTTCTCAATTAAAGCAAAGGTTATCCAAAGGAGTTCAGTACGCAAAGAGGACATTAGTAAACTTAAAGGGACTGATATATTAATTGTAGATTATAATGAGAGTAGTAAGGAAATTATAAGGACTTATCTTGAGGATGCAGGTTGCACTGTCACTGATGTTGATAGTTCTGACAAAGCTCTTTCTGCTCTGATTTTAAATGAAAGCTCAAGCGATCAAAACAAAATAAAGGTTGCCATTGTTGATTACCAAATGCCTGGAATGGATGGATATCAGCTAGCTACTGCTCTAAAAGCTAGTAATTATATTAAAGATGTAAAACTTGTTCTTATCACTTCAGCAGTTCTAAAGGGCGATACAACAGAAGCGCAGACTAGGGGATTCGAAGGTTATATATCAAAGCCTGTACGTAGAAATGAACTCATTAACTGCATTTCTAGTGTTTTAGGGCTAGTGAAAGAGGAAACAATAGAGAAACCTTTAATTACAAGATCTATAGTACAGGAACCGAATAATGATTTGAAACCTAAAATACTCGTGGTAGAAGATAATGAAATGAATCAAAAGATTGTGATTAAGATGCTTAAACATAAAAATATGACCTGCGATATTGCTGCTAATGGTAGTGAGGCAGTAAAAGCAATTGCAGAAAAATATTATGATATTGTTTTTATGGATTGCCAAATGCCTGTTATGGATGGGTATGAAAGTACAGCAAAAATCAGGGAGTTGGAGGGGGATAAAAAGCATACCACAATAATCGCAATGACAGCTAATGCAATGGAGGGTGACAGAATAAAGTGTATAGAAGCTGGAATGGATGATTATATAAGTAAACCCATAAATTTTGATAATATGTTTAAAATGATAGAGGATAACACAAATCCTATAGCGCAGAACCGGGAATGTTTTGACTTGATAAACGATAATATTGATACATTCGTTAGTAAAACAGGTTTAAGTATGGATGATTCTATGGATTTTTTTGAAGAATATATTAAGTATTTCCCTGAACTCATAGATAGTATAAATGAAGCTATTAAGAATAAGGAGTTTGAGAAAGTAAGAATGCTAGCTCATCAACTGAAAGGGTCTTCAGGAAACCTCAGGATTAATTCGATTTATGAATTGTCAAGTGCTCTTGAAAGCGCAGCATTAAATAAAGAAATTAATAAATGTGAGAGTCTGTTAATGGAAATTCAGAAATCTTTTCATTAAAATAATATATTTAAATATGCAACTAAAAACAATTTGTAGCCAATTGATAATATTAAAGACATTTAAAGTCAGTCTATAATAATGTAGCTAACAATATGAGAGCACAGAAATGCACATACCAAATAAGCTTTGGTGTTAATAGAACATCGTTAAATTGCATCAGTATTTGTGTCTATAGACAAAATAAACACTCCATAAATGCATGGGGTGTTTTTATTATTCGTAGACATAGGGAGTCGAACCCCATACAATTGTTTTTGGATATTGCATGAACGGAGCGACCCTATCCATTCTATTCTTTTTTATCTACTATTAATGATCAATAGTAATAATAACATTACCTTTTTTATGTCCTTTATCCACGTATCTATGAGCATCAACAATTTGTTCAAGTGGATAGCATCTATCTATTACAGCTTCTATCTGTCCCTTTTCCAATAGTTTGCTTAGAAATTTTAAATCATCAGCACTAAATTTTGGTGAGCCGTCATCTACTGTTATATGTTTCCCTTCTTTTTTAAGGAGATTCTTACAATTTAATTTAACCTTACTTTTGCCAACTGCATTGAAAACGAGATCATACTGTCTACCCTCCAATGAAAAGTCATCTTTAGTATAATCTAGCACTTTGTCAGCACCTAAGGATTTAACTAAATTAATATTAGTAGCACTGCATACCCCTGTGATTTCTGCTCCAAAATATTTGGCAATTTGAACAGCTGATGTGCCAACAGCTCCAGATGCCCCATATATAAGAACATTTTGTCCATTTTTGATATTAGCCTTTTTAAGAAAATGGTATGCTAATAATCCTCCAAATGGAATACTTGCAGCTTGCTCATAACTTATATTTTTTGGTATTTTTAGCAATAAACTATTCTCAGATATGCATTTGTATTCAGCATATGAACCAAATCCATAGCGATCAAAACCAAATACCTTCTCCCCTTTTTTAAATGCTGTGACATTTTTTCCAACGGATTCAACTTCGCCTGCGAATACCATACCCAAAACAGCTTTTCTTGGTCCGCTAAAACCAACAACAAATCTCATAAGAATTCGATACTTTGCGGTTACCTTAAGTCCACGAATAATACAATCACTTGCCGTTACTGATGTTGCATGTACCTTTATACAGATTTCATTATTTCCCACAGAAGGTTTCTTGATTTCTATTAACTCCAGCACATCTGGTGGTCCATATTTCGTACATATTACTGCTCTCATAATAATCTCCAAAAGTTTCCTTTACTTTTTCTCAGTTATTGATCATATTATATAGTATTAGTGATTATATCTCAATAATGCTATATAATATGATCATGTCAATTAAGTGTAGAAAAAAGAAGAATAGACCATCTTCTGTGAGGTTTGGGGAGAAGAACCTCAAAAGCTACCTTAGAGTTCAATATCGAGCACATATTTCATTTCGCTACATACTGATAATAAAAACAAACAAAGGAGATCGCAATATGAATATCAACATTATTTCACTACTTTCAGAACCTAACGATCCACTGCTTGAATCTTTAGAATCGCTCTACCAAAGTAAATTTCCACATGCACTTATTACTAAGCATATCGTCAATGCAACTTCTCTAAAGAATTGCATTGGATGCTGGAGTTGTTGGGTGAAAACACCGGGTCTTTGCATACATAAGGACGAAATGGATGACACTTACAAAAATATTATGTCAAGTGATCGAGTAGTACTAGCCATGCCAACTCAAGCTCAATTTTTGAGTGGTGCTTCCAAAACGTTTATAGATCGTTTGATCCCGCTTTTTCATCCTTATATTCTAGTGCACAAGGGTGAATTAATGCATGAAGAACGTTATCATGACTTTCCGGTTTTAGACTACTATTTTGACCAAGAAGGCCTAACCGATGATAGTATTCGAGTAATTGAGGATTACCTTTTTAGAATCGCTACACATTTCAGAGTTGACTGCTCTATCGTCAAGAAAGACATTTCAGGTCGTTTAATACATATGCCCCTCATTGATCGCCAGCCTGCTCCCGACATGGAGTGGCAACCACTCCCCATGGAACACAGAAAGGGAAAAATCGTTCTTTACAACTGTTCGCCTCGAGGAAACAAAGGTAATAGCTTAAAAATATTGAATGGGATAGTAAAGGGGATTGAAACAAGCGGTATTCCTAAGGAAGATATACTCATCCGACACCTCATAGAAAAATCAAATCACGACGAGTGGGTTAAGGACTTTCACAACCACTCCAGACATTTCTTTGTTATGCCCCTTTATGTCCACGCCATGCCAGGCATCGTCATGAAGTTTTTTGAAAAAATTGAACCCTCAAAGACAGGGGCCTGTCAATTGAGTTTTTTCGTACAATCGGGGTTTACAGAGGGGTTCCAATCCCATTATCTTCGCGCTTGGCTATCACGGTTTCCAGTTCAAATCAACTGCCTATATGGTGGAACGCTTATTAAAGGTGGAATGGAGTCCCTTCAGGTAAAACCGGATCAAGCAAATCAAAAGCTCTATGCAGAGCTATCTGGAATGGGTGTGACATATTCTTTAGAAGGTATGATGAACTCAAGCACGGTCAATGTGCTTGCAAGCCGAATTCATTTATCGACTTCAGAAAAATTAATACTACCACTCTTGATGAAATCTCCACTAGGCCATTTGTACTGGGATATGCAACTCAAGCGCAACGGTGCCTATGAGAGACGATTTGATCGCCCTTATGAATCACGTTGAACTCTTTAAAAAGTCAGAAAGTTAGCCAATAACGATTTCCCTATCAGGAGTTGTTATTGGCTTTTCTGTGTAATGTCATAAATTTAAACAAGAGAAACAAACAAACTTGCGAGTTCTGGATCGAACTGAGTTCCAGAATTATTGATAATTTCAGCAATTGCATCTTCCCTCGTCAATGATTTTCTGTATGCTCTGTCGTTTGTCATTGCATCATAAGCATCCACAATTGAAATCACACGTGATAGCAATGGAATGTTTTCTCCTTTCAATCCTTGAGGGTAGCCCGTGCCATCCCATCGCTCATGATGGCATAAGATATACTCTGCTATTGATCTAAGTTCTGATGTAGCAATCGCTATTCTGTATCCGATGGCAGGGTGCTTTTTCATCTCCAACCACTCATTGTCAGTGAGTTTGCCAGGTTTCGCAAGAATGATGTTATCAATGCCCATTTTACCGATATCATGTAGTGAAGATAATAGTGTGAGATTATTGATATCATCATCGCTCAATCCCGTTGCTGTCCCCAGTTTGATGGAAAGAGTAGCCATTCTTGAAGCATGCTCTTCTGTTTCATGACTTCTCTCAAATAAGGATACTCTAAGTGTTTCTATCAAAGTGCTGTGAAAACTTTCGCGTTCAAGGAGTTTACTTCGGTACATGTAGTCCTCTGCCAATTTACTTATATAAGAAAACGGCTCTTCAAATTTCGTTTTGGTGGCAAAGCCTAAGGAAATGCTCATCTTCATAGGGACATCCAATAAATCAACTTCATAATTTTGGCATGCATCTTGAATTCGATTAACAATCTCCTGAGCTTCATGGCTGTTTGTCTGAGGCAATAATATGGAAAACTCATCACCACCAACACGTGCCAATATGTCTCCTTTTCTTAAGTGCTTGCTGAGTAATTTAGTGGTTTCAATAAGGACTCTATCACCAGCCGCATGCCCCATTGTATCATTTGTCAGTTTCAGGCCATTGACATCAGAAATAATCACAGAGAAGGGCATATTCTTCTCCGCGTCGAGTTTCTTGACCTGTTCTTCATAAAATGCTCGATTATATATTCCAGTTAAAGAGTCGTGGTAGCTAAGATATTCAACTCTGGCTTCTTTTTCTTTACGATCTGAAATATCAACGAAAAAATAGATAAAGCAATCATTGTTAATCTTTGCCGCACGAAGGCTGACCCAGTAGTCAGAACTATATTTTCTTCTAACTCTATATTCTTCTTCAACGAATCCCTTACTGGATAACTCATAAAATCCTGCAAGCCATTTTTCCAAATCGGAGGGTGTGAGATAATCGGTTATAGATAAGCTCAATACTTCTTCTCTTGTAAGCCCCATCATTTGGCAGGCCATTGTATTTGCGTCAACATAATTACCTAATGAATCAGTCACAAAAATCCCAATAGGAGCCTTTTCAATATATGTTTTAAGGGTTTCTTCACTTTCTCGCAGTTCCACTTCAAGCCTTTTTCGTTCAAAAATTTCATTTTTCAAATCGCTTGTACGATGTTCCACCAATGTTTCAAGCTGCTTTTTTTGAGCATTGACAAGAATATTTCTCTCTTTTATTTTGGCCATCGCTATTAATTGTGTAATCAATATCGCATCGTCTATGGGTTTTAATAGAAAAGCTTCTGCTCCAGCCTCTATGGCTTTATTCCGTAATTTGCGATCAGCTTCCAAATCCGTGACAAATAGAATTGGGGTAATATTTAATGTTTTATCTTTCTTGAGCATACGACTTATTTTCAGACTATCTGCATTGGCTATGGATATATCAATCAGAATTACGTCAGGTTCTTTCAATTTTACGTTTTCAATACCGTGAAGTTTATCCTGAGCAATATAAACTTCAGCTCCCGGAAGGGCTTCTAAAATAGTGTTTTTTAAAAACTTTGCATTAGACAAATTATCACTGATAATTGAAATTTTTAATTTGTTAACGTCCATATCTTCACCTCATGCTATCCGGATGTGTTTATCATTCTAAATGATACCCCTAAAGCAACTGATTGTAACAAATATTGTCATCTAAGTTCAAATTACGACCACTTGCTTCATTTCTGTTGCACAGATTGAGATTTTTCACTACAATTAGGTTAAGTCAACTCGATAGGAGCCAATTTTGGACATATACGGAGGATTTGAAAATGGACATTAAAACAGCAGTTCAGTATTGTTTGAACAAACCTCATGCAGAGGAGACATACCCCTTTGACGAGACCACCCTAGTGTTTAAAGTGGGTAGCAAAATGTTTGGACTTGTATATGATCATAGTGGTGATATAGGATTGAACTTAAAATGTGACCCCGCTTCAGCCATCGCACTTAGAGAAAAATACAGTGGAATCATTCCCGGTTATCATATGAACAAACAGCACTGGAATACAGTGATTTTCAATCAAGATGTGCCTGATGATGAAATTTACAAATTGATGGATTATTCTTATGAAATCGTATACAAAGCACTCTCAAAGAAACAAAAGGCATTACTTGAACTTTGATGGATGATTTGGAGGGTACATTATGTTTGTAATCAAAGAAGTTGATTTAAACGACATAATCGATTTTAGACATGAAATATTGAGACCCCATCAGTCCATTGAGGATTGCATTTATGATACTGACAGGCACAATGAAACTTTTCATGTGGGTGCATTTCTTGGTGAAGAACTAGTGAGCATCGCATCCTTCAATAGAGAGTGTGCTCAAATAAATTGCGAAGGTGACCAATATAGATTGAGAGCAATGGCAACAA
>JAGXHV010000049.1 GCA_024636005.1 Bacillota bacterium
ACTCTGAATCGCGTAATTCCTAGCTGCTACAGCTTGCGCCTTTAGGGCTTCAATAGGCCAATCCCCACTCATTTCTTTGGGGAGAACTCCATAAAGATATTCCGACATACTGACGCGATTGATGAACGTCATGTCACTGCTCGGTAGGCGTTTCACCAAGAAACCATTTCTATACTGAACTTGCTCAAATGTGAATATTCCACTTTTGAACATCAATTCAGGAATGGATGAATCGTATGACAAAATGGGTTGTCCACCCGAATAAATAATCACGTATGACTTGCTGAGATTGATGGTTTGAACCATACCCATACCGAACTTAAGTTCAGCATTTCCGACGTCAATTTGAGCTTCCTGCTCTGAAGCATACTCGCCGTATAGGATATGCCATTGTCCATCATAAGCCAAATAAACCGAGCCGTCAATGACTTTCATACGGTCCAGCTCAAGTTTTGCCATTTCATATGCCTGATAAGATTCCCCAAGTTTCAGATGATTTCCATCATCTTTTCGGATGTTCAGCCTGGTATAAGCACTGAGGTCCATCAGAGAAATGAATCCACTGGATTCACTATCAAATCCGAACTCAAAACCACCGGAACTCTCGACATCAAAAGAACCTATGCTCACGCTCCCATAGGATAGTCCGACATCAATCAAAGGTTCCGAATCTGCAAAAGCAAATTGTCCCATCACTACGGAAATCATAAATATCATTACTATTATTTTCAGTGGTCTTACTTTTCTCATAATACCTCCTGAAGCTCTTGGTCAACAACAAAAACAAGTTGTTCACCGGCAGTCACAGCCTCATATCCGAGATGCATCCGTCCTTTGTTTGTAACCACACGGCCACGAGGGGTCCGGTGTATAAAACCGATTTGCATCAGATAAGGTTCGTAGACATCTTCTATAGTAGTATTTTCTTCTCCTGTTGTTGCTGCGAGCGTGTCGATACCAACAGGGCCACCATCAAAAAATTCGATGATGCATTCCAGAATCTTTCGATCCACCGCATCAAGACCAATCGGATCGATTTCAAGCATATCGAGCGCTTTTTTTGCAATTTCTCTAGTGACTACGCCTGAACCTCTGACCTGCGCGTAGTCTCTGACCCTTTTGAGGAGTCTGTTGACTATTCTCGGCGTGCCTCTGCTTCTTGTCGCCATTTCCATGGTCGCATCCTCTTCGATCGGGATGTTCAGAACATCTGCGGATCTTCTGATGATTTCAGCGAGTTCATCGACGCCATATAAGTCCAGTTTACAAATGACACCAAACCTGTCCCGCAGCGGTGCGGTCAATTGTCCTGCCCTAGTGGTCGCTCCGACAAGAGTAAATCTTGGAAGATCAAGTCGCACCGATCTCGCTCCAGGTCCCTTACCGATTACAATATCAATCGCATAATCTTCCATAGCGGGATAAAGCACTTCTTCAACATGTCTGCTGAGTCTATGAATCTCATCTATGAATAAGACGTCTCCGTCTTTTAGTCCTGTTAAAATGGCAGCCAAATCCCCAGGTCTCTCAATCGCTGGACCGGATGTGATTTTGATTCCTACGTTCATCTCATTGGCGATGATCGCTGATAGCGTCGTCTTACCCAGTCCTGGAGGACCGTACAAAAGAACATGGTCCAGTGATTCCCCACGAAGCTTTGCAGCTTTCATAAAGATTCCGAGTTTTTCTTTTGTCTTGGTTTGACCTATATATTCATCAATATGCTTTGGTCTGATGGACTTTTCCTCTATATGGTCTTCTTCTATGTGTTTGGGAGTGACAAAGCGTTCCATGTAACCTCCATTGCTATTGTGTCATTAGTTTTCTGAGTGCCGATTTTATGATGTCCTCTACAGACATACCTGCAAGATCCATGCTCTTAAGAACGCCTTGTGCCTCGCTCTTCGTATATCCGAGTGTTACCAGTGCCGCTAGAGCATCCCCTTGATCTGTGGCGAGTCCACCAAAAGTTGGGGTATCCATCGAATCCTGACTGATTTGTCCGAATTTAGCTACTTTGTCCTTTAGTTCAAGAACAATTCGCTCCGCAGTTTTTTTACCTACACCGTGAGCCGAGGTCAATGCCTTGATATCTCCAGTACCTATAATGAATGCCAACTGACTGAATGGAATGGATGACAGGATGCCTATGGCGACCTTTGTACCCACTCCACTGACAGAAGTCAACAATTGGAACATGTGAAGTTCATCCCTGGTGGAAAATCCTACGAGGGCGATCAGATCTTCTCTAACTATCATTTCAGTGAAGACAACAACGGCTTCACCTGGACTGCTAAAATCCGAAATTGAAGGCGTGGATGTCGCAATCTTGTAGCCAATCCCTTGATTTTCAACCACTATGAAATCGGATTCAACATGGTTCAGTGTGCCTTTTATATAATCAAACATCTTACGCTCCGTATTTTTCTTCTATTATAACCTTTATTGATCTTTATTGCCATAAGTCACATGATATTATAATGTATTTGTCATAAAAAAAATCGACACAAGCCTCTGTGTCGATTTTCCTTTGTCCTATTAAGTTCTATCATTCGTAACGGTCTGAATCATCGTATTCATCGTTTTCGTCTTCATCGACGTCGGTGAACTTGACTTCATTCGGGTCACAAGTCGGCAAGACGATTGCGAGCACGATGTAGATCAAAATTGGTGATCCCACACCGAATATAATCGCGAGTACCCATACAAGTCGTACTATTGTCACATCAATGCTAAAATAATGTGCAAGTCCCGCACAGACTCCTGATACCTTTTCTTCACTTTCCATTTTACATAATTTCTTGGTGGCCATGACGTTTTCCTCCTTTAATAATCTCTTGAGATTATATTAACTTAAAATTCATCTGTTCGCAAGTGTTCTAGAGGATTCTAACGTCATTCTAACCCTTTGTTAATCTGATGATATTTTCTGACTTCAAATACAGTTCATACTCCAAATTGTGTTTCTTTTGTCTGTATGTAGGTTTATTGTATCCGAGCATCATTAATTGCATATCTTGCATCATATCTTACTTCCTTTCTACGCACTTTTTAGTACGCTTTTCTCTTGGTGATTGAGGATCTCCCGCTCACCTTCTTCAACAAATTGATTGGTGTAAAGTTCATAATAATGACCTTTAAGTGCCATAAGTTCATGATGATCGCCATTTTCGATGACGACTCCTTTTTTGATAACCAGTATGCGGTCCGCATTTCGGATCGTGGACAGTCTGTGAGCTATGATAAAGCTCGTTCTGTTTTCAAGTACCCGATCGATCGCATATTGAATTTTAGCTTCTGTTTCTGTGTCGATTGAAGACGTTGCCTCATCCAGGAAGAACAATCTAGGTTTCGCAATAATTGCACGTGCGAAAGAGATCAGTTGTTTCTCTCCTGTTGATAGAAGACCGCCACCTTCACCGACTTCTGTGTCATAACCTTTTTCCTGTTTGCTTATAAAATCATGTGCGTTGACGGTTTTAGCCGCTTCAATGATTTCCTCATCTGTCGCATCCAGTTTCCCGTAACGGATGTTTTCCTTGATTGTGCCACTGAACAAATGTGGTGATTGTAATACGTACCCTATGTTCGCATGCAACCAGTTTTGTGAACGTTCCTTATAATCGATACCATCCACAAGGATCTGTCCTTCAGTAGGTTCGTAGAATCTGCATGCCAGGTTGACGATAGTGCTTTTACCCGAACCGGTTTCGCCTACAAGAGCAATGGTCTGTCCCTTTTCGACTTTAAGATTAAAGTCTTTCAGGATGTACTCCCCTTCTTTGTAATAAAAATCCACGTTTTTGAACTCCACATTGCCTTCAACAGGTTCCCAATTTTCAATCTTTTGTTCATAATGGTTCCCGTACTTGTGAAGGACGTGGTCCGCTTCGACGATTTCCTCTTTCTCATTGATGAGTGACATTACGCGCTCTGCTGCAGCTTGTGCGCTGATCATTTCAGTATAGATTCTAGCCAGTTCGAGGACCGGATCGAAAAACTGTCTTGCGTATGTGATGAAAAGTACCAAAGTACCGTAGGTGATGACATCCCTGACTATGAAGATACTGCCGAAATATAATGTCAATACCGTTCCGATGGCGGATACGAAAAGTGCGACTGGAAGATACCCTGCTGAGAACGTTGCCGCCCTCACTGATGTACGTTTCATATCCGTGGTCACTTCTCCGAACTCCTCTTGATTCAGTTCTTCCCTCACCAAAGTCTTGGTTGTCTTTGCACCGACGATGCCATCATTGAACAGTCCAGTGATTTTCGAGTTGATTTTTCGGACGCTTCTGTAAGCTACCAACATTTTTTTCTCGAATAGGACACTGATTATCGCAAGAATTGGTACTGTAATAAGTGTGACCAGTGCCAGACGCCAGTTGACAATAAGCATTACAATTGAGATTCCTGTCATCATGGATACGCCCCACACGAGATCCACTATGCCCCAGGCTAGAGTTTCTGAAATTTTTTGGGCGTCTGAAGTGGTCCTTGCGATCATCCAGCCAATGGCATTTTTGTCATAATAACTGAATGATAATTTTTGTAATTTTTCGAAACTGTCTTTTCTCAATTTGTACAGCAGGTTCATTTCAATTTTTCCTGCATGACGAATGAATAAGAAGACAATTGATGATAGTGCGATTGTCAGCGCAAAATATGCCACTCCCACTCTACCGAGTCCTTCGAGATTCATCGGTATGACGTAAGTGTCGATCGCATGTTGCGTCAACAGTGGAAACGAAATGTCAATGAGTGCAAGTGAGATCATGAATGCACACAAGATTATAAAGTCTTTCTTGAATGGCTTGAAGTAAGTGAACATTTCTTTCCAGATGTTTTTGTCATATTTAAGTTTCATTTCTTTGTTTTGATTTTCCACGTTTAATTCCCCCTGTCCTAGACAGCCATCTTCTGCAAATCCCAGATGCGTTTGTATAGTCCTTCATTTTCTATGAGTTCGGCATGAGAACCGAATTGTACGATTTCTCCTTCGTTGAGTACGATAATGTAATTCGCTTCAGAGAGTGTTGATATTCTATGGCTTATGATCAAGGTAGTCACATCCTTGCTGCGTTTGGACAGTTCCCTACGGATTTTCATGTCCGTTTCAGTGTCCACAGCGCTCAACGAGTCGTCGAATATGAGAATGCGTTTGTCTTGGTCGATGATCGTTCTTGAGATGGCGACTCTTTGTTTCTGTCCTCCAGAAAGTGACACACCCTTCTCCCCGATCACAGTTTCATAACCCTCTTTGAATTCCAGGATATTATCATGTATGGATGCGATTCTTGCTGCCTCCTCTATGTCTTGATCCGTAAAATCCTTTTTGACGATTCCTATATTTTGTTTGACAGTCTTCGCATAAAGATACGGTTCCTGCAATATGAGACCAATCTTTTGGCGAATCCATTGTTTCCTGATATCCTTAAGTTCATGTCCATCAATTCTAATGCTGCCTTCGTAGTCATATAACCTTTGTAACAAGTGGACCATTGTTGATTTCCCGGAACCTGTTGAACCCAGTATGCCAAGTGTCTTTCCTTTTTCAATTTCAAAGCTGATGTTTTTCAGAGCAACTTTTCCATCAGGATACGAGAAATTCACATGATCGAAAACGATGTGTCCTCCGATTTCAGGTTCTGTTTCATTTGGAAGGTCTGCTTCGATCTCTTCGGTGAGGATTTCCTCCACACGTTTCACAGCGACTGTCGTTTTTCCGAGTTCACTGAGCAACCTACCCGACTGTTTCACTGGCCAAAGCAGCATGGATTCATAAGTGATGAATGCCACCAAAGTACCAATAGTGATTTCTCCGGTGATGACCATTCTGGAGCCGACAACCAGTACAATACCGCTTTGGATCAATGTCAGCAAATCCGATGAGGACCAAAACATTGCGAGTATCTCAATCAATCTGTAAGTCTTATTTTTGTACTCTTGATTGACTTTTTCAAATTTGTCGATTTCAAACTTTTCCCTGCCGAAAGCTCTGACGACCCTCACGCCTGACAAGTTTTCTTGTAGGACGGTTGTAAGTGCGCCTTCCGCTTCATCCGACTTTTTGAAATTCTTTTGCACTTTCGTAAAAAATATGTAAGAGAATAAGAATAGGACCGGAATGAGTGCTATGGCATAAACTGTCAATTTAAAGTTGAGGCTCATCATGATGATGACTGAGAAAAAAATCATGAAGATGATTCTGCCTAGGTCCACAATTTGAACTCCAAGAAAACGTCTTACAGTTTCAACGTCAGATGTACAACGCTGGATCATGTCACCAGTTTCTTTGTTGGTGTGATACTCATATGTCATGTACTGAATTTGTCTATAAAGTTTTTCCCTCATATTCTGAGCGATGTTCTCGGCCGCATAACTCGACAGATAACCCTTTAAGAACAAAAATATGCCTCTGATTAAATTGATTGCAATGACAATCCACACAACGCTCATTAGACTTTTACCGAATGCATCCATCAGGAACTGCATGCTCCCAGGGGATTCATTCCCTATAATGGAGTCAATGGCGTACTTTATCAGTATGGGCGTGGCGAGCTGCATTGTGGTTGCGATTACAATTGAAATGATAGCGAGCAAGAATATGCCCTGATACCCTTTCATGTACTTGATGACGTTTTTCATTTTACTACCCCCTAATTTTCCTTCGTTTAAACATAAAAAAACCACGCAAGCGTGG
>JAGXHV010000006.1 GCA_024636005.1 Bacillota bacterium
AAGACAATAGATGCCTCGTATATACAGATCAATGCGATCAATGCGATAGATGATTATGAAGGCCTTGACTCATTGCCAGAGAGACTTCAGGATATTGCTTATATAAGACTCGAGAACCCCGATGCATCGCTCAAAGAACTTGGTGAGATGGCTAGCCCACCCATTGGAAAATCAGGAGTAAATCATCGATTGAAGAAAATTATTGAAATTGCTGAAAATATCCAAAGAAGAAGAGGAAACCTATGAAAAGATTGATATTACTATACATTGCGATTATTATGATATCCACTTCCTGTAGTCTCGATACAAATTTGTTCAAAAGCAATGACCCTGATATCAAGAACTGGGAACTTATAGAATCCAGCGCTGAGAACAGTACTGTGACTTTATCGATTCAGCATTCAAATCCTTTAGCTGTGGAATGGTTCAAAAGTGATTTTTCAGATTACCTTAAATCTGAATATGGTATGACGTTATCTGTAGAGGAGCAATCTCTAGCGAAAACCGTGCAAATGTTGAAATCCGATCTTGACAATGAATTGGAAATCGGGAAATATGACTTGGTCATATTTGAGAATGATGGATTTGAGAGTGCACTGGAAAGTGGACTTTTGTATGCGCCATTTACTGACAAGTTACCGAATTTGAAAGCATATGTCGATCCTGGCAATCCCGAATTCAAATTCAAGGACGGTCAGGAAGTGAAAGGCAGTTTAGCGCCATATGGCCGTAATCAATTGTCGATGATTTATGATCAAGACATTTTTTATGAGACTCCGGTAAGTTATGATGAACTACATGAATATGTTAAGGAATATAACAATGCATTTGTCTATCCTGATCCAAGGACTTCACTCGAAGGAGAACTCTTTGTGGTAGGTGTGGCAGTCAGAGATGTGGATATTGACCGATTGATGACTGTAAACGCCAATAAAGAAGATGTTTATGCAATCATCGGTGATGGACTTGAATTTTTAAATGCCCTTGAACCTTATATGTACCTAAAAGGATCATATTTTCCAGCCACCACTGCTGAAATGGATGAGCTGTTTATTGAAGGTGAACTTGTATTTTCTATGAATATTGATTTTGAATATGTGACAGGCAAATTAAATGAGTATGAATATCCTGAAGGGGCTTCAACTTTTATGATTCAAGAAGGAATGATGGGTCTCAACGAGTGGATTGGCATCCCATTCAACGCACCAAACAAATCAGGAGCTATGGCTGCTATTAATGCGCTGTTATCACCTGAAATGCAGGGATCCAAGTATGAACCGAGAAATTGGGGAAATTTGCCGGTCTATGATCCTGAATACACTGATTCGCTTGCCTATGAATTCATAAAAAGTGTCAAAACGAAGTCGACTTCATTGAATCAGGAGACTTTACTGGAGTCTCGAATTCCTGAGGTGCCAGGTGAAATAAGAGCGATCATAATCGAGCTTTGGGCTGATCATGTTTTAAATCCATCAATCGGAGATTGAAATAAGAGGAGTAGTCATGTCAACAATCCCATTTGTCCATTTGCATTTGCATACTGAATTCAGTTTGCTGGATGGCTTCACCAGAATCGATAAACTTTTTGAAAAAGTCAAAATGCTTGGAATGGAAGCGGTTGCGATTACAGACCATGGCGTTATGTTCGGTGTGGTTGATTTCTATAAAGCAGCGAAAAAACATGGCATCAAGCCAATCATCGGCTGTGAGGTATACGTTGCTCCAAGAAGTAGATTTGACAAAGAACCCGGTGTAGATAAGAATGCTGGTCATTTGGTTCTGCTCGTAAAGAACGAAACTGGGTATAAAAATTTAATTAAGATAGTATCGGCAGGTTATACAGAAGGTTTTTACTATAAACCCAGAATTGATTATGAGATGCTTAAAGCTCATAGTGATGGCTTGGTCGCACTAAGTGCTTGTCTAGCCGGTGATGTTCAAAGACTCTTGTTTGACGGAGATTTAAATGGTGCTGAACAACTGGCATTAAAGTTGAAAGACATGTTTGAACCTGGTGATTTTTATCTCGAGTTACAAGACCATGGCATCAAGGAACAACAAATTGTCAATCGAAGGTTAATCGATCTTTCAAAGAAAACAGGTATTGAGCTGGTGGCTACCAACGATGTGCATTATCTTGACAAAGAGGATGCGGATACGCATGACATTCTACTTTGTATTCAAACGGGAAAAACACTGTCAGATCGTGAACGTATGAAATTTCAAGGTAAGGAATTCTACCTGAAATCACCTTCTGAAATGGGAGAACTTTTTGGGACAAAGGAAGATGCACTACTCAACACGGTTAAAATTGCTGACAAATGTCAATTTGACTTTGATTTCAGCACGACCCATTTACCTGAATATAATGGTATTTCAGAGCCGCCAGAGGTATATCTCAAAAAACTATGTCTGGAAGGCATCTCGAAAAAATACGATGTGAAACCGTTGCATCTGGATCGACTGGAATATGAACTTGAAACGATTCATAAGATGGGCTACGACGATTATTTTCTTATAGTGTGGGATTTCATCAAGTTCGCAAAGGAAAAAGGCATTTATGTCGGCCCTGGACGGGGAAGTTGTGGTGGAAGCATTGTTGCTTATGTACTGGATATAACCGAAGTTGATCCGATTAAATACGATTTGATCTTTGAACGGTTTTTAAATCCGGAAAGAATAACCATGCCCGATATTGATATCGATTTTGAAGACGATAGACGCTCTGAAGTCATAGACTACGTCGTTCAAAAATATGGCAAGGACCGGGTCGCTCAAATCATCACCTTTGGTACGATGGCAGCGAGAGCGGCAATTCGAGATGTTGGACGTGTTATGGATCTTCCCTATCAGGATGTTGATCGAATTGCAAAAGAGATTCCGATGGAAATTGGTATGACCCTTGAAAAAGCACTGACAGTCAATCCAAAACTGGTTGAACTTGTGCAAAGCTCTGAAGAAAATAAGGCTCTGATGTCTTCAGCTATAAAACTTCAAGGTGTTCCGAGACATGCATCCACACACGCTGCTGGAATTGTCATTTCAAAGAAGACAATTGATGAGTATGTGCCGCTCTACTTGCAAGAGGGTAATATTTCAACCCAGTTCAATATGAATTTGCTTGAAGAACTCGGATTGTTAAAAATGGATTTTTTGGGCTTAAGAACATTGACAGTTATCAAAAATGCTTTACAATTAATTGAGAAGACAGAAAAAATAAAGATTGATCTTTTAAAAATACCATATGATGATTCCGAAGTGTATGACATGATAGGACAAGGTGACACACTGGGGCTCTTCCAACTTGAATCGGCTGGATTCAGGCGTTTTATGCGCGAATTGAAACCAACCGTGTTTGAAGATATCATAGCCGGGATATCTTTGTACCGGCCGGGACCGATGGATTCCATCCCTGTTTATATCAGGAACAAGAATGATAGGTCGTTGGTCGTGTTTAAAGATCAAAGGCTTAAACCCATTTTAGAGGTGACCTACGGGTGTCTGGTATATCAAGAACAAGTCATGCGTATAGTACGTGAACTCGCAGGCTACAGCTATGGAAGAAGCGATATAGTAAGACGTGCCATGAGTAAGAAGAAAATGGATGTCATGGAAAGGGAACGTAACTTCTTCATCAACGGGAAAACGAACGAAAAGGGCGAGGTGGAATTGGCGGGCTGTCTTAGAAATGGAGTCAGTGAAACTGCAGCCAATCAGATTTTTGATGAGATGATTGATTTTGCGAAATATGCTTTCAACAAATCACACGCTGCGGGTTATGCAATCATAGCTTATCAGACTGCATATTTAAAAAAACGCTATCCAGTGGCATTTTTAGCGACATTGATGACCAGTGTAATGGGAAATCATTCAAAACTCGGTGTGTACATTCAGGACGCAAAAGACCATGGCATTAAAATATTTCCACCGAGCGTCAATCACAGCATAGGAAGTTTCAGTGTGGAAAATGGAAGTATACGCTATGGACTCAATGCTATAAAAAATGTTGGTAAGGGCAATATAGATGCGATTGTAAGAGCTCGTGAAACCGGTGAGTTTTTAGGTTTTTTTGATTTTTGTGAACGAGTGGATGCTTCTGAACTCAATAAAAAAGCTGTTGAAAGTTTAATCAAGGCAGGTGCTTTTGATATTCTCGATCACAAAAGGTCCCAACTTTTAGCTGTTTTTGAGAGAACGATTGATGGGATGCATTCCATGAGAAGAAAAGGTGCAGAAGGACAGTTTTCAATATTCAATCTTGAGAACGCCAGCATATCCTCTGAAGATGTAGGTAATATCTTACCATCCATTCCGGAACTCAGACCATCTACATTACTCCAGTTTGAAAAAGAGATGTTGGGTATTTATCTTAGTGGGCATCCACTGGATCAATACAAAGAGGTATTGATCAATTTGACAGCCGCAAATTTGAGTGAAATCAAAGAGTCAGTGAACGATGATGAGACTCCAATCGTAAAAGATGGAGAAAACATTTCTGTCGGAGGGATGATTCTAAACATAACAACCAAGATCACAAGAAACAATCAACATATGGCATTCATTACAATTGAAGATCTTTTTGAACAAATTGAGATCATTATTTTTCCACGAGTTTATGAGATGTATAAATCTCTATTGATCAAAGAGCAAGTTGTATTGATCAAAGGTCGGATTGCCATAAAAGAGGATGAAGATCCCAAAATCATAGCCGACCAAATCATCGGAATTGAAGAAGGCATAAAAAATAATAAATCAAGGAAATTGTACATCAGATTTGGTGAAAAGAATCCCGTGTTGCTCAAGAAGATAGATTTAGTGCTTAAGTCAAAGTCTAAAACGATGGAGAAAAGTGCTCAAAAAATGGATGTGATTATTTATATAGAAGCTACCAAAGAACGATTCAAAGTTGATGGTTCTATAATAGTGACTCATGACTTACTGGATCGTCTAGGAAAAATCGTTGGCAAAAACAACATAAAGATCACGTAATGATGAATAGGAGTGAAAAAATTGAAAAAAATTGGTGTTTTAACCAGTGGCGGAGATTCTCCAGGCATGAACGCCGCTATTCGGTCGGTTGTAAGAACAGCCATATATCAAGGACTAGACGTAGCAGGGATTTATCAGGGGTATCAAGGATTGATCCAAGGTGATATTGAAGATATGAAGATCACCTCCGTAGGAGATATCATCCACCGAGGTGGTACAATGCTTAGAACTGCTAGATGTGAAGAATTTAAAACAGAAGTAGGTTTCAATAAAGGTCTCGACATGTTGCGCATGTTCAAATTGGATGGGCTGGTAGTCATTGGTGGAGATGGTTCCTTTAGAGGAGCAAAAAAATTGGCAGAAGCAGGTTTTCCAACAATAGGAATCCCAGGTACAATAGACAATGATTTGGCTTATACGGATTTCACATTGGGATTTGACACCGCCCTAACAACGGTGGTAAGTGCGATAGGCAACATCAGGGATACATCTTCTTCACATGGTACGGTAAATATTATTGAAGTCATGGGAAGAGATTGCGGCGATATTGCCCTTTATTCTGGTCTTGCGGGTGGAGCTGAAGCGGTTATAATTCCAGAAATCCCAAATGATGTCGACAGCCTTTGCAGAACAATCATACATGGAAAAAAACGCGGAAAACTCCACAGCATAATAATTCTAGCTGAGGGTGTAGGAAAACCATATGAATTGGCTGAGGAAATAGAAAGAAAAACCAATTCCGATGTTAAAGTGAGCGTCATTGGATATCTGCAAAGAGGTGGAACACCAAGTCCAAGTGATCGAATCTTAGGCAGCAGGATGGGGGCGTACGCTGTTGACCTGCTGATTCAAGGAAAATTCGGTAGAGCAGTGGGAATCAAAGGCAATCAGATGATAGACTTAAGTTTTGAAGAAGCACTCGATATGAAGAAGGATTACGATCGAAATATTTATGAGTTGGCACGTATTTTGGCCATATGACATAAACAATAAAGAATTAAATCTTAGGAGGATTATATGTTAAGAAAAACTAAAATTGTATGTACCATTGGCCCTGCCAGTGAAGGAAAAGAAATTTTCAAAGAGTTGGTGAAAAACGGATTGAATGTAGCTCGTTTGAATTTCTCACATGGTGACCATCAAGAGCACCTTGCAAGAATTGAAATGATTAAAGAAGTTCGTGAGGAACTTGGCATGCCTGTGGCAATCTTGCTCGATACCAAGGGACCGGAAATCAGAACTGGAAAATTCCTCGAACCTGTCTATTCATTGGTTGAAGGACAGGAATTTTTGTTGACAACAGAAGAGATAGTTGGGGATCAAACCAAATGTCAGATTTCATATAAAGGACTTCCGAATGATGTGAAAATTGGCGGCAAGATTTTGATTGATGACGGCTTGATTGAGCTTGAAGTGCTCGAAAAAACTGAAACAACAATCTTAACAAAAGTACTGAACGCTGGAGATATCAAAAATAATAAAGGTGTCAACGTTCCAGGTGTCAGCATCAATTTACCAGCCATTACTCAAAAAGATATCGGTGATATAGTCTTCGGTATAGAAAATGGCATAGATTTCATTGCAGCTTCTTTTATCAGAAAAGCAGCCGATGTTCTTGAAATCAGAAGAGTACTTGAAGAAAACAAAGCACATGAAATTCACATTATTTCAAAAATTGAAAATCAAGAAGGTGTTGACAATTTAGAAGATATCTTGGAAGTTTCTGATGGACTCATGGTTGCCAGGGGTGATCTTGGTGTTGAGATTCCTACTGAGAAGGTACCAATCGTGCAAAAGCAAATGATCGAGCTTTGTAATCGCGAAGGAAAGCCTGTCATCACAGCAACACAAATGTTGGACTCTATGATGAGAAATCCGAGACCTACAAGAGCTGAAGCAACAGATGTTGCCAATGCAATTTTCGATGGTACTGATGCAGTAATGCTTTCAGGTGAAACTGCAGCGGGCAAATATCCTATAGAAGCCGTTGTAACAATGGCAAAAATTGCACACGAAGCCGAAAAAGCGTTGAATTACAAAGAAATGTTACAAAAGCGAATCCAATATTCCAAAGATTATGGTGTGACTTTTGCTGTAAGTCATGCGACAGCAACTTCAGCACTTGAACTGGATGCGGCAGCGATCATTACTGCAACTTCATCTGGATATACCGCAAAAAATGTTTCTATGCTTAAGCCTAAGTCTCCGATAATCGCTTGTACAATTTCGGACGCGGTTTGTAGGAAATTATCATTGGTTTGGGGCGTATTCCCACTCGTAATAGGTGATGCGACATCAACGGATAAGATCTTTGAGATTTCTGTTGAAACAGCAAAAAATAATGGATTCATTACAGATGGTGATTTGGTTGTCATTACCGCAGGAGTACCAGTTGGCGTTTCAGGTGCGACAAATATCATGAAGATCCATTTGGTTGGCGAAGTGTTGATCAAAGGTACAGGCCTTGTAAAAGATTATATTAGAGGAAATGTCTGCTTAGGCAACACAGCAGAAGATCTTGAAGGAAAATTCAAAGATGGAGATATCATAGTAGCTTCATATACAGACAAAGACTTGGTGCCTTATATTGAGCGTTCTTCAGGATTTATTGTAGAAGAGGGTGGATATACTTCACATGGAGCTATCGTCGCACTCAGCCTCAAGAAGCCATGTGTGGTTGGTGCTAACAATGCAACAGAACTGCTCAAAGATGGTATGGAGATTACTCTGGATTCCACTAAAGGTATTGTTTACGCAGGCAAAGCACGTATGCTTTAAGATAAAGGAGAGACTAATGGTCAGCAGAATACTTGGAACAACAGGTCTTAATGTCAAAGCTGTCGGATTCGGCGGAATTCCAATTCAGAGAGTCGAGCAAGATGAAGTCAATGCCATTATTGAAGCCATGATAGAAACGGGCATCAATTTTATTGATACCGCCAGGGGATATACGGTGAGTGAATCATTTATCGGAAATGCTCTTGGGGATGGCAAACGCAGTAATTTTGTAATTGCAACTAAATCACCTGCCAAAGATTATGATCAAATGAAAGCTGACATAGAAACAAGCTTAAATAACCTGAAAACGGACTATATCGATCTTTACCAATGCCACTTGGTCAAGGAAATGGATCAATATAGACAAATTCTATCAGAAAATGGTGCATACAAAGCGTTGGTCGAGGCTAAAGCAGCTGGCAAAATCGGTCACATCGGCATAACTTCCCATAACGTGGATTTGCTTAATGAGATCATTGATGATATGCCTTTTGAAACGATTCAATTTCCTTACAACATCATTGAACGTCAAGCTGAAGAACTTTTCAAAAGGGCATCACAAAGGGGAGTCGGAGTAATCGTAATGAAACCTCTCGCTGGTGGTGCGCTCGAAAATGGAGCGCTCAGTTTGAAATTCATACTCAACAACCCAAATGTATCAGTGGTGATTCCGGGAATGGACAAAGTTTCACAGGTCTTTGAAAACTCAAATGTGGCAAAGTTGGATTTTACTTTGTCTGATTCTGAAAAAGAAGAAATTGAGAATATTCGAAAATCTCTTGGAGAAACATTTTGTAGAAGGTGTGGCTATTGTCTCCCTTGTGTTAAGGGCATCGATATCCCTACCCAATTTATTATCGAGGGTTATTTGACGAGATACAATCTTAAATCATGGGCAATTGAACGTTATTTTTCAATGGACATCAAGTCAACTGATTGTATCGAATGCGGTGAATGCGAGCCAAAATGCCCCTATGATTTGCCAATCCGAAAGATGATGAGAAATGTGACAGAAAAATTTGAAATTTATAAAAATGAATAAACCAAAAGCCACCGTATACTCAAAAGGTACACGGTGGCTTTTTTAAAGTGGAAGTTTAGTTTTTACCAGAAGATTGAATGAATAGTCCCAAAAGAACCACGGACATACCGAATATCGTTTTAAGATCTAGATCTCCGAACAATAAGTAGTCAAGAAAAAACCCCATGGTCATTTGTCCTAAAAAAGGGATAATCGCAATATGAATCGCTTTGATTCTGACGGCGTAGTAATTCATCATGACAATAATGGAAAGACCAAGAATTCCCCCCATGAAGTATTTAAGAGAAATGTTATCAATCTCAATACCGCTAAGTATTGGAGAGAGAAGAAACATCAATATAATCCCAGTGACCAGTGCAAAAAAATAATGGTAAAATGTGGTTTTAATCGTTCCTAAAACGAGACTGTTTCTACCATTCATAATCGGTGTTACAGTGACTAGAAATCCGATAAAAATTGCCAGTAAATATATTACAATCATAGCTTTCTCCCTAAAATATCATAATCCAAAGTCCTACCGACATAACACCTACTCCAATCCATTGATTGTAGTGCGTTTTGGATACCGTTTTTCCCAGTAACCCATACTGATCAATGATCAGTGAGGTCATAACTTGACCGAGCATTGTCAGTGCAATCATTAAAGTGACTCCAATTTCAGCCATAACAAAATTGTTGATGATGATTGTTAAAGATCCCATGATTCCTGGTAGCATATAATGCCACTTGAAGGGTCTTGAAATATTATTTCTATTAAAAACAAACAATATAATTCCAAAAAATAAAACGCCTATGCCATGATAAACCACATTGCTAAAGTATGTGGTTGTGACCAAACTCAGTTGACCGTTAAAATAAATCATCAAGGACAATATTAGCCCTGTAAAATATGCTATCCATTTTGACATGTTATTTCACCTCGTATTCTATATGATTATTATAAAGGATGTATTCGACGAAAAATATGACATATGTCATATTTTGAGTGAAATATTTATCTTGATGTGATAAAATATCTGTTAGAGAGGTGTGATATGCAAGTTATTGAAAATAGACAATTGCTAGCGGATTATGTAACGAGATATAACCTTGATGAAATATTACCGGAAGCATTGATTGAAGTCGCTGAACTTTGTCTCTATGAGCAAGGTGAGTCGATATTGACAGCGAATGAATTAATGAGTTACTTTTACTTCTTCATGAGTGGGAAACTCAAGATTTTTCAGGTACATGAGAACGGGAGAGCACTTTTGATTCAATTTTATTCAAGATTTGATTCTCTTGGGGAAGTTGAGTTCATGAATGATGTTTTGACCACATGTTCAGTTGTAGCTGTAAAGAATTCCGAGCTTATAAGAATTCCATTTGACTCAATGAGATTGTTTGCAAAAAATCATCCACCCTTTTTAAGATATGTCATCAAATCACTTTCCACCAAGTTGATTGCAGCGGATCAACATCATTCTTACAATTTGCTTTATCCAGTGAAAAACAGGTTGTCCAGCTATCTTAAAGCACATTTGGGTGAGGGAAATAGTCTCGAACTCTTAGATTCTTTTCAAGAAATATCAGAGTTCATAGGCACGACATATAGACAACTGCATCGCGCATTTCAACAACTTGAAGATCAGGGGATAATCGTCAAAACACATAGATCGATTCACGTATCAGATCTTGAAGCCCTCAATAATCTAGCTGGACATATATACAATATACTTTAGAGCATATAAAAAACGCCAATTGAAGTGACTTCAACTGGCGTTACATCATTATGGTTCCATATTGATGTATGGAGGTGGTACCAACTCGGTTGTTAATTCCGGATTGGTAGGTGCACTTCCATTCACAGTGAACTTGATACGATTCACTTCAGCAATGGAGGTGAATGAATATATAAGACTGTCAATCAACATTTCCGATTCAACTGACTCTAGGTTAGTGAAAGTGTTGAATACATCATTGAAGTTTAATGTGAGTAAATCACCTTCAAGATTGAAATCAACCAGCTCAATTTGTGGTGGAACCAGCTGGATCCACTCTTCATCATAAGTCATCTCGGAATCGTTGAATTTGAGGATATTCCAGAGATTTTCAATTCGATCAGTCATTTGAGAGTCTGGTCCAATTGCTTTTGTGAGTGGCATCAAAAATGCATATTCTGAATCTGAATTATAACCGACATATCCGATGACCGAATTTTCAGTTGTGTAAGATTTGGATAAATCCACATCGCCGAATGTACCAGTATTACTGTCATTGACTAAAAAATTGACATCTGAGATAAATCCCATGGACAACATTGATTTTGCGATGGACTCGGTGATGATGGAGAATTTGTCTTCAAAACCTGTTAGACTTTGACTATAAAGATAAATGCTCGCAATACCATTTGAGATTCTAATATTTGGTGAGTGTGGAATGACTTGTTCGCCTTCTATAAGACCAAGACCCGGTTTTGAGCCGTTAGCCAATTGAGTGTACAAGCTTCTCCATCGGTTGTCCGGCGTTGGCACAGCTCTTGTGACAGGGATTAACATTTCATAATCCGGTGTCGGATAGTAAAGTGTCATGCCTAAGACTCCCGAAGGAAGAGTACTTGAAGCGCCATTATAAATGAAGCTAAAATCGTATGTGGAAGTCACATACTCCAGATTTTCACTATTTTGTGTC
>JAGXHV010000050.1 GCA_024636005.1 Bacillota bacterium
AGTGCCATCAAAACATTGGTATATGTTAAGCAGGTCCATGACTGTTGTAGATCGATTTAAAGGATTGATCTCATGGAGTGGCACGATGTTTGAGTATTTGATGCCCCTTTTAATCATGAAAACGTATAAAAACACTTTGTTGGATGAAACCTATTCATTTGTCATCAAAAGCCAAATAAAATACGGAAAACAAAGGAATATGCCATGGGGGACTTCGGAATCCGTCTATAATCTGTTGGACAATAATCTCGATTATCAGTATAAAGCTATAGGGGTACCTTGGCTTGGTCTCAAACGCGGGCTTGGTGAAGATGCGGTTACTGCACCTTATGCCACATTCATGGCACTCATGGTCGCACCTCGTGAAGCCTTTGATAATATTATGTTACTAAAAAGTGAAGGCCTGGAAGGCACCTATGGTTTTTTTGATGCGGCCGATTATACTCCTGAACGACTTGGGAATACCGAAACGAAAAAAATACTAAAAAGTTACATGGCCCATCATCAAGGCATGTCACTCCTTGCAATCAACAACTACTTGAATAACAATGTGATGCAAGATCGTTTCTTTTCGAATCCTGCCATGAGTGCCGCTAAACTCCTATTGCAGGAGCGAGTGCCACTTAATGTGATTTTCACAAAGGAAAACAAAGAAAAGATAATGCCTTTCAAAGACTATGTCGTAAAAGATCAAGGTTCTTATCGAAGATTTACGGATCCAAATACGGTTTTACCAAAAGCCCATATCCTGTCCAATGGCAATTATACAGTTCTAGTGACAGACAAGGGCAATGGATATAGCCGTACTAAATTGGATGCTGTCACTCGCTGGAGACAGGACGCTTCTTATGGTATGTTTTTTTACATTAAAAACGTCGACACCGGTTCGAAATGGTCCTCAGCATATGCGCCTCTTGGCATTAAACCTGAATTCTATGAAGTGGTCTTCACTCCTGATAAAGCAATGTATAAAAGAAAAGATGGAGCGATTGAGACCACTACTGAAATCATAGTGGCATCCGGTGATAATGTTGAAATAAGAAGAATAAAGCTCCAAAACAGTGGGAAATCCGAAGTGCAATTGGAACTCACAAGCTACTATGAACTGGTTTTGGCACCACACAAAAGCGATCTTGCTCATCCAACATTCAGCAATTTGTTTATTGAAACTGAATTTGATGTCAAATACAACGCACTGATTGCCAATAGAAGACCAAGAGATTCAAAAGAAAAAGGTCTATGGGTAGCTCAAATGCCAGTAGCTGATGCACCAAGCACAGATCACATTCGCTACGAAACCGACCGTATGTTGTTCCTTGGAAGGGGCAGGACCGTTGCCAACCCTGTAATGGTTGAGCGCGACAAACAGATGGCGAATACAACTGGAACGGTGCTGGATCCAATTCTGAGTATACAAATGAGAGTGAGAATCCAAGCTGAGCAATCAACACGGATTTCGTTTGTGACTATGATAGCGGACTCTAAAGAAGCGCTTTATCTACTTCTGGAAAAGTACTCGAACATTGAAACCTGTGATGCTTCATTCTGGCTTGCAGTTAGCAGAAGCCAAGTTGAGACAAGATATCTCAATATTAAAGCTGCTGAGATGGAGCTTTACCAAAATATGATTTCAGATATTGTTTTCTTAAGTCCAATCAGGCAGAACTATGCCAGTTTGATTGCACATAATAAAAAAGGACAGTCATCCCTTTGGCCATATGGGATTTCAGGTGATCATCCGATTATTCTCATCGTTATTGATAAATCTGAGTCGGTGGATGTTCTGAATGAAGCTCTAAAAGCACATGAGTACTGGCGACTTAAGGATCTTAGAGTAGACCTAGTGGTAGTGGTCAAAGAGGAGAATAGTTATTTCAATCCACTGGCGACACTGGTCAACGAGATTGTATTTTCAGGACATACCACTGATGGCATCCGTTTGAACAATGATATTTTCGTACTCAATGAAAAGAGTTTGGCGGAGAATGATATCTACTTGCTCTCGGCAGTTTCGCGTTTGATTTTTAGAGGCAATGGCATGAGTATGTCAGAACAATGGGCAACTGAGGAGCCTGTGAATATGGCTACTTTGCGTTCAAAAGTATTTCATAAGAGAATGGATGAACCAGTCTTTATAAGAAAAAATGTGGTGTCTGACAATGGAATTGGTGGCTTCAGCGATGAAGGTGATTCCTATCTGATCCAACTGGAAAATGAACAGGTTACTCCTGCGCCATGGACGAATGTCATAGCCAATCAGGCTTTCGGTTTTATCGTCACAGAATCAGGGGGAGGTTTTACTTGGTCAGGAAACAGTCGAGAAAACAAGCTGACACCTTGGACCAATGACCCCGTAAGTGATGTTCCTAGTGAAGTGTTCTACCTCAGCGATGCTTCTTTGGAAGTATGGTCTATTACCCCGCAACCGATTAGAGAAATTAGTCCATACACTATTGAACATGGATTCGGATATACGTCTTTCAGTCATGTGAGTCATGGACTTTCACAAAAGATGACACAATTTGTGCCAGTTACGGGCAACGTGAAAATCAGTTTGATCTCAATTGAAAATCTTAGCGCGGAACCGAAGTCAATCACACTCACACACTATGTGAAACCTGTGATGGGGGTACAGCCTGCCGACACTGGTATGCACATAAGAACCAGTATAGGTGAAAACGGAGTGTTGCTGATTGAAAATCCATTCAATCAAACTTATGCTGGTGAGGTCATGTATATGAACACCTCAATTGCTGAGAGAACTGTGACAGGAAGTCAGACAGATTTCTTCGGTTCAGCTGATATAAGAAATCCTGAAGCACTTAAAAATACAAACTTATCAGGCACTGTAGGAATCGGGTATGTCCCTTGCGCAGCGATGCAAATTGAAAAGACAATCCAGCCAGGTGAAACAACTATACTCACATATGTGATCGGTACATCGGAAAATCTTGCTGATGCCGCTATCGACAGTTTGGCATTTGCGGATGTCGAGTTTGCAAAAAAAGCACTGGAAGAAGTAAAATCCTTCTGGAACAAAAAACTGCATTCGATTGAAATCCAAACTCCGAATAGAGCTTTTGACATAATGATGAATGGCTGGTTGATGTATCAAGTCATTTCCTGTCGACTCTGGGCCAGATCGGCATTTTATCAATCAGGTGGAGCGTTTGGATTCAGGGACCAACTGCAGGACAGTCTTTCAATCATGAACATTTGGCCAGAACTAGCGAGAGCTCAGATTGCAAAACACGCTGCACATCAGTTTGTGGAAGGCGATGTGCTCCATTGGTGGCATGAACCTGAGCTGAAAGGAACACGTACACGAATTTCAGATGATTATTTATGGCTGCCGTTTGTGACTGCAAACTATATTGAGCGTACACAGGACGAAGATTTTCTTGAACTGGTGGTTCCATTTTTGGAAACGGAAATCCTTGAACCACATGAGGATGAACGCTATTGCTCACCTAGAATTTCAGAGGAATCTGGTTCGATTTATGAACATTGTTTAAGGGCAATCCTAAATGGTCTCAAATTTGGTGAAAACGGTCTACCGCTTATGGGAAGCGGGGACTGGAACGACGGCATGAACCGTGTTGGCGTGGATGGTAAAGGTGAAAGTGTTTGGTTGGGTTGGTTCTTATACACGACGCTTCAAAAATTCATTCCAATTTGTGCATCTCGTCAAGATGATGATCACGTAATACAATTTACGAATGTATCGAAAAAACTATTAGAAGCGATTGAACAAAATGGCTGGGATGGCAATTGGTACAGAAGAGCTTACTTTGATAATGGTGAACCACTTGGTGCTGCGCAGAACAATGAATGTCGAATCGATTCACTTGCTCAGTCATGGGCAGTAATTTCTGGAGATGCTCAGCCAGATCGTATCAACATGGCAATGAATGCGCTTGAAGATCACTTGGTTGACCAGGACCATGGACTCATCAAATTGTTGACACCACCATTTGCGGATGGCAAGCTTGAGCCAGGGTATATCAAAGGATATGTTCCAGGGGTTAGAGAAAACGGAGGTCAATATACACATGCTGCGGCTTGGGTAATTGAGGCCTACTCGATGATGGGTGATGGGGATAAGGCGATGTCGCTGTTCGATCTGATCAATCCGATCAATCACTCCAGAACACCGACAGAACGGGCAATCTACAAAGTGGAGCCTTATGTAATCGCTGCGGATGTCTATAGCGCATATCCTCATGAAGGTCGTGGAGGCTGGACTTGGTACACCGGTTCTGCAAGCTGGATGTATGAAGTCGGGCTTACAAGTCTTCTAGGCATAACCCGTAGGGGGGATAACCTGATGGTCAACCCATGCATACCAAGATACTGGACTGAGTATACTGTAAAATACAAATTCAAGGAAACAGTGTATGACATAAAGGTCAGCTCACCAAACAACATCAGCACAGGGAAAACCATAATCACACTGGACGGTCGTCCACTTGAACTGATGGCTATTCCGCTGATTAACGATACAACTGAGCATCAGGTCGATATTGACCTAGGATAAAAAAAGGCTTGCTTCAAATGGTGTGAAAAATCATTTGGAGCAAGCTTTTTATTGTTGCAAAAAAATGTGATTTGTGGCATAATAAAAAAGCAGTTGATATGCGAGATTAACTCAGTGGTAGAGTGTTTCCTTGACGTGGAAAAAGCCATGGGTTCGACCCCCTTATCTCGCACCAGTAAACCAAAGCGCGGAAATAGTGCTTTGGTTTTTATTTTTTTGCTTGATTTGGTCTGATTTAGTGTAATAATAGTAATGAAGGTACTTAGTTGGATAAAGGGAGGCATTATGCAGCGAGAAGATTATCAGAAATATATTCCATTTGGAGATTTAGGTCTGATTGTCATGGACAGCTCCGCTGAGCTGGGTCAAAAAATCGACGACCATTTGATTCAAATGCGCAAGATGAGTTATAAAGATGATAATATGGTTCCCGAAACCTATCGGATAGACAAAAGGGAAATCCGATTTTCAAACGGTGAGGGCAAGGTGTTTTTAGAAGAGACCGTTAGAGGTAAGGATATCTATATTCTGACTGACATCGGCAATTACAATATGACCTATTCTTTATACGGGTACGAAAACAGGAAAAGTCCTGACGATCACATTCAGGATTTAAAACGTGTGCTATCCGCGATGGCAGGGAAGGCGAGAAGGATCACTATATTGATGCCACTACTTTACGCATCGAGACAACACAGCCGTAAAGGCAGGGAATCACTGGATTGTGCTATGGCGCTTCAGGAGCTTGAGACACTCGGAGTCAATGATATTTTGACTTTTGATGCACATGACCCAACCATACAAAATGCGATTCCTCTGATTTCGTTTGAGAATCTATATCCAACCTTTGATATTGTGAAGATGTTCCTGGAAGACGAACATGATATTTCCAGTGATGTCGAAAATATGCTAATCATTAGTCCTGATACAGGAGCGATGGATCGTGCCATATTTTATTCGGGAGTACTCAGTTATGATATCGGTCTTTTTTACAAAAGGCGCGATCACTCCAAAGTCGTCAA
>JAGXHV010000051.1 GCA_024636005.1 Bacillota bacterium
ATAAAAACGATACAAGGTGCGTTTTTCTTGGCTTCCTCGAACAAATCTCTTACTCTGGAAGCACCAACACCAACGAACATTTCTACGAAATCAGAACCTGAGATGGTGTAAAAGGGAACTCCAGCTTCTCCGGCACATGCCCTTGAAAGATAAGTCTTACCGGTTCCCGGAGGACCAACCATTAAAATACCTTTTGGAATTCTAGCACCCAGCGCAAGATAACGTCTAGGCAGTTTAAGGAAATCTACAATTTCTTCCATTTCCTCTTTTTCTTCTTTGAGTCCGGCGACATCGGCAAAAGTAATCTTTCTACCTGAATCTTTTACAATTTTCGCCTTACTTTTACCAAACGACATCACTTTTGAACCGCCACCTTGTGAATTTTGCATAAATACAAACCAAAATACCACAAGGAGCAAAATCATAATGATAGTAGGCAATATTTCAATCAGGAAGGGTGTGTTAGCAGGCGGAATGCCTGTCACTTTAACAAGATTGCCACTCTCCTTTAACTCGAGTAACAACTCACCGGTTTTTTGTGCCAACATACTTGGAACATAACTGGTGAACTTCGAATCGTCATTCAAGAGACCTGTAATGCTGTTGCCGTCTATTTGAACTTCCTTAATTTGATTATTTTCCAATTTAACCATGAATTCATCATATGAAAAATCAACTGACTTCTGGGCATTAACGCCAGACATAGTCACCAATATCAAAATCCCAATGAAAATTGCAATATAAATTGATGCGCCTCTTAAACCTTTCTTCATAGCATCCTCCCTTATCGAGTGTACATCACATTATTTTAGCACAATTATCGTTTTTCAACAATATCTTGTAAGCTTATTATCATAATGTTTTTTGTGTCTTTTGTTACTTTACAATGGTCGTGGATACGCATTCCGTGGACCCATACAATCTTTTCGTCATCGCAAATCAGCCATATCGCATCCCGCTTTGCCATCGGTACTTTCTCATCAATAAAGAAGTCCTTGATTTTTTTGTGACCTTTCATTCCCATTGGAATGAAGCGATCACCACTTTTTCTAGTTCTTATCGTCAATTTGCCTTTTACCTGATCTGCATCAAGTGCCACTACCCATTCATCAGTAGAAAATTTAGAATAACCATCCAGATCCATGTGAACGGAGTGAATTTCAGGTGTTTTTTCAATTTTGGCTTTCTGTTCTATTCTTGATACTACATAATCACCATATTCATTTGAAACCTCATAATGCTCATCCAATCGAATGGAAGAATTAGTTCTGGTGAGTTTTAGAATCTGGTTCAACTGATCAGAGGATATGTCCACCAAATGTCTTCGAACTTTCTTGATGCAGTATCTCATCAGTTGCTTTTGTTCTGAAATAGTCAGGTCCACATATGATGACCCTCGAATGAGAACTTTGTCTTCTTCTGATTCACACATGGTATCGAACAAATTTTGAACATGGCTTTTCCAGAACAATTTCTCATCTTTCATGATTTCTGTGGTTTTAAAAATAGTATCGTTGATAGAAGGATTAAAATTGTCTTTAATATAGGGGATAAGTTCATTTCGAATTTTGTTCCTGACATAATCATTCTCATCATTGGTATGATCTCTTCTGGCTTCAAGATTGTTTTGATTACAATAGAGTTCAATCTGAGCGCGATTCACTTCGAGAAGCGGTCTAATAAAAACACCATCCCTGACATATTCGATGGATGAAAGTCCATCAATTCCTGATCCTCTGAACAAATTGATGAAAAAAGTCTCCACCAAATCGTTTCGATTCTGACCTATGGCAATTTTAGTACCTCTTGCTCTGGCCTTAACTTCCTCAAATTTCTCGTAGCGCACCCTTCTACCAGCTTCCTCAAAAGAAAGTCCATAATCGGTCGCATACTCAGAAACATCAACTCTGAAGGTATGACATTCCATTCCAAGATTCGAACAAAATTCAATTACAAACTTTTCATCTGCGTCAGCAAATTGTCCTCTGAGCAAATGATTCACATGCACCGCAATCAATTCAAAGCCCACACTGTCTGAAATCTGATAAAGGGCATGGGTCAACGCCAGAGAATCAGGTCCTCCTGATAATCCGACAATCACTTTGTCACCTTTTACAAGCATATTATGTTTTTGAATCGTCCCAAGCATCGTTTTGATCAATTTGTACTCCTTATATACCTGAAATCGCCATTTTATTGATGCTCATTGAAGGCGCTCCCATGAAGTCACTCGCCATGATCGAGAAGACCAGATCATCACCAATTGCATCAATTGCTTTAAGCATCTCAAAAAAATTGCCTGATACAGTAATTTGACTCACTGGTTTTCCGAGTTTTCCGTTTTTCACTTCAAACCCATGACATTGCAATGAAAAATCACCGGATATGGAATCAATCCCAGCATGTAATCCTTGAAATCCAGTTATAAAGACACCTTCATCAATAATGCCGATCATTTCGTCAAATGAAACCTTGCCAGGTTCAATATATATATTGGATGGCGCAGTACCAATCGTACCTTTGTATGATCCTTTGCTGGCATTACCAGTTGATTCGATCCCATCTTTTCGTGCAGTCTTCAAGTTATATAAATATGTTTTAAGAACACCCTTTTCAATGATTCTTTTTGAAGCGGTGGGAACACCTTCTGAATCAAATGAAGATGATGCCATCGCGCCAGACATGTGTGGATCCTCGACCAAAGTGATCATTTCAGAAGCGATTATTTGACCGATTTTCCCTTTAAGTGTTGAAATATCCTTTTGAACACGGTCAGCACTGAATATACCCATATAAGCACTGAACAATTGCGCAAAAGCTTCATTTTTTACGACCACTGGACATGTTTTAGAGGTAATAGGTTCAGCTCCGAGCATACCAAGCGATTCTTTGGCTGCATCCATGATGATCTTCGAACTGGATAGCGTATAAAAATCATTGCCTATATCATATCCAAGACCCGTCCTCGTATCGCCATTTGACTGTACAACAGGCATGGCATAAGCAAGGCAATAATTGCTTTTGTCCTCAACATCAAGCCCCTCGGTATTGATAATCAATCTGGAACTTTCCACTTCAACGTAATTGTTATATGAAAGTCTTTTGATCCTGGAATCATGAGCTTTCAGCTCGCTTTCCAAGTCAACCAGAAACTTTATTTTATCATCTATCGGTTGTTTTGAGAGTTCAGGATTGAAATCGTCGATTTTGGTATAAGTACCACTACCGTCATGTAAAAAGACCTCATCTTCGGATTCAATGACTTCAGCGTTCCCAAATGCCTCATCAAGGAGCATTTCGATCGCCTCGTCATCAAATCTCTCAGAGTACGCATACCCCATCTTGCCATGATAAATCACACGATAGGACATACCACCATCTTCAGATAATGTGAATTTGTCCACTTGACCATTAAAAACGGAAATCGCAAGTTTTTTGCTCTCCTGATAATAAACTTCCTGAGAAGTGAATCCTTTAATTCTACCTTTTTCAAATAACGAATGGATTTGACTTCGAATCATATTAAGCCTCCTCCCTTCCGCCAACCGTGATCTCGGAAACTTTTATAGCCGGCTGTCCAAGTCCGGCAGGAATCGAGCCACTTATCGACCCACACATTCCCTCTCCCGATTCAAAATTGTCACTCACCATCTCAATTCGGTTCAAAATATCCACACCTGTACCTATCAAAGTAGCGCCTTTCACCGGTGCTGTGATTTTACCGTTTTCTATCATATACCCTTCCTGAACAGCAAAATTGAATTCACCTGTAGCGGTATTCACTGATCCTCCCCCAAGATATTTTGCATACAATCCCTTTTCAACGGATTGAATCATATCCTCAAATTTGGAACTACCATTCAATATATAGGTATTTGTCATTCTGGATGTAGGTGCGAATTTATAGGATTGTCTTCTAGCGGAACCCGTTGACGGCATATTCATGCGTCTTCCATTTAATTTGTCAATCATATAACTCTTCAGCACACCGTTTTCGATCAGTACATTTCGCCTGGTCGGTGAGCCCTCATCATCAAAATTGGCGGATCCCCACCCGTTTACGACAGTTCCATCATCAACAGCAGTTACGATATCCGATGCGATCTTCTGACCTAATTTGCCAGCAAACACACTATTGCCTTTTGCAACTGATGTAGCTTCTAGACCATGTCCACAAGCTTCGTGAAAAATGACACCTCCAAACTTGTTGTCAATCACAACCGGGAATTTGCCACTCGGAGCAGGTCTTGCCTCAAGCATCGTACAAGCAATTCGAGCTGCTTCCCTTCCAATATGCGCCACATCAATCTCATCATAAAGTTCAAATCCTTTTCCAGAACCTTTTCCTATGGATCCCGTTTGCATTCCACCATTTTTTTCAGCTACCGCACTGACGGTATAACGCGTTCTGGTGCGCTCATCTTCAACAAATTTCCCTTCAGAATTGGCAATCAGAACATTTTGAGTGTAATCTATATAGTTGACTACGACTTGATTCACTCTCGAGTCATAACCATAAGCTGCCTCAAAACCTTTTCTCATGAGATCCACTTTGAGATTCTTTGAAACAGACTTAGGATCTCTTTTTACAGTATGCCTAATGTTCACACTGTCCATCACAAAGTCGATTTTTGCATTCAAGGGTATGCCTTTTAATGCTATTGACGCCTTCTTTGCAACATCCATCAAGTTGAATGGATTCGAATTGTTCGTGTAAGTATAAACGCTGTTAAGTCCGTTGAAGATCCTAATGCCCACTCCATAATCCCTACCAGAAAGCGTTTTTTCCACTTTGCCTTTAATCATTTCTATAGAAGTATTGAACCGGTCTTCAACATAAATCTCCGCATAATCGCCACCCTTTGAAAGAGCCGCGAGTAAGACTTCCCTTACCAATTGTTGTTCCAGCATGAATGGTCCTCACCTTCTTTTTCCATTATCTATCATCATAGCTTTAATTCATAGCGTAATTAAGGCATTAATGTTAATTTTCTATTAATTGATTCAACTACAATTTTATTCAATTGTACACAATCTATACGAATAACTCAATAATTATTTCGGGAACGGAAATATCGTATTGCTAAAAAATAAAGAAGCATTGTAAATCTGCCCATATTCAGGGCATCTTTACAATGCTTCTTTGATCCATGATCATCATGGAAATTCAAACTTGTATTGGAGCCGGCGATGGGACTCGAACCCGCGACCTACTGATTACAAGTCAGTTGCTCTACCAATTGAGCTACGCCGGCAAATTGGCGATCCAGAAGGGACTCGAACCCTCGACCTCTAGCGTGACAGGCTAGCGTTCTAACCAACTGAACTACTGGACCATTTTCCAACAATGTTAATATTACAGCATTTATAAATGACTGTCAACAACTTTTATTGTTTTTTTGATAATGAATGGACCAAATATCCTTCAAGATTATCAAAGTCACTGAATTCAAAGCTTTCAAGGTTAAGTGAACTTAATATTCTTTCCAGAATGATTCCACCGGCAAATATGATGTCGGCACGTTTTTCTTCAAGTCCGATTATTTCTTTTCTTTCCAGATTGCTCATCTTCATCAATCGATCATTGATTTCACGAATATTATCTATTGTGACTTTGGTTCCGTGTATGTCATCCCGATCATATACTTCCATCTTTTTGAGCATGGTCGCATAAGATGCGGCTGTACCACCTATCCCAATGGCTTTACTCACACCAAAGGTCCTTAGTGTCTCGTATATCGATGAGGTAATGTCGTCAATCGCTCGACTCATCCTCTCAAGCTCAGATGGATCCACTGGGTCATGATTCAGAAAAGCTCCGGTCATCCTGACTGCTCCGACATCCAAACTCATCGAAAATAAAATACCATCATGATTTCCGACAATCAGTTCTGTCGATCCTCCACCGATATCAATGACCAGGTTTAGACCACTCTCATCTTTAACACCGGCAAGCACTCCGGCAAAACCAATTTCAGCCTCTTGCTCACCTGATATCACATCGATTGCAATTCCTGTTTCTTTCAGAACCCTATCGGTAAATTCAGAAGCATTTGCAGCATCTCTTACGGCGCTGGTCGCCATGATGTACAGTTCTTCAGCACCAAATTCTCGGCTTTCATCAGCAAATCGTTTCACTACCGTTGTCGTCTCGAGCATTCGTTCGAAGTCAAGCATCTTGGTTTCATTGACACCTTTTCCAAGACGAGTCATCTCCACCTTTTTTTGTACATTGTGGAACTCACCTTCATCAAATGCACACAGCAACAAACGAATTGAATTTGTTCCGATGTCAATCGTCGCATATTTTTTCAATTTAATCACTGTCCTTCTCGTTAAGTGTTCGAATCAAATAGATGATTTCATTGGGCTTGACCATTTTCAATTTCTCACGGGCAATTCTTTCAATCGCTTCTGGTGTTTGAGTATATTCATAGGTATCATTCAACTGTTCGATTTCGCTTTCCAGTGATTCGATTTCAGTCTTCAGTTCAGCCTGAACAGTCCTATATTCAGCGAGTTTTTTGTTTGTTTGAATTGTTGAATAGCCATAATATCCTATGATTACAATCAAGAGCAATACTAAAAACTTATTGCGCCTGAAGAAAGATCTGCTTTTTCTTTTCATGTAAACCCCCAAGGCGTATCACATGTCTTGCTTTTCAGTTACCACTTCATACAGATTTTTAGAGATTTCTTTGGTGACATGTTCCTCAAGTCCTGTTATTTTAATAGTGATGGTCTTGTTGCCAAGATTCATTTCAATCACGTCATCTACAGCCACTTCAGTTCCCGGTTTTGCCACTTTTCCGTTGACCAAAATTCTTCCATGGTCGCAAGCATCTTTGGCTACCGTTCTTCTTTTGATCAATCTGGCATTCTTTAAATACTTGTCAACTCTCACACTTACCTCCTAAAACTTAGAGGATAAATCAAGAAAAAGCAGCTAGGCTGCCTTTTCAAATTATTTGTTTACAGTTTCTTTTAATGCTTTACCTGCTTTGAAAACAGGAGCTTTTGATGCAGGAATGTTAATTGTTTGTTTAGGATCTCTTGGATTTCTACCAGTTCTTTCTTTTCTCTCTCTAACATCGAAAGTACCGAAGCCTACCAATTGAACTTTACCGCTCTTAGCAAGTTCTTCTTCAACGCTTTTCATAAAAGCGTTCAATGCCAATTCAGCATCCTTTTTTGTTAAACCCGATTTTTCAGCCATGCTAGCTACTAATTCAGCTTTATTCACAATAAAACCTCCTCTAAATTATTAAGTTGTTTTAACTATTACTAGTATACGTTGAAATTTCAACTTTTACAAGTGTTTTTACTTATTTTTTTATGATTTTTCGATTTTTTTTGAATCTTGCCAAAATTGCTCCATATCTTTTACAACGTCTGCATTCATAAGCTTTCCGACAGATGTGATCTTATTTTCCACAAATCGGAATCTCCTGATGAATTTGTCGATGGCGTCACTTAGTGCGAGTTCTGCATCAATTCCAAGATTTTTCGCTATGTTGCTGATGATCAAAAGGATATCTCCCATTTCTTCCTTGATTGACAGTTGATTTCCCGATTTTATAGCTTCCTTCAGTTCCAGAATTTCTTCAGTCACCTTATCAAAGGAGCTCTCAATGTCTTTCCAGTCAAAGCCAATATCTGAAGCCTTTTTTTGTACCTTTTGACTTCTGAGTAGTGCTGGAAGACTACTGGCGACGGATTCCATTGAATCCGAAATAGATTTGATGGACTTTTCCCCATCCTTGATGACTTGCCAATTTGCAAGCACATCCGCGGAACTCTTTACATTGACATCTCCAAACACATGAGGATGACGCCTAATCATTTTTTCACATATTGCAGACATGATGTCTGAAAGTTCAAAATAACCATCCTCTTCAGCGATTGTTGAGTGAAAAACCACTTGAAGTAACACGTCACCAAGTTCGTCCACCAAAGATAGGTCGTCTTCATGCATCACAGCATGTCTCACTTCATATGCCTCTTCAATTAAATACGGCGTCAAAGATTCATGTGTTTGCTCTCGATCCCATGGACATCCGTCTTCAGATCTTAAGGTTTTCATGATTCTGACCAAATCACTCATACCATATTTGTGATTCAGTGGCCTCCCAACAAATACACTTGTCAAATGATCAAACAATTCCAGTTCATGGTCCATTTCATACAAATGTTTCGAAACGATTCTTTCGAGTTCAGGAATACCAGCAGCTTGTATGATGGTCACCAAATGGTCATCTTCATAACTTTCCATCAACTTCAGTTTCAAACTGGAAGCAATCGTAGAATTATAGACTTGAATCCAAAGATAATCCTGATTGGTCTGAACTTCAACAGCATCAAGAGCAAGAGCATCCAGAATACTCACCCCGACCACAGGATCATAGTGTAGGGAGGTTATTATAGCATCGATGAAGCTAACTCCATGAACAATTTTCACTTCCACACCGTCCACTTTGGCTCTCTCAAGGATTAAAGAGACAGTCTTTTCCGCAACAAACGGATTGCCAGGAACCGCATAAACTACTTCATTGTTTTCACTGAGTTCAAATATGGAATCTGAGATTGACTGATATACATCATCAAACTTTTCAGATTTCTCATACAGATCATCATATGATTTGTAGACCATACCTTTGTCCTTGAGACTCCTCACAATGGGATGATGCTCCGTTCTGAGATGCACACAATCGGAACCCAGTAGAATTTTGTAAGCTTCCATGGTCAGGAAGGATTCGCTCCCCGGTCCCATACCTACGATTGTAATCTTTTGCATTATTAGGCCTCCCACTATTTTTTCTCAAAAAAACGTTCATTGATTTTTCTGAGTTTTTTACCCCCTGGAAGCATATTGAAATCTTCTTCCACAAGAGTTTTCGTATAAAACAACATAAAAAAGTAGGCGATAATTCCGGTTCCGATACTTAGTACTGTTGAATATTTACCTGGCAGGAAAATATTGGACCCGTGATAGATCAAAAGAACCACAATACTCATCACCGCAACCGACATAAGCGGTTTGATCAGTACCTGACGAACATCAAAAACGATATTAGCCCTGCGTTTTAGAGTCAACACATTAAGAGTTGCTGCGATTCCATAAGCTACGACACTTGAAAACGCTGCTCCGTATATGTTGATATTTGGTATTCCAACAAGAATATAAGTCAATATTATTTTTGATACAGCACCCATTGCCAAATTGATCGCAGGACGATTTTGAAGACTAAGCCCTTGCAAAATCCCTGTAGTCACCTGAAACAAACCTAGGAAAACCACACCAAAACCCAATATCGAAAGAATTGTTCCGGTCGTCGCAGCGTGCTCAATTTGTCTAGGATAAAGCAGCTCCATGATGGGCCTTGCAAGTACCACCAAACCTGCGGTAGCGGGAAGACTCACTATCAAAGCCATTCTGACTCCACTTTGAATGGTCTTTTTCAAATCTATTTCATTTTTCCTGACATATAGTCCGGCGATTGCTGGAACGATACTAATCTGAATGGCAGCCGTAACCACTTGGGGTAAGTTGACAAGTGTCGCAGCATAACCCACCAACATTCCGTAAAGATCATTGGCTTGTTCCACAATTCCAATATCGTTTAGTCGGTTCATGACCAACACAACATCTATTGTGTTCATCAGAGGCATCACTGCCGCGCCCAGAGTGATCGGTACTGCTATAAGAACGATTCTTTTGATCAGTTCTGACGATGAGCTCACCTCACCGGATGACTGAAGATTGAAGTGCTCATTATTTTTTTTCCTGAACTTTCTATACATGATCACGATTACAATCAGACCTGCAAATGCACCGGAAGTAGCTCCAAATGTCGCCCCTGCGGCTGAAAGTGCAGTACTCTTACGCAGTAGAACCACCGCTAGACCAAAGCCTACTATCACTCGTCCGAGTTGTTCTATGATCTGGGAAATCGCAAATGGTTTCATATGTTGAAAACCTTGAAAATATCCTCTAAAAACAGCCAATATGGAAACCAGAAAAATTGCTGGTGCCAAAGCCTTGAACGAGTAAATCGCCTGGGGATTCTTAATGCCTTCAACCAAGTACTCCGCACCAAAATACATGAATAGAGCGCCGATGAGACCTATTGAAATCATCAAAAGCATTCCAGATCTAAAGGTCTTATCCATGTTGCGATAATTGCCTAAAGCTCTCTGCTCTGAAAGGATCTTGGCAAGAGCGGTAGGTAAACCGGCAGTCGCGAGAACGATAAAAAAATTATAAATTGGATAGGCACTGACATAATAGCTCATGCCTTCCGGTCCTAGAATATTTCCAAGTGGGATTTTAAAAAACGCACCTAGAATCTTGACGAAGATTCCAGAAACACCTAATAGCACTGCACCCCTCACAAAGGATTCCGAATGATTGTGCTCCCTTTCCTGATTCATAAAGTTCTCCTATTGTAATGAGGCCAGCATATGCCGACCTCATAAAAGTTTATTCTTCTGTTTTAGGTGCTACTTTTTCGAGAAAGGTCTCAATTGTAGCTGCTGCTTTCAATTCTTCAATTTTCTCAGCATAGAACTCGCTGAAAAGTGTTGATTTTACTGTGTCTTTATACTGAACAATAAGTTCTTCATCATCACCGGCTTCAACCATCTGGTTGACCGTTTTAACGTCTTCTACTTTGATGATGTGATATCCGAATTGTGATGCGACAGGTTCACTGATTACACCTACTGGCTGTGAAAACGCAACCGCTTCAAACTCGGGTACCATGACACCACGTGTAAAGAATCCTAAGCTGCCTCCAGCCGGAACAGATCCAGTATCAGTTGAAAACTCAGTTACCAGTGCTGCGAAGTCTTCACCAGCATCAAGTTTCGATTTGATTTCAAGTGCAAGTGCTTCGTCTTCGACTAAAATATGGCTTGCTTTCACTTCTACAACGAAATCCTCGTATAAAGTTTCCAGTTGTGCTTGATCACTTTCAATCATCTCTTCAATGATTTTACTGAATTCTTCAAGGATGATGCTGCTCTCAACTTGCATCTTGAGGAATTCGTCATCCACTCCGATTTGATCATACATTGCTTTGCTTTCCTCATCCTCTTCAAGTAAAGTCTTGAGTTCGGCAAACTTTGTATCATAAAGTTCAGGATCGATGGAGTAACCGGTTGATTGAATATAACTTCTGATCAGAGAATCCTCAATTAAAGTGTTGACGACTTCCTCTTTGATCACTTCTGAAAATTTCACACCTTGAAACTCCTGGTCCATGATGTCCTCACCGTAGTACTGTTTGTAAACCGTTTCGTGCATTGAATAAAATATATTGAAGGTGTTGATATCGACAACCTCTTCATTGACCAATGCAATCGCGTTGGTTGTATCTATGTTCTTCGTTGGTTCGTTTTCTGTACCATTTTCCCCGGTTTCAGTCGCGCAGCCCGCCAATAGAAGCATCGCAAGCACCAATGAAAACGCTATAAACTTTTTAAATTTTGTCATAATTATCTCTCCTCAATTCTCTTTTCCCCATACTAGTGGGGATATTCTGTCATACTATCATATATTAACATAATCACTATGAAAACTATATATTTTTTCCACAAAATTTTCAAGTGCAATCAATTGTTGTTCTTTTTTTCTTAATCTGTTTGTAATTTTGAATTTCATAAGAGCTGGATTGCGTGCTATGAACTTAACATTTTTCGAATCATACTCCATGACCTTACTGATGAACAGCGGACTGATAGGGGCATCAGAGATGAATTTTAATATGAAGTCAGTGCCATCCTCAGAGACTTCCTCTATGAACATATCCTCACATAAAGTTTTGATCAACGCTATTGATATCAGATTGCTGACAGAAGTCGGCACGGTACCAAAACGATCCTCAATTTCTTCATAAACAGCGTCCACAGCAGCTCTGGAATCGATGGATGCAATTTTTTTGTATATCTCGATTTTAATCTGATGATTATCGATATACCCCTCTGGAATATAAGCATTGACCGCCAAATCAATTTTAGCTTGAATCCGCTCTTTGACATGTTCACCTTTTTTGCGCATCATGCTTTCTTCAAGGAGTTTGACATAAAGATCATATCCTATAGCTTCCATGTGTCCATGTTGTGCGGTTCCAAGAACATTTCCAGAACCTCTGATTTCCAGATCTCTCATTGCGATTTTGAATCCTGCGCCAAGTTCAGTGAATTCTTTGATGGCTTTCAATCTTTTTTCAGCGATTTCATTCAACACTTTGTTTTCTTGATAAAAGATGTAGCAATATGCCAATCGATTGCTTCTACCGACTCGCCCTCTCAGTTGATAGAGCTGAGACAATCCCAAACGATCACCGTCGTTTATGATGATGGTATTTACATTGGAGATGTCCAGACCAGTTTCAATGATTGTTGTACAGACAAGAACATTGAAACTGTTGTTCATAAAATCAATCATTACTTTTTCGAGAGTGTGTTCATTCATCTGACCATGGGCGAACTGCACGGCGGCTTCCGGAACAAGCTCCTGTAGCTTGGCAGCCACTTGATCGATATCTGCGACTCTATTGTGGACAAAATAAATTTGTCCTCCTCTCTCGAGTTCTCGTACTATCGCTTCTCTTACCAGCAGTTCATCATATTCGACCACATAAGTCTGAATCGGATAACGGTCTTCAGGTGGGTCCTCGATAACACTCATATCTCTGATTCCAATCATAGACATATGTAGTGTTCTTGGAATTGGAGTGGCTGATAGTGTCAAAACGTCAATATTTTCCTTTAATTGCTTGATTTTCTCTTTATGTTTGACTCCGAACCGTTGCTCTTCATCTATGACGAGAAGGCCCAAATCTTTGAACTTCACATCATCAGAAAGCAAGCGATGAGTCCCTACGACTACGTCCACGACTCCATTTTGAATGTTTTTAATAATTTTTTCTTGTTCCGCTTTCGAACGGAATCTTGAAATCATTTGTATGTTAGCCGGGTATTTTGAAAATCTTTCCACGATATTGTTATAGTGTTGCTGAGCTAAAATTGTGGTCGGTACCAGAATGGACACTTGTTTTGAGTCTAATACTGCTTTAAAAGCCGCTCTCAGTGCAACTTCTGTCTTCCCATATCCAACGTCTCCACAAAGTAGTCTCTCCATTGGCGCGGGTTTTTCCATATCACGCTTGATTTCCTCGACACATTTGAGTTGATCTCCTGTTTCTTGATAAGGGAACATCGCTTCAAATTCCCGTTGCCAGTCGCTATCGCCTGAGAAAGCAAACCCTTTTCTCTCTTTTCTAAGCGCATAGAGTTCAATCAGCTCATCTGTCATATCTTCGATGGCGCGTTTTGCTCTGGTCTTGGTGCGTTTCCATTCTGTGCCACCCAAACGGTTGAGTTTGATCTTGTCTTGATCGGTACCGAGATATTTTTGAATTAGACCGGCACTCTCCACTGGAATGTAGAGATAATCATCTTTTGCATATCTGATTTTTAGGAAATCCTTGCGTGTCTGATCAATCTTGACTTGTTCCACACCTAGATATTGTCCTACACCATGGCTTTCATGCACGACAAAATCACCGACTGAAAGTTCGGAAAAAGCTTTTATTACCTTCCCCTGTGCTGGTGCTTTCCTCGAAATTCTTCTTCCTTCGCCAAACAGTTCGTTTTCCGTTAATAAAACAGTCTTGAAAGTGTCAAAGTAGAACCCTTGTCTGATTGGATGTACAAACACCACAGCTTGACCACTGAGCACACGATCATACTCTTTACTCGTCCCCATAAGGACTTCGAAGTCATCCATGGTACGTTTGAACCGTTCCAATCGGTCCATGGTACTAAGTGCAATCAACACGCGGTATCCTTTGACCTTCCATTTGACGATATCTTGAGCAATCTGATCGTATTTGCCATAATACTTGTTCATTTCTCGGGATGACATTTTTATAATTTGCGAAGGCTCAAAATAGTCAACGCGCTTTATAAGCAATTCATCAAGAATCAAGGCTTGTTTTTTCAGTCCTGAAATGATTTCTTCAAATGTGTGTATTCGTCCGTATTGTTCAGAAACAACTTCTCCCCGCTCAAGATAATCGGCGAATTGTCTTCCATATTCATCCACATATTGCTTAAGTCTTCCAGTGGTCTGATTGTTACCAATAATGCATATGACCGGAGCATCACATAGGTCATATATGAATTGTCCCTCTTCATAAATCAGCGAAAAATACTTATCGATGTTTTCAACATAAGTTCCAGTTTCAAGATGTTCAATCATCTCATCGATTTTTTCACGCTTTTGAGCTTTGATTTTTCCTCTGATGGCCTTCAACCGGTCGACAGTTTGTTCAATCAATTCATCAGTGAGCACCAATTCACTGCATGGAAACAATTTCAGCGTTTTCAGTTTTTCAATGGACTTTTGGTTTTCAATATCAAAGGTCCTGATAGAGTCCACTTCATCGCCAAAAAATTCAATTCTATGTGGTGTCTCATAGGTTGGAGAAAAGACATCTAAAATGCCACCTCTGAGACTATACTGTCCTTTTGCCTCTACGATGTCCACACGCTCATATCCGAATTCAAAAAGTCTCTTTTGAATGGCATCGAGTGGCATGTCCGTATCCAGATCCAATTCAATGGCCTGTTCAATCCATTCTTCCCGTGATGGATATTTGTATGCTAGATTGTTGATGGAAGTGAATAAAAGTCCCTTTTCGGTGCGATCGAGTCTAATAAGGGCTTCCATGCGTTCAAGGGAAACCTGATTGGAGTGAGCGAAGGAATCGAACCAAACCATTTCACGGCTCGGCAAATAGATAGCCTCATCAATTTCTTCAGCGGCTACCTTTGCTTTATTTTCATCCTCAAAAAATACTATGATATTCCGGTTCAAATCCATAACCAGTTTTTGAAGCGCCCATTTCAGGGCAACAACATCAGAACCGTGGATTAATATCGGCGATACATTATCATTTATACTTTTTTTAAGCGACTGATATTCAGTTGAATGGTTGAATAAATCAAGCATCAAATTCAGCATATGTTCCTCTCATCAACCGTTGAACAGATTCATTGCACGGTCGGTTCCTTCTTTAATGATAGATTCCACAGCCTCAGCGGATTTCTTGATGGACTCGGTGATATAGACAGTCTCTTCGGCATTAAACCTTTGAAGCACATAATCTCTGAGGGGGATCCTTTCTGACTTTCCGATGCCTATTCGCACTCTTGGAAATTCATCTTTGCCAAGCATGTAAATGATGTTGCGCATCCCGTTATGTGTCCCTGCACTGCCTTTTTTCCTGACTCTGATTTTACCAAGGTCGGTATCCACATCATCAAAGATGACGATTAGGCGATCCATAGGCAATTTATGGTATTCACAAATTCTTGAAACGCTCTCGCCACTTAGATTCATAAAAGTTTGTGGTTTGACGAGCAGGACTTTTTCTTCCCCGATCATCCCTTCTCCCACGACTGCTTTGTACTTGATTTTATTGATTTTTATCCCATGATTCTTTCCGAGAAGATTGACGACATCAAAGCCCACATTGTGGCGTGTTTTATCATAACGGCTGCCTGGATTGCCCAGGCCGACAATAACATACATGGTATACTCCTTCAGCTTTTTTTGCAAATCAATTATACCACAAAAAACGCTTAACAATTATTAAAATCGTTAAGCGTTATCAAGATCCTAGTTCTCAAACATTGTGCTGACAGAATCATTATTGAAAATTCTTCTGATTGCTTCAGCAAATATCGGTGCTACAGATAGCATTGTGATATTTTCAAGTTTTCTGATTTCAGTAGATAGATTGATTGTATCCAGTACCACCAATTCCTTGATTTCCGAATTTTGGATTCTTTCCACGGCAGGACCTGAGAATACCCCATGTGTACAGCAAGCATATACATCTTTGGCACCCAAATCTTTAAGTGCTTTTGCGGCATTTACTATAGTTCCCGCAGTATCGATCATGTCATCGATCAAAATGACGTTTTTGCCCTTGATATCGCCTATGATGTTCATAATCTCGGAAACATTGGCTTCAGGTCTTCTTTTGTCCACGATTGCGATTGGAGCATCCAGTTTATAAGAGAAGTCTCTGGATCTTGTGACACTTCCAAGGTCTGGCGCAACAACAACAAGGTCTGTGATGTTCTTTTGTTTGAAATATTCCGCTAATATCGGAGCGCCTTTAAGGTGATCCACTGGAATATCGAAGTATCCTTGGATTTGAGAAGCGTGAAGGTCCATTGTTAGTACTCTGTCCGCTCCTGCTGCAACTATTAGATTTGCAACAAGTTTTGCAGATATCGGATCTCTTGCTTTTGCTTTCCGGTCTTGTCTTGCATAGCCGTAATAAGGAATCACAGCTGTAATCCTTCCTGCTGATGCTCTTTTAAGTGCGTCGATCATGATTAAAAGCTCCATCAGATAATCGTTGACTTTAGGCAATGAAAAGGACTGGACCACATAAACATCAACACCTCTGACACTTTCATTGATATTGACTGATATTTCACCGTCACTAAAGGTTTTCACAACACTGTCTCCGAGTGGCAATCCAAGTTCACCACAGATCGCTCTTGCCAAGTCTTGATTCGCATTACACGAAAAAACCTTTATTTTCCTTCCTCTTGTATGCATCAAATCCTCCTACTTCTTCTTTGAATATTTATTAGACCAATCGGTCTTGTTCACTTGTCTTTGTCTTGCTATGGCAAGAGCTTCACTTGGCACATCGTCAGTAATTGTCGAACCGGCCGCAATATAGGCACCGCTCCCGATTTTAACCGGTGCGATCAGATTGCTGTTACAGCCGACAAAAACATCATCTTCAATTTCGGTCAAATGTTTCTTCGAGCCATCATAGTTCACGAATACTACTCCACATCCGAGATTCACATTTTTTCCCACCTTGCCATCGCCTACATATGTCAGATGTGAAACCTTGCTATCATCTCCAATTGTGCTGTTCTTCACCTCTACGAAATCTCCAATTTTTACATTTTTACCAATCATGGAGCCCGGTCGCAAATATGCATATGGACCTATGACGCTATTCTCTCCAACGTGTGATTTCATGAGTGTGGAATGTTTGATTTGTGCACCCATGTCCACCGTGACGTCCGTTAAATCGGCATCAGGTCCAATGAGACAATCCTCACCGACAACCGTCATACCTTTTAGCAATGTGCCTGGATACAATATGGTGTCCTGGCCGATGACAACATTTTTTTCTATATAAGTAGTCGCTGGTGAAACTATGGTCACACCAGACATCATCCAATTTTTTAAAATTTTATTTTGCATGTATTGCTCAGCAAGAGATAGCGAAAACCTATCATTAACTCCCATGAGCTCATCGGAATCCTTATCGATGAATGCTCCGATTCCATGACCATTCCCCCTGATAATCTCAAAAACATCCGTCAAATAATACTCGCCTTGATTGTTTTCATTTTTGAGCTTTCCAAGTGCGTCTTTAAGGAGCTCCGAATTAAAAAGTCCAATTCCCGAATTGATCTCTGTGACTTTCCGCTCTTCATCCGTTGCATCTTTATGTTCAACTATTTTTATGAATTCCTGGTCTGAATTTCTAATGATTCTTCCATATCCCGACGGATCAATAAAATGTGTTGATATAAGACTTGCGCCATATGCACTCTTTCGATGGAAGTCCACAAATGCCTCAAGTGATTCTAGGGACAACAACGGTGCATCACCGAAGAGCACTAGAATTTCACCTCCGCTAAGGTATTCCTCCGCCACCATTACAGCATGTCCCGTCCCTAATTGTTCCAGTTGTTCAACGAAGATGACGTTCTCTGCTTTCAAAACTTCTTTAACAGTCTCTTTACCATGCCCCACAACACAGATCACTTGATCACTATTGACAGAGTGTGCTAGGTCGATGACGTGTTTGACCATAGGTAGACCACTGACCTTGTGCAATACTTTCGGTAATTTTGATTTCATTCTTTTACCATGTCCTGCCGCTAGAATGACAGTCGTTACTCCATTCATGATTTCAACTCCCCGATACTTTGACTTTCAACACGCAAAATTATATCACTTTTCATTATAAAACAAAACATCTATTACTAAAAATTGATAAAGCGTTCATAAAAAAAAGATTGTCTCTGGGACAATCTTTCTGTATCTTACTATAATTCCTCAAAACTTGGTTCTTCAACCGATACGTTTTTTGCTTTTTCGTATTCTTCAAATATGATATCCTGAATCATTGTTCTGGTTTCCTGATTGATTGGATGTGCAATATCCCTATAGTCCGCTTCCCCTACTTTGCGGCTTGGCATTGCAACAAAAAGACCGTTTTGCCCCTCAATCACTTTAATATCATGTACAACAAATGCATCGTCGAAGGTTAATGAAACAACTGCTTTCATTTTTCCTTCATCTTTTAGCTTTCTAATCCTGACGTCTGTGATATTCATTTGCATATTTTCCCCCTAACTTCTGCTGTATCTATTAATTATTCTATAAAGTAAATTTTTTTCCTTCTTTTTTTGTTAAGTTTTTTTAATTTTTTAGATTTATTCCAAATTTTCAAAATTTGGGTAGACCATAATACGGTCATCTGTGTCAATGCCTTCATATCGAATCAGTGAAATGTATCGGTCAACCAATTTCTGACTTGGTGTGATTGTATCGAACAATACACAGATTCCAGCAACTTTACACTCCAGTTCACTGACGAGTTGAGTCATGCCTTTGGCACTACCGCCAGCTTTCATGAAGTCATCCACTATAAGTATATTGGATCCTTTTTTTATGGCATTTTTTGAAATATACATGGTTTGAAGATTCCCGGTTGAACCAGAGATGTAATTGATGCTGAGTTTTGGGCCTTCAGTCACTTTGTTTTCATGTCTGGCAATCACAAGCGGAACATTAAGACCTCTCGCAGTCATCATGGCGATTGGGATTCCCTTTGTTTCTACTGTCAATACATAATCCACTTTCTTATCGTCA
>JAGXHV010000052.1 GCA_024636005.1 Bacillota bacterium
AATTATGGTTTCAGATCATCAAATAACCATTCGGTTGCCTTATGGGCTACTTGGTCTCTCAGATCCATCTTCCCAGCAAATGCTGTGGGATAAAGCGTCATTTCTCCCGACTGGCATCAACCAGATCAAAACGATTAAGTCGGATTCTGTGAAACTGAGTATCGACTTGGAGTCTGAGTCCAAAATCCGATGTGAATTTCCACTATTCTCATGGGAAGTGCCCGAATATCGGGTGCGTTTGAAATCCCAATAATACCCTGGTTATAAATAATATTGATTTCTACCATTCTTCTTGGCGTTGTATAAGTTCCGATCGGCCAAATCTATGAGGTGCTTAATGGTCAATTCCTTTGAGGGTTTTATCGTTCCAATGCCTATGCTCACGGTGATTTGATCGCTGACTCTGCTGAATTCATGTGGAATTCTGAGAGCTCGGACATTTTCCAAAATCCTTTTAGCGATCGTTTCAGCACCATCTAGATTTGAATTTGGCATCAAGACAAGAAATTCATCTCCACCATATCTCCCAACGATATCTTCGGGTCGGAACACTGATTTTTCAATACTTTTAGCTATAGCTTCAATTATCACATCACCCTTTAAGTGCCCATAATTGTCATTGTAATTCTTAAATTCATCAATGTCTAAAATTAACACGGAATAGGGCAAGTCAGACCTTAAACAGCCGCTCCACTGCATATTAAGGAATCTATCGAGTCCGCGTCTGTTGTAAATTTTAGTTAATTCATCTTCAATGCTCATGTTCTCAAACTCATCTTTTTCGAGTTGAATCCTAATAAGCTCATTCAGTTGATTTTGCAGTTCTACAACTTGCCTTTCAATCATTTTCTTTTGGAGATACAGTTCCTTAAAAATCCTTGCTTTACTCCTCAAGATAATAGGATCGATAGGTTTAGACAAATAATCCACTGCACCAACTTCATAACCTTTAAAAATTGATTTTAATTCTTTGCTGATGGCGGTAACAAATATAATGGGTATGTTCTTAGTTTTTTCTATACCTCTCAGAATTTCAGCAACTTCAAAACCATCCAAATTAGGCATTTGGACATCCATAAATACTACAGCAAAATCATGTTCGCTGCACAACAACAAAGCTTCTTCTCCGGACAGTGCCTTTATTATTTCAAGCTCTGGATCGGACAACACGCTTTCCATAACGAGATGATTCTCTTTTAAATCATCAACAACTAATATTTTTACCCGTTCTTGCATCATTTCTCTCCATTTTTTCTAATCAATTCGTTTAATCGCGCACCAATATCATCAAGTTCAAGGATTTCATCAGGATTTGTGCACTTGATGGCATAATTAGGCATTACTGGTGCCTCGGCGGTGGTTGGGTTCTGAACAATAGTATACCCATGGACCAATTTAATTTCATATAATCCTTGTCCACCATCGTTATTGGCACCTGTCAATATAATACCGATGACGCTAACACCGAATGCATCTGCAAAACTCTTGAAAGTAACATCGATTGATGGCCTTGCATAGCATACTTTCTCACTTGTATCCAATGTAAAAAGACCATTTTTTTCAATTAAAGCGTGATAATTTGGTGGAACAACATAAACAACCCCTTTTTTGAGAAGCGTTTTGTCTTCAATCTCCAAAGTGATTCTGCCAGTCATATCGGATAAAATATTACTCAAATAATTGTTGCTGATTGGATTTCTATGCTGAATGATGATCAAAGCAATATCATCAAAATGCTTAAATGTGGTCAGTATTTTTCTTAATGCGTCCAATCCACCGGCAGAAGTTCCAATTACCACAACATCATACTTCATAAATAACCTACACTTTCCTATTTTTACGGTATATTTTATGTTCAGAGCTAAAAGTATCGTATTGTTTTTTCACTTCGCTGTAATCAATTGTTTCTTTGGATCCCAAACAGAGATAACCTCCTTTTGCCAAACTGTCCAAGAACAAATTGTTCACTTTGTTCTGAAGGTTTCTGTTGAAATAAATCAGTACATTTCTGCATATGATCAAGTTGAATTCTCCAAATGAGCCATCTGTGACCAAGTTGTGTTCTGCAAAAATTATATTTTTCTTTAGGCTGGAGTCTAAAATCGCATGATCGTATTTAACTGTATAATAATCTGAAAATGACTGTTTTCCACCCGACAAATTATAATTTTTTGTGTATTCCTTGATGGATTCAAGGTTATATATCCCATCCTTGGCTACGTCGATGATTGTGGCGTTGAAATCGGTGGCATATATTTTGCACCTGTCATACAGACCAGATTCCTTTAATATTATTGCCAAGGAATAGACTTCTTCACCAGATGAACACCCCGCATGCCATATTTTTATTTGAGGGTATGTTTCTAAGATGGGGATTATTTCGTTTCTCAAATGTTTAAAAAAATCTGGATCCCTGAACATTTCTGTGACGTTAATTGAGAAATCCAAAAGAATATTAGCGAAAAAGGCCTCATCTGTGATTGCTTTGTGGGCCAACTCTAATATATTTTTACAATCCGTTTTTACGAGTCTATTCTTAATACGTCTTTTTATGTGCGCACGAGAATAATCTCCAAAGTTGTAACCATACTTTAATTTGATCGCTTCAAGAAAAAGAATTACTTCAATGTCCTCGTCGTTATTTGAAAATTTAAAATCGTCTGTCATGATTTCCACACTTCTATCATTGATAATATTTTCTTTGTATCTACAGGTTTGGTCAAGTAGTCGTTTGCACCTGCGCTGATGCATTTGTCTCTGTCATCTGCCATTGCTTTTGCGGTAAGTGCGATAATTGGGATTTTTTGACCTTTCTGTGTTTCACGAATCTTCTTCATAGCTTCGTAACCATCCATTCTAGGCATCATCACATCCATTAAAATCAGATCAATGTCGTTTTGTTTGAATTTCTCTACTGCTTCAATACCGTCTTTTGCAACGATAACTTTCATATCATTGCTTTCAAGAAGATGCATTAAAGCGAAAATGTTTCTGTTGTCATCATCGGCCAGCAAAATGGTTAACTCAGATAATGCGTGAGACTTAGTGACTTTTGTGTCTTTTGCATAACTTCTCATTGAAATATTTTTGTTGATATCAAAAAGGAACAGAGATACTTCATCAACTAACCGATCCAATGAACGTTTGCTCTTCATGATAATGGTTTCTGTATATTTGTTGACATTATCGAGTTCGTCAGTATCAATTTCTTCTTCAGTATATATGATGATTGGGGTGTTGATCATCAATTCTTCACGAAGGTGGTGCATAAATTCAACTCCGCTTATGTCGGAAAGTTTGATATCGAGTATGATACAACTGTAAGTTTCCGATTCAATCTCCTCAAAGGCCTCTTTTCCGGTCATAACTTTCTTTATTTTGAATTGACCCAGTAGTGTGAATTTTGAAAAATCGTCATTCCCACATTCTCCAACGACTAAGATTTGCTTTGCTTCTAGTAAATTGATGCTCTCAAGTTTTGACAATGTTTTATAAATTGATTTGATATCTACAGGTTTTTTAAGGAATCCAATGATACTTTTAGGCATTTTGATCATATCGCCCAATTCATTTATTTCTTCTGAACCCGATATGACGTGGATTGGAATATGTTTTGTGATTGGATTTTCGGAGAGCATGTTGGCTAAAATCATCCCATCCATATCTGGTAAGCCAATATCCAAAATTATACCTGTTGGGTTCAATTTCTTAGCTTTCTTAATGCCTTCTTTTCCATTGTAAGCGACTGTGGCTGCATACCCTTTTTCAGTTGTAAGGTCAGACAGCAGTTGCGCAAAAACAGGGTCATCTTCAATGATCAATATATGTTTTTCAGTTTGTTCTACTGGCTTAACGATTTCAAGGTCTTCACTGGCGTCGATGTGATCATAATTTTCCATCATCTCAAGGGTGCCAAAAACATCTAATTGGGGCAAATATTCATCAAGGATTAGAGGTAGAACCAGTGAGAAAGTACTGCCAATATTTTCAACGCTTTCATGGATGATTTTTCCACCCAGTAAATTGGCGAGTTCAAGTGAGATGGTCAATCCAAGTCCTGTGCCACCATATTGTCTGCTTGTTGTTCCATCCGATTGCATAAAGGCTTCAAATATCTCATGCATCTTTGCAGCCGGAATACCTATACCTGTATCTTTAACGTCTATAACAATATAATCTTGCACTGGAATATTTAATTTACTCACTTCTGTTTCATCTAATTTTCTGAATTTCACTTCCACATGTCCATCGTGTGTAAATTTGATTGCGTTAGAAAGAAGATTTTTGATGATCTGGTTCACGCGAAATTTATCAGATTCCAAATACTCAGGCAGATCTTGATCTATGGAGAATCTCAAGTCTATGTTTTTCATATCTGCTATGGATTCAAATAAATTTCTATTTTCATTTATGACTTCTTTTAGATAAACTTTTTCTTTATGGATGTCAATCTTTCCAGCTTCAACCTTTGACAAATCAAGAACGCCATTGATCAGATCTAACAAATCTTTACCTGAGGAGTAGATGGTTGATGCAAATTCTTTTTCTTTTTTGGTTAAAGGAGTCATTTCATCTTTATCCATCAAAAGCTGGGATAAAACCAATATGCTGTTCAAGGGCGTTCGCAATTCATGTGACATGTTGGCTAAGAATTCAGTTTTGTATTTGTTGGTTTTTTCTAATACTTCTGCTTTACTCAGCAATTCCTTCTGAATGTTCTCTAAAGTCAGGTTCTTCTCCTTTAGAGCCATATGATTGGCTTCAAGTTGCTTAGCGTGTATTTCCAGTTCTTCATTTGTAATTCGGAGCTCTTCTTGTTGGAGCTGCAACATGCTCTCGGACTCTTTTAATGCTTTTGATTGTTCTTCAAGTTCTTCATTGCTCTGACGAAGCTCCTCTTGTTGTAATTGAAGATTTTCAGCCTGTTTTTGACTCTGTTCAAGCAACATGCGAATTTTCTCTCGTTGGACCGTGGCATACAAATTTACTGCAATCATCTCTGCTGCGGCACCAAGAAACACAAGTTCCTTTTCATCAATGCGATCAAATGAAGACAATTCAATTACACCACACAGTTGATCCTCAAAGACCAAAGGAATTACAACAATACTTTTTGGAAGTTCGCGGGTGGTTCCGGTTGTAATTAAGCCATCTCCCGGTTTGATATCATTGATCAATACCAATTTTCTATCTATTGCCACTTGCCCTATAAGACTCTCACCGAGATTGAATGTGTCTGATGATTTTTGATGAGCGTTGTAAGCGTATGTTGCGACTAATTCAAGTATTTGCTGATCTGTGTCAAATGCATAAAACACTCCATTCACTGAGTGGGTAAAAGAAACCAATTTGGTTAAAGCTGCGTTTGACAGCGCCTTCAAACTCAAATTTCCAGAAATGTCCAAGGACAATTCATTTAAACGCAATCTGAAATTATATTGCTCTTCCAGTTTTCCAATGAGAACATTATAATTGATGGAGACATCTGCGATTTCATCATTTCCGATGATGTCCGCTTGAATGAACTTGTTTTTGCTCATACTTTCAGACATGGTTGATTTAATACGTTCCAATGAAAATGATATGTTTCTGATGATGAGCAATGTAATGCCGAAAAGCAACAAAATCAACACCACACTGAAAATGACGATGTCTTTTTCAGCTTTCTTTTCAATTTCTTTTGCCTGATTGTTAAAAAAGACAGCTTTGTTTTTTGCATAGCTTTGAATGGATTCCAGTTGATTTTGAAAATCATCGATGTAAACCACTAAAGAATTGGTCATATATAACCTGGCCACATCTTGATTGTCTACGCTATAAATGTTGTCCAATAAACTAGAGTTGTTTTGTACCCAATTTTGATAACTTATGAGAACTTCGTCTGCCAATTGTTGACCCTCTTCACCGAGAATTAAAATTTTTATGGTATCCAAATAGGTAATGAGTTCTGAATTATAATCATCAATTTTTGTTTCATAGGCTCTCTTTTTTGATGGATCTTGCTGTGAGTACGCTTCTTGATATGTTTTGTAAATGTTTAAAAGGAGATGTTGTGAATCGGCTGCAAGGTTTGAAACGGTGAGGGGATGTTGATTTATGGTATTGACCAATTCCCCGACCTTTTTGGTTGCATTTAACGAGTATAACGAGATACTTGCAATTGCTATCAATGCCAAAAGCATTAAAACATAAAGCCTTGTCCGAATTTTTAATTTACCGATATATTCCATAAACCCCCCTCATATTTCGATACATATATTGAAGCAAGAAGTGCGGCGTTTTATCCCATCTAGTCTTTGTGTTATTTGAACCATAAAAAAACATCCCGTAAGAGTCTATTTCATAAGACTTTCACTGGATGTTTTTTTTATTAACCTAGCGCAACATCCAGAATCATCATAACTGTAAAGCCTAACATAGCTCCAATCGTTGAAACATCTGTCTTTGAGCCACCTTCTTCTCTTTGGGCTTCGGGAATCAACTCCTCGACTACGACATAAATCATAGCACCAGCAGCAAATGCAAGGGCATATGGCAGTATAGGTCTCATTGTTACGACCGCAAGTGCACCGAGTACACCTGCAATAGGTTCAACGATTCCCGATGCTTGACCATAAAGGAAGGCTTTTTTTCTACTGAATCCTTCTCTCCTGAGAGGGATGGATACAGCGGCGCCTTCAGGAAAGTTCTGAAGACCGATACCAATTGCGAGTGCGACTGCACCTGCAAGTGAAGCAGAGCCACTTCCAGCTGCTACAGCGCCAAAAGCAACACCTACTGCCAGACCTTCAGGTATGTTATGAAGTGTAATCGCCAAAACCAAAAGGACGCTTCTTTGCCAATTGGTTTTAACGCCTTCAGCTTGTTCCATTTTAAGTCCGAGGTGTAAATGGGGGAGTAACCGATCCACTAAATACAAGAATGCGCCACCACTCAAGAACCCGATTGCTGCTGTCAAATAAGCGGTTTGTCCGAGCTCTTCCGCCATGTCAATTGCTGGCGCCAAAAGGGACCAAAACGATGCAGCAATCATGACACCCGCTGCAAAACCGAGCATTGCGTTTAAAACAGTCTTGTTGATGGATTTAAAGAAAAACACTAAACTTGCCCCCAAGGCAGTAACTCCCCAAGTAAACATTGTACCTATAAGTGCTTGTGTTACTGGATTAAATTGTTCAAACCACGTAATCATAATATCTCCTCTTCAAAACTAAAATTGATGATTTAAAACTACCCAGTCATAGACTGTTTGCCACACTTCATATTTCACTTCATATTTACCCAACTTAAACGAATCCACCGCAAGTATTTTACTTTTGATTAATTGTACTATATAAAAGAATTCAAGACAACTTGCATAAAAATACTCGTGGTGGACGACGATGTGGAAATCGCACGTGCGCTGGAGATGCTGCTAAGGCGAGAGGGATATGATGTGATCAAAGCTCATGATGGCATGCGAGCGCTTGAAATTGTAGCCAATGAGACGATTCATCTGATTCTTCTGGACGTGATGATGCCCAAACTTGATGGATTATCGGCTACCCTAAAAATCAGGGAAGGCAAAAATATTTCCATCATCATATTGTCCGCTAAGACGTTATATGGAGCTGGGAACACATCATGACAGTGGTATTGACGGTGTGATTCGAAATGGTGGACTTAAGCTCGATCGGCTAGGCATGCAATTTTAGGTGGATGGCGACCCCCGTCAGGTTGACCGTTAAAGAGTTTGGGATCATGGAACTATTGATGTCGCATCCGCGATTGGTCTTTACTATGTCACTTCCGTGAAGCAAATCAAGGCAAAAAGATTTATTAGAAAGAGCCTTTGGTTCAGAGTGATTTAATGGTCGGGCATTCAGTAAGAACGGACTTACAAAATCATTGTTCAAAAGACAACTTGACTTTATTGTCACCAGCGCATTCATGGTTTTCTTGACTTTTATACTTTTGATGACGCCGCCACTGATGCTTGTACCTCCAATTTTGGAGTGCATCATCATCTACTGGTTTATCAAAGGCAACCGTAAGACTTATGAAGACATCGACAAAGGGTTTAATGACAGTCTGCAAGAGCAAATGAAAGCAGAACGCATGAAGATTCAGTTGATCACAAACGTTTCGCATGATCTTAAAGCGCTTGATCCAGCAGACCATGGGAGATTTGTCCGATGAGATTGAAAAATCGGGTCTGGAGTTCAAAATGCAGTTGCCTGAAGAGTCAGTAATGATCTACTCTGATGGGCACAAGAGTCTATGTCACAATGGAAGCTTTGGACGGTACTGCAAAGGTTTCCATCAAAAATATTGCAGGATACGAAATGACATTTACTGAAGAGGAAGTGCTTCAGCGGTTTGCTAGAGGAGACCAGTCTAGAACATCTGAAGGCAGTGGTCTTGGACTTTCTATAGCGGAGAGCTTCACCCATGTCTGTGGGGGCAAGTTTGAACTGGTGATTGATGGTGATCTGTTTAAGGTGAATGTGTCTTTTCCTGTAAAATAAAAAATCACGCAAAAGGCCTTTATAATGGTCTTTTGCGTGATTTTTTGTTTTCTATGTGAACCTAACTTTGGAGACATGGTACCCAAATGGTGCTATTTTGATTCTAAATTTTTAATTTTTTCAATCAGTTTGGTC
>JAGXHV010000053.1 GCA_024636005.1 Bacillota bacterium
ATCGGACACAGCATATTCATCAAGTTTTCTATCAAAATAGACCCTGTTGTAAAGGCCTGTCATGGCATCGTGTTCCATCAAAAATTTTACAGTTTCTTCAGCTCTTTTTTTGTCGGTAATATCATTGGCAACAGATTGGATCTCCAAAATCTCACTCTCATCATAGATGACCCTGTTTCGCATCTCTATGAACAGCAAATCGCCATTAAGGTTTTTCATTTCAAGCTCAAGACGATTGTCTATGTTGTTGAGACATTCCTCAAAAAAAGACTGTTTGGCGAATCGATTCATTGTAGTGTCTGAAAAAAGGTCATCTAGACGCAATATCTGTTTGTCCTCATCAATCATGAACGTTTCCTTGAAAGTCCTATTGCAACTGGTTAAACGCCCATTATTGTTGAATGTGAATATCAATGCGGATGCGTTGTCAAAAAGCTCTTTGTAACGGGATTCGCTATCTCTCAGCTTCATAGCTATCCCGTGAGCATCGGTAATATCCCTCAGAACACCCTTTTCATGGGACAAAACACCTTGAGGAGTGTATTCATGGATCACCCATTCTTCGACCCATCTGACACTAGAGTCGCTACATATCACCCTGTATTGATTCTTGTAGGACTTCGTCTCTTTCTTTCTTGCACTATAGAGCTCCCTTTTGACACGTTCGCGGTCATCCTCATGAACAAATTGCCAATAATCCGCCAAAGGTCCGTTATAAAAATCCTCAGGCTTGTATCCGAATATCGAAATGTTGTCCGAAACAAAGTCTGTGGGAATATCCTCGGAAAGTGTCCATTTGAAAATCACCAAATTACTTTTCTCAATGATGTCATATGCTTCTTCAAGGTCGATGTTGACTCTTTTGGAATGTGAATGCCGTTTCATGTTCTGCCCCCCGGGAATATGATTTCACGCCTACTGGTGCAAGATTTTTTTGATCGCATCAATTGCATAATTGATCTCATCATCTTTTGTAAAATGAGAAATACTAAATCGTACTGTGCCTTTTGGGTAAGTGCCATAAGCTTTATGTGCCAGTGGTGCGCAGTGTAGCCCTCCACGTGTTGAAATATCATAGGTTTTGCTCAGTTCATGAACTACTGTTGAATTATCAAGTGTCAGGAAATCCATAGATAAAATACCTACTCGCATATTGGTGTCTGGGTTTCCGATCACTCTGACTCTTGGGTCATGTTCAAATGCATTTTGAAACTTTTGAATGAGACTATTCTCTTTTGCTTTGATTTGCTCTAGACCGATGGACCTGATATATTCAATTCCAGCTTTAAGTCCAAGCATGCCAAGTGAGTTTTGAGTGCCTGACTCGAATTTGTCAGGCATCATTTCAGGTTGCTGAGCGGATTCTGAAACGCTTCCTGTTCCTCCCAGTATGAACGGTTCAATCTGACCTGAAAATCCAGGTTTGATCAAAAGTCCACCGATCCCTTGTGGTCCAAGTAAAGATTTATGACCCGTAAATGCTAAAAAAGTGGCACCGGATGCCTCAAAATCCACTTCGATTACACCAGCCGACTGTGCGGTGTCCACCAAAAAAGGGACTTCAAATTCAGAACAAAGTGCCCCGATGCGTTTGATATCCACTATATCGCCAGAGACATTCGAGGCGTGTGTGGCAACCATCAATTTCGGTCGAGAATGCAGTTCGTTTCTTAGCGCATTATAATCCAGCTGGCCCTCTGGATTCAGAGGAACCACTGAGTACGTGACATTTTTATTGGTTTTCAAATATTCAAGTGGTCTGATTACAGCATTGTGCTCAAGAGCAGTGGTCACCACATGGTCTCCAGATTTTAAAAATCCGTTCAGCACTATGTTTATGCTTTCAGTTACATTCTTGGTGAAAATCACGTGATCGATAGCACTGAAATTAAAAAAATCCGCAATCAATGCTCTTGCATCGTATACAGAACGTTCCAAATTCAGTGCATCCCTAGATTGGCTTCGATGCAAGCTGCCACTGCCATGAAGTAATGTGTCTATAATTGTCTCTTCCACAACTTTAGGTTTCGGGAAGGAAGTCGCTCCGTTATCCAAATATACTATCATAAGAACCTCTCACGGGTCATATCGTTTTTAGACCTTCTTACAATTATATCATAGGAACGAAAAAAACGCAGATAAAATCTGCGTTTTCCATTAACTCTCGTTACCTGAAAAATGTCGTCCCTCTACACTGAATATAACCCATTCGGCTATATTGGTCGCGTGATCTGCCATTCGTTCAAGATATTTCGCTATCATAAGAAAATCCATACATTGTTTGATTTCTTCAGGTTTGTCCTTCATTATGATTTCAAGGTCTTTGAAAATCGTTCTGAAATAATCATCCACTATATCGTCGTCTTTGCAAATCACTCTTGCTTTATCGACATCTTGATCGATGTAGCAATCGATTGTCATTTTGATCATTTTTCTTACTTCTTTGGCCATCTTCGGAATATCTATGAGTGGTTTGACATAAACTTTGTTGGCCAAATCAATTGTTATCTTTGAAATATCTTGACAATGATCGGCTATTCTTTCCAGGTCTGTGACAATCTTGAGGACAGATAAGATTTCCCTAAGATCTGTCGCAACAGGTTGTTGTGTCGCAATCGCCGATATGCATTTGCTTTCAATGTCGATTTCCATCTGGTCGAATTTGTCATCGCCTTTGATGATTTTCTGAGCCAATTCGACATCCTGTTTCACCAGAGCTTCAATTGTTTCTTCAAGTGCTTTCTCAATCAACGTACCCATTCTAATAATTTCGACGTTTATGGAATGTAAATTGTTATCCAGTCCTAATCTCATTTGCATGATCTCCTTTTAATAATTTTAACCAGTCATGTAAGCGTTCAGCAAGTCCGTTCAGACTGTTGCTTGCATGTGATATGTCCCTGATGGATTTGGATTGGGTCTCTACAGCCAATCCGACATCCTGAGTGCTTGCGGAATTCTGTTGACACAGTGCTGATAATGAATGGATCATGTCGTTGAGTTGCACTCGTGTGTCTTCGATGACCTGTCTTGCTTCACCAATCGTTCCAAGTTTGTTTTCAACTGCACCAATCGCATCAATAATTTCACCGTACTTGTTTTTAGTCTCTTGAACTGTAGCCACTTGCTGAGTGGCAATCACGCTTAGTTTTTCCACGGTGTCAACGACTCTTCCGTTGCCTCTATTTAAAGTCTCAATAATGGAGTTGATAAGCTTTGTGGAAACTTTGGATTGTTCTGACAAAGTTCTGATTTCGGTTGCAACGACCTGGAATCCTCGACCATGTTCTCCAGCTCTTGCCGCTTCTATGGATGCATTCAATGCTAATAGGTTAGTCTGTTCTGCTATGGACATGATCATGCGACTCGCATCTTCAATTTTCTTAGAATTCTCAATCGAATCATAAATACTTTGATGCATTTCATTGTATGCTATTTGTGAATTCTCATTGACGGTCGCCAATCCTCTGATTAAATCAATACCCTGATGAGTAAGTGCCGTAACATCTTTTAAAGAATTCGTCATCACCATCATATTCTCATGGTCATCTTTAAGTACGCTACTGAGCAAAGTCGTGGAATCAAGACTATCGAGCGCATTTTGTGCTTGTTCCATTGAACTTTTGGCAATGTCCTTAATAGATTCCGCAACTTCCTCGGTTGTTCTCATGGAAGTCTGAGAATTCAACTTCAAATCATAGGACGCACTTTTTACTTCATCCGCTGACGCCTCCATTTCGTGGATCATTTGAGTAAAGTTTTCAACAATTCTCATTAGAGCCTTTTGTAACTCACCAATTTCATCAGTTCGATGGTCATCACTGATTTGAATATTTAAATTTAAATTGGCGATTTCGGTTGCAATGGCAATATTCTTTTTGAGTGGCTTTCTAATGGAGTTTGAAAGTCCTAGAGCAATCATCAAACTGATCACTAGAATCACCAAGGACAGTGCAATTAGTTTTCTTTGCAATACAATCACTTGATCCAAGGCTTCTGATTGTTCAATTTCAATAATCAATCCCGCATATTGGTCACCCAGTTCAAAGACAGATAATGCACCAATGAGTTTTTCACCACCCATACCATTATAGAGTTCAACCTTATTGTATTCAGTCTCACCATTTGATATGGATACCGAAAGCAAATCAATAACTTCAGTTTTTAATTGCTCTTTCAGTGCAGCATTTTCATTAAATGGTGGCTTGACCATATTGGTTAATAGAACGCCCTCAGAATCCACCACATAAGCATCTCCTGTTTTTCCCAACTTGTCGATGCCACTTTGAACAATTTCATTGATGGCACTCTGGTTTAAAACAATGTTTAATGTTCCGATTGGTTTTGGTGAATTCACAGATTTGTAATTGTAAACTGGAGTAGACAACACCATTATATTATCATTTATGAAAGAATTTCTGAAGATTGTTGACCAATTTTGCCGCCCTTGCATCGCAATGTTTGCGAATTCACCAGAAACCACTAATGGCGCCATATCCAATGGATTATAATTTTTCGAATAGATCACTTCATTATAGACGTTTGTAATAAAAATATCAGTATAGTCATAGTGACTTAAAGATTCACCGATGATGTGATCGAAATCCGACTCTATCTTCATTTTCTCTTGTGTAGAACTGTTGAATGTGTTAAGAATTTCAACGCCAGATTTGATGTTTATTGATTCAGCAATCAGTATTGCATCGCCCTCTTTGGCATAAAAATAGTCTTCAATACGCGTTTTGGTCATTGAAAGGTAGAGTTGATTTTTTTCAATCACTTCGGTAGTCATCGTTTTCGTAGCACTGTCAATGCTAATCATTCCAAGAAACAAAATTGGAATTGCACTTATCAAAACAACCATCAACAACAATTTCATCGGAATATTTATTTTGTCGATAAATCTAAATCGCCCCATAGAATGCTCCTTGAATCCTTATTTGATCAACCGAATCTTCCTGTGATGTAATCTTCAGTTCTTTTGTCTCTTGGATTTGAAAACAGGATCTCTGTTCGATCAAATTCTATCAATTCACCCATGAGGAAAAACGCTGTCTTATCCGATATTCTACCGGCTTGTTGCATCGAGTGAGTGACTATGGCAATAGTGTAGTCTTTCTTCAAACGATCAATGAGTTCCTCAATTTTGGCTGTTGCTATAGGGTCCAGAGCTGAGGTTGGTTCGTCCATTAAAATCACATCTGGCTGTACAGCGAGTGCTCTGGCGATACAAAGACGTTGTTGCTGGCCTCCTGAAAGACCATAGGCGTTGTCATTCAGACGATCTTTTACTTCGTCCCATAGCGCTGCACTCCTGAGGCTGGTTTCTGCAATTTCCATCAATAGGTTCTTGTCTCTGATACCATGGATTTTAGGACCGTACACTACGTTTTCATATATGGATTTTGGAAATGGATTAGGCTTTTGAAAAACCATACCAACTTTGGTTCTGAGTTCTTCTACTCTGACGTTCTTGTCGAAGATGTCTTCCCCATGATATAAAATCTCACCTGTTGTTCTGACACTTGGAATATTTTCTATCATTCTATTCAGTGTTTTTATGAATGTGGACTTGCCACATCCAGATGGACCTATGATCGCTGTGACCTCATTTTTGCCGATTTTCAGATTGATGTCTTTAAGGGCTTGATCATTTCCATACCATAGATTAAGTCCTTTAACCTCATACACGATGCCACTTTTAGTCATATTTTCATTCTGATTCATTTATTGTGATCCTCCCTCTAGAAGTTTCTTTGGAATTTATTTCTGATGATAATCGCCAGCGAGTTCATGAGAAAAAGTGTGAATAGCAAGACGATGATGGTCGCAGCTGCCAAATTGGCATATTCTGCTGTAAGTACCGTATCCAGTGTCCAATAATACACTTGAATCGGTAGTGCAGTAAAGTCATCCATGACTGATGTGGGGACTCTGAGTATCAGAGTCGGAATCCCAAGAACGACTAGTGGAGCCGTCTCTCCAATTGCTCTGGAGATCGCTAGGATTGTTCCTGTAAGAATGCCTGGAAGCGCTACGGGAATCACAACTTTTCTGATGGTGGTCCACTGATTCGCACCCATTGCGTAGGATGCTTCACGAAGAAACCCTGGAACGGCCTTCAGAGCTTCCTGGCTCGCCACTACGACAACGGGAAGCACGAGGAGGGAAAGCGTCAAACCGCCCGCTAAAATACTCGACCCCAAGTTGAAGAACCTTCCAAATACAGCAAGTCCTAACAATCCAAAAATTACAGAGGGCACACTGGCAAGATTGGATATGTTGATTTGTATAAACCGTTGCATTTTACCTTTTTTCGCATATTCCTCAAGATATATGGCTGTAGAGACTCCAAGGACGAGTGTCACCGGGATGACTACAAGCATGAGTCCAACCGAGCCTATGATAGCACCCTTGATCCCTGCTTTTTCTGGGAAAATGGATAAATTTCCACTTAGGAAATTCCAGTCCAACCATCCGATGCTTTGGACTCCAATTCTATATAATAAGATGGCGAGTACAATCAGCGCAAATATCGTAGAAAGCGAAAACACATATTTCGATGCATTATTCAGACTGATTCGTCTCTTGGTTCTTTTTTTGTCTATTTCAAATTTCACAGATGTGTTCATTTTAATATTCCTCCCTGTATTTATGGGAAATGTACTGTGCGATCAAGTTCATGATCATAGTAAAACCAAAGAGGAGTAAACCTACTGCATAAAGACTGTGGTATCCTGTTGTACCGCTACCAGCGTCACCACTTGTAAACTCTACAATATACGCTGTCATGGTCTGCATGGATTGTGTGATGTCAAATGTGAATGCTTTTGAGCTACCACTAGCGATGGCGACAATCATTGTTTCTCCAATCGCTCTGGATATGGCAAGTACAAAAGAGGACATGATTCCTGAGATTGCTGCTGGAAGGACAACTTTAAGAGTGACTTCAAGTTTAGTCGATCCAAGTCCAAAAGCGCCTTCTCTCATTGTTTTTGGAACTGCGTTCATCGCATCTTCTGAAAGTGATGCAACCATGGGAATAATCATGATGCCCATGACAAGACCAGGACTAATAACATTTTTTGCTCCAAGGGTAGGAATGAATTTCATTAAAAGTGGTGTTACGAAAGAGTAAGCAAAGAAGCCATAGACAATAGTGGGTATACCCGCTAA
>JAGXHV010000054.1 GCA_024636005.1 Bacillota bacterium
ATGTATTGCGAGGAATGCCATGTGGACCATATTGTCCTTGATGATTCTCATATCGTGAATCTTCGTTTTATCATATCCGAGTTCTTTCAATTCAGCGACAAAATTTTTGTCGATTTTTTCAATGATCTCATAGATTCTAGGAAGCAATTCTTTGTAAAAACCAATCCACCATTTTTCTAGCGCTTCCTGTAAGATGGTATGATTCGTATAAGAAAATGTCTTCTGCGCAATGCCCCAAGCTTTTTTAAATGAGATATGCTCCTCATCTACCAAAATTCTGATTAACTCCGGAATAGCAACAACAGGATGAGTGTCATTAAGTTGAATCGCCAAATATTCAGGGAATTTTTCGAAATGCCTGCCGTGTTCTTTCTTAAACTTTCTGACCAATTCCTGGAGTGATGCGGAAACAAAAAAGTATTGTTGCTTAAGTCTGAGAATCTTACCATCATTCTCTGAGTCATTTGGATAAAGTACTCTTGATATATCTTCAGCTCTATTTTTGAGCGCTACCGACTTATCATATTCCTGTGCATTAAACAAATCAAAATCAAACGGTTCTACAGGTTCTGATTTCCAAAGCCTTAAAGTATTGATGTTATTTGTACCATAGCCAATGATTGGCATATCATAAGGGATTGCGCGTACATCACAATCCGTGAAATGTACAATAACTGCTTCATCTTCTCTTCGAATCGACCATGGATCACCATATTTCAGCCAATGATCCGCCATTTCTTTCTGAAATCCATTTTCAAAATATTGCTTGAACATACCAAAATCATATCGGATCCCATAACCGTTGAGCGGCAAATTCATAGTAGCCGCAGAATCAAGGAAACATGCTGCCAATCTTCCCAGTCCGCCATTTCCAAGACCAGCATCTTCTTCACTGTCTTCAATGGCATTGAGATCAATCCCAAGAGCGTTAAGCTCATCTTGAATTTCATGATAAAGATTCAAATTCATCAAGTTATTGCCCAGCGCTCTACCCATCAAAAATTCAGCAGAAAAATAGAAAGCTTGCTTCTCTTTGCCATATTGTTCTTTTGTGTTGTTCCATTGATCTGCAATATTACTCATAATGGTTTTGGAGAGCGCATAATAAATTTCTTGTTTACTGGCGTCTTCCAATATTTTGCCGTATTCCGACTTTAAAAAACCTTTAATTTCATCAGTATAAGTTTTCATTTTTCCTCCTTGGAAACGTTTCCATTCAAACGTAACGTCTGTCATTAATAAATGTGTTTTGCTTTATGACGTGCCAATTGCCACTGTCATCTATAAGATAAAACGTTATGGTCTTTAGTGCCAAATCGTTTGTATCAACGGATATGTGATATTTATTGTTGATTCGATCCACTTTGAAAATTGTTTGAAGTGAGTCTCCCGATTCATAGCCTTTTGTAAGGCCGTCATCATTATACAAAATATAGCTTGCATGATCAGGTACAAAACCCAAAACCACCAAATTAGATTCATCTAAAGTTGAGATCCTATTTTCCGGTTTAGTCATGACCACTAGTTTACCTGGTTTCAAATATATTGGAATTTCATTCAGAGCAACATCGACAAAGTGATATCCTCTTTCCAATAATTCAAATTGATTTTCATTAAGGTGTTCATAAGCGGTCGCTTTCCATAAAACCATTTTTTCCGGCAGATAAACCGATCTGCCTCTGGAATTTTGTTCATAAACTGGCGCGAGCATTAGTGAATCACCGAGTAACAATTGATCTTCAACTCGTTTTGATCTAGAATCATCGTATTCATATGAAAGCGGTGCAAATAATAACTCATGATTGAAATTAGCCTTCATAAATTCCGAATAGAGATAAGGAACCAGTGCATAGCGCATTTTTATAACATCTCTGATTCGGTCCAAAGTTTCTGTTTCAAACATCCATGGTTCCTGTTTGCGGGTTCCCATCGCGCTGTGGTTTCTAAGAAGTGGAGTGAATATACTAAATTGAAGCCATCTGGTCAAAAGTTCACCACTGGCTTCTCCTCCGAATCCGCCTGTATCTGCACCAGAGTATAAAAATCCAGCCATACCAAGACTAGGCATCATTTGGATGTTAAGTTTGAGATGTTCCCACCATGAGTGATTGTCTCCGGTCCATATACCCGAATGTTTAGCCATTCCAATGTGCGAAGCTCTAGTAATCATCAAATGCCTTTTTTCAGGTGCATAGCTCTTGAATCCTTCGGCTGCGGCTCTTGTCATGAAATAACCATATAGATTGTGAACATCATAATGGTTCACTTTCATGCCATCATAATTATGATACATGCTTTTATAATCAGATTCAGAATTAGAAATATTCATGATTTTATTTTTCAGATCAAAGAAAGTATAAATATCTAAATTTTTGCCCTCTTGATCGCTTACAAACGATATGGCATCCTTTAAACCTTGCTCAGAATAAAAAATTGCTGGTTCGTTCATGTCATTCCAAAAGCCTTCGATTCCCATATCCATCAATCTATGATATTTCTGGCCAAACCATTCTCTCACTCGACTGTTCAGGAAATCTGGAAAATGAACTTTTCCAGGCCATACGGCCGCTACAAAAGGTTTGCCGTTCTCATCTTTGCAGAAATAACTATTTTTGACACCTTCTTCATAAACGTCGTAACCGGATTCTATCTTGACACCGGCATCGATTATAGGAATCAACTTGATATCTTTCAACTTCAAATCACTAACGAAAGTCTTGAAATCTGAAAATCGATCATCGCTCACTGTAAAATCTTTGAAGCGTTCCATATAATCAATATCCAGATATATGGCATCACATGGCAAATCGTGCTCATCAAATTTTTCGGCAATTGAAAGCACTTCGTTTTTATCCACATAGCTCCATCGGCTTTGCTGATAACCAAATCCCCACTTTGGAGGAACATAACTCTGACCGATCAAACTTCTGAACCTGCCGATAATTTCTTTATAAGTTCCATTAAAAATATATGCATCGAAATCAACACCTTCAACATCAATTAAAAGTATATCCTGATGCTCAAACCCGACGTCAAAAGTCACCTTTCCAGCAAAGTCGATATATATACCCCAAGGATTATCACTCAGCACCACAAAAAAATTATGAGCACCATAGAGTGATTTCTTATCCGGTGTATGATTTGGATCATCGGTACAAAATGACTCGTACACAAATCCTCTTTTGTTCATGCCTCTTATACTTTGCCCCAAACCATAAACCACATCGCCTTCATTCAAATTCAACTTCCATATATGATGGCTTGTCCTTTTATCAATTATTCCAGGTATATAAAATGACTCAGTTTCTTTAAACATTTCCTCGAGAATCGTATCTGTAGGTATCATTTCTCCAAACGATATCTTTTGAACGCCTTCAACAGATTGAAAAAATTTCATATTTTCACCTCATGATCTATAATGGAATGCAAGATGCCCTCTGAATAAGAGCAGTATCAAAAACCACATGTCTATGAGGTTTTTGCTCATCTAAAATGGAAATCATAATGTCGGCAGTCATCATCGCGATTTCCTCAACGGGTTGATGGACTGTAGTCAAAGTTGGATTGAAATACGCTGCATAATCAATATCATCAAACCCCATCAAAGAAATATCCTCAGGGATTTTCAGCCCTTTTTCGAATATGGCCTTGGCAGCTCCAATGGCCATAATGTCAGAAATCGCAAATACAGCCGTTAGCTCAGTGGTCTTCTCCAGCAATCTCAACATCGCCTCATAGCCTGTTTCAAAAGTATAAGCACCGACTTCAAAGAATTCATCTTTCTTCTCAATACCATGCTTATTGAGTGCTTTTAAGTAGCCTTCTGTTCTATAGGTACCTACTGATTTGTCATCTTCACCTGTAGAGATGATTCCAATGGACCTGTGTCCAATATCGCATAAATAATCTACAGCATTGAATGCAGCCTTTTCATTATCAATTATTACACTTGAGAAGATATTCTTATCCGCTTTTTCAGGAATTTCGGTTGAAGACAATATGAACGGAACACGCAGTCTCTCAATTTCAAGATCACTCAATCGATCAAAATCGCCACCCAAACAAATGACTCCCATAAGTTTTTTCTCCATGATAAATTCATATGCGGCATCAACATCCTTATTGTTGTCGATATTGTAGTGAATGATTGCTGAATAACCCGCATGAGCCAATTTCTTTTCAATGGATTGGATCATCCTTGCAAAGAAGGGATTGTACATTCCTTTAACGAGGATTCCAATATGATTGGATTCAGTCCTTTTTAAGTTTCTCGCACTGTTGTTGGGAATATAATTGTACTGCTCAATCACTTCCAACACATGCTTTCTAGTTTCTTCTTTTACATCCGAATGTTGGTTGATTACCCGAGAAACCGTACTGACTCCAACTCCGGCAATTTTAGCGATATCTCTAATATTCAAGTTTTTCACGAGACCTCCTAATGAAACTAAAATTAGCATGGAAACGTTACTGGTAACGTTTCCATGCTAATAGTATATCACACCCATTTATAAAATAAAACCTTTTACTTGGAGCCAAACTCTTCTGGATTTTCTTCCAAAAGATTGAACTGTTTATATGATTCGGATTCAAGGTTAGAGGCAGTGAGCCCAACCAATCTTACAGCTTTATCAAGTTTCAAATTCTTAAACATGATTTGTAAAGCTTCACTCAATACAGCATAATTATTTGTATTATAGTCCAAACTATGACTCTTTGTGAATTGTTCAAAGTCACAATATTTGATTTTAATTGTTAGTGTTTTAGTTGTGAGCGATCGTTTAACAAGACCAAAATGAATTTTGCCTAGATAGTCTTCAAGAATGGTTAAAAGTACCGATCTATCGAATGTGTCCTCACTTAGTGTTGTCTCTTTTCCATATGATTTCCTAGTGTGATTCTCGATAACTGGTCTTTGATCAATCCCGTGAATTCTCTGAACGATTTCTTTGGACCAACTTTCTCCCAATATATCCCCCAGCAGACTTTCAGGATATTGATACAAATCTTCTATTGTAAAAATGCCGATTCTATTCAACCGTTCACAAGTCTTTCTCCCTAACCCATGAATTTTGATAATTTGAAGCGGCAACAAAAGATTCGGAATATCTGCTGCTTTGATTTCAAATATGCCATCTGGTTTTTTCCAATCCGATGCAAGTTTGGCTAAAAATTTATTATATGAGATCCCTACTGAAATAGTAAGACCCGTCATGGCATGAACATCTTTTTTTATTTGACAGGCGATTTCCATGGTCGTTTTCTTCTCTTCAGTTACATCAATATAAGCCTCATCAATTGAAACCCGTTCAACATGTTCAAATGTTTCTTCAATGTATTTGAATATTTGTATGGAAATCTCCTGATATCGGTTCATTCTTCCATGAACAAAGATGCCCTGGGGGCACAGCTTTTGAGCTACAACACTGCTCATTGCACTTCGAACACCATACTTTCTGGCTTCATAGGAACATGTAGCAACCACGCCACGATCTGATTTTCCACCGACAATCAGTGGTTTGCCACGATACTCAGGATAATCAAGTTGTTCTACAGATGCAAAAAAAGCATCTATGTCAAAATGTATGATTCTTCTAGTCATTTCGGCCTCTTTCAGAACATTTGTTCTATTTAAATTATAAACTATTTCCAGATTTTTATCAAATCATTTCAGATTTTCAAAATTTCTATTCGCATAATATCATCTCTGTGTTACACTGTATTCAAATAACAGATATAGGGAGACATTATGCAAATCAGCAGACGTTTGGCAGTATTCTATCTCATCATAGCAGCGACTCTTTGGAGTACCGGTGGATTGTTCATCAAATGGATTTCATGGCAGCCAATGGCAATTTCAGGTATGAGAAGTGGCATAGCAGCACTTGTTTTATTGATTTATTGGTTCACTCGATACAAAAAAAGAATTCCTCGACCTAATAAGACAGTTGTTTTTGGGGCTATCAACTATATGATCCTTGTCACACTTTTTGTGACCGCAAATAAACTCACGACTTCAGCGAATGCAATTCTTTTGCAATTCACTGCTCCTGTCTGGCTTCTCCTGATTGGTCGTATATTTTATAAGGATGCCATTGCCAAGATTGATATTTTAACTGTGATTGCTGTATTTGCCGGAATGGGTCTTTTCTTCATGGGTGATCTTGATGCTGGTGGATTGATTGGAAACTTTTTAGCCATTATAAGCGGTATTGCAATGGCCATTATGATTTTGAATCTCAATAAGCTTAAAGTGCATCGTCCAGTTGAGATTATCATCTGGGGTAATATTTTTACTTTCATCTTAGGCATTCCCTTTTATTCCGGTATTGTCTGGCAACCTGAAGCCGTTGCAGGAATTGCATTTCTTGGCATTTTTCAATTGGGTCTCGCTTATGTGTTTTATACTTCCGGTATTCAATCTGTCACTGCAATTGAAGGCATCCTGATTCCTGTGATTGAACCATTACTCAATCCCGTTTGGGTATTAATTGGAACAGGCGAGAAACCTTCTGTTTTCGGTTTGATCGGAGGGTTCATAGTCATGATGGCTATTATTATAAGAAGTTTTATCATTAATAGAAAGTCCATCAGGTATAAGCGGATATGAGCATATTTTACTGAATATTAAATTGAACAGTCATAGATTTTACGCAGTAAAATCTGGCGTGTTTGTGTTTTGCGAAGCAAAATACATCAGCCGCTATGTCGCTTTATATGCTATGTAAAAAACATTCACTAGCCCTATGTCCACCCACTAATTGAGAAGAAGTATATTTCATTCACTAATTTGAATTCTATTGAGTATACCTGGTATTTGATCCCTTAATGAACAATAGGCTAGTATAGTTTCGCTTCGCGAGAACCAATGATTTTACGCAGTAAAATCTGGCGTAGGTGTGTTTTGCGAAGCAAAATTCACTAGCCTTATGTCACTTTATATGCTACGTAGGAAACATTTATTAGCCTTATGCCCATCCAAAAATTTACAAAATACTTATTCACTAAGTTGAATACTTTTGAGTATACCTGCTACACGATCTTTAATGAACAATAGGCTAGTATAGTTTCGCTCCGCGAGAACCATACCTACGCCAAATGTTTCGTTTCACAAAACATTTCTACAAAGAAAAGAGCCCAATGATTTCTCATTGAGCTCTTTTCTTTAACCAGCAACGTTCTACTCTCCCAGGCAGCTGCCCGCCAAGTACCATCGACGCTGGAGGACTTTACTTCTGTGTTCGGTATGGGAACAGGTGTTGCCCCTCCGCCATCATCACTGGATTAAATTTTGCGAAGCAAAATTTGGCGTGTTTGTGTTTTGC
>JAGXHV010000055.1 GCA_024636005.1 Bacillota bacterium
CAGTGTCAAATGAGAGACTTAGAAAGAGCCAAGAGCATTGGAATAGTTGCATACAATGAGGAACTAGAAAAGAAAAGTGTGATTCTTGAAAAATTATTGAATGAATACAACGATGGCAGAAAAAAAACGTTCTATTGTGTTGCAGTGAATCTGCTTTCTTTGGAGGATTTAGAAAATGCCATGAGTCAAGTTGAAGACTTTGACGCAACTCATACTCTCACAGTGAAAGAGAAGGCGGAACGGATTGGATCAATTTTTCAGGACATTGCTCTACAAAAGAATCTGGTATTAAAGCTTCGAAAAAAAACTAAATGAGGTGACAAGTGATTACTCAAAATATTATGACAGACAGATTGATTCTTATTCCTGTGACGTTGCAATTAACAACATTGCTTCTAAGCAATGATCTAGCTGAGATTGAAAATGTTGGAATTCGTATGTCTGAACACTGGCCGACATCAGATACAAAAGATATATTGCCCATAGTTCACGAGACGCTGAAAAGACAAGGTACTCCTAGCGGATTCGAATTCTGGATGATCCAGTGTAAAGAGAACAACACGGTGATTGGTGATATTGGATTTCATGGCAAACCTGATGAAAATGGAGCTGTTGAAGTCGGATTTGGACTTGCTAGAGAGGAATGGAACAAAGGCTATGGGTACGAAGCACTTAAAGGCATTGCAAAATGGACCATGATGCAAGAGGGTGTCAAAACATTGAAAGCAGATTGTTTGATAGATAATATAGCTTCTAGAAGAATACTAGAAAAGATTGGATTAAAAGAAGTTTATAGAAATGATGAGTGCATATTTTGGAATTCAAAAATAGAGGATTTACTAATTTAGATTAAAGAAATGGTGATAGCATGGATGTTGTAGATGTTCTATGTAAAAGACGAAGCACTAGAAGTTTCACCTGCGACCCAGTAAGTGATGAATTGATCCAGAAACTCCTGATTGCTGCGATGGCAGCACCAACGGCTGCCAATTCTCAACCTTGGGAATTCATTGTTGTGAATGATCCAGAGGCCCTTTCTATAATCCGTGAAGAAATGGTGTTCGCCAGATACAAAGCGCCACTTGCTATTGTTGTATGTGGAAACATGAAATTGGCCTTTAAAGGTCCTGGAAAGGAAATGTGGGTTCAAGATTGTAGTGCAGCTACTGAAAATATGTTGATTGCAGCTACCGGATTGGGATTAGGGAGTGTTTGGATTGGAGTTTATCCATTGGATAGCAATGTGAATGTTGTCAGAAAAATTCTAGATATGCCAAACGAGGTCGTTCCACTCAATATTATCTATTTCGGATATTCTGAAGAAGTGAAGGAAGCCCGAAGCAGATACAATGAAAAAAGAGTATACTTCAATACTTACGATCGCAACAGAAAACATCGCTCTAAAGACAAACCAAAAATTGGGCATTACTAAATTTTATAAGTGTGATAGAAGATCTTCGTGCCTTTTATCAGAAGATTTTTTTGGAGGACGAAGGAAGTATATACAGATATCTTAGCCGAGAAGACATTCAGACTATTGTCACAAGACTACCAGTCGAGTATGACAATATTCTTACTAACGCTAAGGAGAGCATTTTAATTTCAATTGAAAAGATACATAATAGAAAAATTGGATATGATGTCAATCTTATATTTAATTTGATACAAGTCATCAACTTTACTGTGGAGAATAGGGATTTGTTATCTGAAGTGACCTTTGAAAAAACAGTGAATATAATTATCGATAATTTGATGAATGAAATATTTGAAACGATTTGAAAGTACAATTTTGAGTGCGAAAGGGGTTAATGAAATATATGATAAATATTGAGAAATCTTATTTGAGTTGTAAAATCATTAGTGTTTTGATGGTGATTATGCTATGTGTTTTCCTGATAGGTTGCTCACCAAAGGTTGACGAAGAAGGTATGATAGAAGTGCTAAGCTCAGAGGAACTAGAATTTTTTAATGGAGATTCATTTTTTAATGGTGAGAGTTTCAATATTCGTAATCAGTTTTTGAGTTCTATTTATGATGGGCCGGAATCAATTGATTTGTTCGGTCTGTTTTATGTTGGATCAGGTCTTGATGAAACCATTACTGATGAGGAACTGCTTGCAGCAATGGATGCTGCAGGAATTTCGGGTACAATTGAAGCATTGCCAAGTCCTTGTGAAAAAAACAGTGTGGAGAACATGGATGCAATATTGACTAAATATATGGACATCACTGTTGAAGAGTCCAATAAAGTTGGACTGGAGAATATGAATTTACTTGAAGAATTCGACGCGTATTATTATTTCCATGGCGACACAAATTATAGGTTCGCTATCACATTCAATCGTGGAGAGAGGGAAGGAAATCAAATCAGATTATTCTATGATGATACATTCTTTGCAGACGGTGAAAAGGTATTGACCCTACAAGAAATAGAGGATGAGTACACCTTTTTATCCAACCAATATGTAGAGATTGACCAGTAACTTGCTACTAAAAAAAACTGTGATAATTTAAATTATCACAGTTCAATCAGTTGATTATATTCTTTACTGATTCTTACATAATCCAGTGGGTCGTATCCGTTGTTTATTAATTTATCAAATAAATTAATCGCAAAGTCATTTATCAATTGAATGTTCTTACTTGAAGCGTTGACTTTCGAGAACCTTAGAGACTTAAATACACCGATCATAACTGCTGCATCTACTTTGCCATATAATATGATTTGTTGATAGGTATCATAGAGTAATATTTCAAAATCATAAGCTTCGTACAGAACAAATCCATTTTCATTCTCGTCACGCATCACAACATAACCACTCTCAATATCAGCTAAATCTCTCAGCAAAACACCTATAATTTTTAAGCAATGTATAGCTGTGTTGGGATCATTTACTCCTGGAGATAGAGCTTTCATCGCTATCTCGACAATCTTCTGAATCGTAAAACTGAAATCTTGTGTTTCAGTTTTTTTATTTCCAATCCAAATGCACTCATGAATTTCTCGTATAATTTCTTGATCAGGGTGTTGATCACCATCATAATAGAGTGTTATGATTCGTTTTTCGGTTGTAACGTATTGACCGACAACCTTTTGAAAGCAAAGAATAAAATTGTGCTTTTGAGCGATTCTTTGCAATTTGCTGTAATTGATTTGCTGAATATAACCATCATTTTGACTTATAAGATTCAGCTTTTTTTTATTTTCTATGATTGTGTTCACTACTCTTTCTGAAATAATATTTGAGTCTTCAATTAAATTACGATAATCGGTGATTTTCGAAAAAGCTTCATCTTGAAGTCTAAGAATTAGCCCGTTGGCTTGGATATGAGTAGAAACATTGTGAATAAAGATAATAAAATAGATCAGTCCTACAATGACATAAATTACTCCAACACTAGCAGCAATAATTAAAGTATCACTTTGACTCATATTTATGAAGAGTAGTGAAGTTATTGAATATATGAAGCCGCTAAGAAAAATTCCAAAAGATTTCATTGTTGTTTCGTTGTTTAGAAAATTTTCAACAACTCGCGGTGTGAATTGAGAAGAATACATAGTGAGCACAATCATTGTAGTAGAAAATGTAAAGGTTGCTATCGTTATGAACGCACCTGCAATTATGCTTAAAACGGTCTGAGCCAACAATGAACTTGTGTAGAAAAGCCCAAATAAATAGTTGGAGACTTCATTAGAGTAGTTTTGATCGATTGTAGTTGTCGTGAAGGATAACACAAGTGCAAACAAACTGTAAAGAGTTGGATATAACCAGATACTGGTTTTTATTGTGTTCAATAATTTTTTAAACATAACAGCTCCTGTCTTTTTTTCTTTGAACCGGGCGAACTTCCTATATATGGTTAATAATACCCAAAAATTTAAATGCATCCCAAACGGAATTTTTATATTTTTACTTGACTGGGTGGTCAAGTGATGATATATTGTATTTGACCGAGTGGTCAATTATAGGAGGTAGCTATGAATTATTTTAAGTTGTTGTGTTTCGGATGGGCTTCAATAGGTGTTATATCAAGGGTTTTCATGTACATCATGGGTGAACAGTGGAGAGACTGGGAAATGGATAAAGCTTATAAAGCCCAAAAACCTTGGTACATTAATGTCATCGGATTATTAGGTTATGCCATCGTAATTTTTTCATGGTATAATGTATTGACTTTAGATATTCAGTACAGCTGGATTATTTCTTTGTTAGTGACATTGACTACTGTAAAAATTAGTATTTTATTGTTTAATTATGATGGCTTTAGAAAATTCGCCATCACCACATTGAAAGACAAAAGCAAAATGATGCAACTCAACGTTAGTGTGATTATTCTTTCTGCGATCTTGATTGGTATGGGGTTGTTTTTATATTAAATTATTAAAGAGGTGGTTATGACAGGAAAAGTAAAGTTTTTAGATGATCACAATGTCAATCCATTAGTAAAAGAGGATAAAATATTTCAGGCATCATTAGATGAGTTTTCATGCAACAATTTCGAATCTGCTTCACTCAATAGCATTTTAAAAGCCATCAAAATGAATAAAGGTAGTTTTTATTATAGGTTTTATGATAAAACTGATCTTTATCTATCAATGATTCATAGAATTGGACTTGATAAACTCGATTTCTTTATGGAGCATCCTATGCCATCGACTGATACCAGTGATTTTTTTGGCTACTTAAAACAGATGTCCATCATGAGTCTAAAGTATGCTCATCATGAACCCAGATATTCCAGCTTTTTTAGATTTTATCTCGGTGAAAGTGAGAATATGAAAAATCTCATTATCTCTTGTTTTCCTGATTTCGGCAAAGACTTTCTTATGAGTCTTATTGAAAATGGAAAAAAAGACAATCAGTTCAATCCCATTTACTCCACCGATTTTATACATACAACCGTATCCATTTACTTGAACAATATCGATAAACTGATTGAAGCGGATATGGATGAGAAAGATATGTTGAAGGAAGTGGATCAGTTGATACGGTTCTTGAAAAGTGGATTGAGCTGAGTCGGTGAAATGAAAAAACAAAAAAAAGAAAAGGCGATCCTATTGAACGCCTTTTTATCATATCTGTCATCAATCAACTAGGAAAGAAATTTTTGTATTGACTCTATATCTTACAATTTGATCGTTTTCTACTACAGCTTGGAAATCTTTGATGTAGATTGTCTTGATATTTTTCACTGATTTTGAAGCCGCTTTTAATGCTTCATTGGTTGCATCTTCCCAACCCTTATCCGATTCAGCTAAAATTTCGATAACTTTAATTACTGCCATTGTGTTCCTCCTTTTAAAACTATACATGTTTAAGACTCTGTTCAATTTATTCCCTAATTGACAGGAATTAAACAATAATTGGTATGGTATAATTGGTTTATATAAGTATTAGGAGGAAAAACAATGTCAAGTGATACAAATAACAGCTGCTGTGAAGGCATCATCGATCTAGTTGTATTTGAGCAGAACGTTCCAAAATGCCCGATATGTGGTGAAACGGGTAAACTTGTAAAAAACATAACTGTAAAACATCTGGTGAATAAAGAAGTTATGGATTCCATTAACAATCTTGATTTTGCCATTTGTATGAACGAAAAATGTGATACTGTATATTTCAGTTTAAATGAGCATGTTTTAATTGATAAAAGTCAGGTAAGAGAACCCATTTGGTTTAAGAAAGATGCTGATCCAAAGTACGCTTGTTATTGCAGTAAAATTACTTTTGATCAAGTGAAAGAAGCAGTGAGTCAAATCGGCGATAAGGATATGAAAAAAGTGATTTCACTCACAGGAGCAATGAAAAATTGTCAATGCGAAATCAACAATCCACTTGGAATGTGTTGCCATGAAATCATCCAGCAAGCGATGGATGAAGTTGAGTTTTGAGGTGATATAATGGAATTTATAAAAAACTACAAAACAAATGATGCTCTAAGACTTTCCTTCGATGCTCTCGCAAAAAGCACATTTGGAATTTCTTTTGAAGCCTGGTATCAAGATGGCTGTTGGAATGATTATTACATCCCTTATAGTTATCAGGATCAGGGACGAATCATCTCAAGTGTTTCTGTAAACAAAATGACTCTGATGATTGAAGGGCAAAAGGTGCAGGCGATACAAATTGGCACAGTTATGACCGATCCTGAATACAGACGGAGGGGACTTGCATATGAATTGATTCAAAAGATCATAAGTGATTTTGATGAATCTGTTTCATTTTATTATCTGGCTGCTGCTCAAGATGCGATGTCACTTTATAATCGATGTGGTTTCATTGAAGTGCCGGAAGTCCAGTATTCCTGGCGAAATCCCATCAAGTCACATGTTAATCTCGAGAAGGTATCAGTGAGCCTCGAGGAGTTGATTGCTGCTAAAAAAAGTTCGGTTCTAAAAGGTTCAAGGCTTGAAGTTTTAGGTGATGAACATATTTTAAGTTTCCATTTCCATCACGGTTTTAAGGATAAGATTTATAGAGTGGATGATGAGATTCTAATTATTGCTGATATAGTAGATGAAGGGAAAGGACTTGAAATCTATGAAGTGTTTTCAAGTTCGAAATTTGATTTGTTTGATCTACTAGATAAAATAAGCGCAAAGAAGGTGAAATTTTACTTCGATGCATCAGGATTGAGTGTTGGACTGGAAAGAGAAGTGATTACAAATAGCAAATGGATGATCCGTTCACACAAAGGAATGGTTTTTAATCATCCATTGGTATATCCAAAGCTGGCACAGGCGTAAAGCCCACTGCCAGCTTTTTTAAGATGTTTCTAGCTATTGAGCTTGATATTGAGTCGCTTGACTTCTTCAATCGCTTGGACGCGGTTTTTGACGTTTAATTTTGAATAGAGATTGTTCAAATGCCATTTGACAGTTCCAGTAGTGATAAACAGTGCTTTGCCGATGGCATCATTGGAAAGGCCGTGGGCTGCGAGTTCCAGTATCTCGATCTCACGACTGGTTATATCCAGTTTTGTCTGATTCAAGAGTTGAGAAACAATGGGGAGCAGTGGCAAAATACCATAATGGGTTACATTGTCATACAACTTCATGATGTCATTTTTTGATAAGAATACATAAATCGATCTAAGTTGGAGTTGGACTATCATTTCCACAGTGATAAAATTCAGTTGATGTGTATGTTTTTCGAGCAAAAGAACTGTTTTTTCGAGCATTACAGGATTAAGTTCCTGAGACGTTTCGTGTGAGATCAATAGATCATAATAATCAAAGATTCCATCCATAAACATTGAATTCATTGTTCCAAATTTGGCTCTAAGATGACCCAGTTCAACTTCTAAAATCTGAAAAGATCTCTTTAAAAAAAGTGCCTTGAGATAGGTCCACTCAATTAATCCGTGCATATGAAAAAACTCAAGTTTTTCCAGTGTGTCTTTAAATCTATTCAAGTGGTGTAAGCTTAAATCCAGTTTACCCTTTTCCACAAGAGACATCCCAATCGGTAGATGATAGATAAATGTAAGACTGTCACTAAGAGAGACCGTATTATTGTTTACAGTTGCAAAAGATGCGAACCGATGAAGCGCCCGATTGGAATCTTCGATTACCAAGTTGTATTCCCCGAGTTTGAACAAATTGATCAGTCGATTGACATCGGCTAAAATCGCTAAAAAGACACAGTCCAATTGATGAAATACTGTATATGAAATTTCAAAATATTTAACCGCATCACGACTTGAATTTCGTGCAGAGCACAATTGTCCAAGTGTAAGATTCGCATTGGCAAAAAAAAGACTTTCGTGATCATCACCGAGGATGTTTAATGCATTTAGTCCAGTAGTCATTTTTTCTTCATCCGACAATGAAAAAAGGTCACCACATAGAGCATAAAGTGCGTCCATTAAAGAAAGCTCATGTTGATCTGTTAAACTTTGTCGATCCATGATCAATAGAATTTTGCTGAGTTCTAAGTTGTCACCATATGTAAACGCAATCCAAGCTTTTATCAATCTTGAAAAATTATTCAGTTCCTGATTATCACATTCACACAAAATAGCATGAATCTCTTTTAAGTATACCGGATTAAAAACAACCAAATAATTGATAAAAATCCAGTGATTGATTTCTACATAGTCAAGATCGTGTACTTGTTTTCTTAAGTCATTTAAATCCATAGCCATATCCAAACCTCCTCAACAGCAAGCTTTTACTAATCCCATCGTACACAAATATCATCTATTCGTCCATAACCTAACTAAAGTTCGGTGACAAATTTCAGAAAATCGATAAAATAGACACTGAACTGTTAAAGTTAAGTACTAGGCTATTTGAAGAAAGGATGTTTAATATGGGAAATATATTCCACTGGATTTTCACAGTATTGTTTTTTGTTTTGTGTTTTGTCTTTATAGTAACAATTGGAATTTTGTTGATCAATGGTATGGCATTGTTGATCAAGTTTATACTAAAAAAACAAAATGGGGTTCACATGAAAGTCATTAGAAGTTCAATGATGGGGTTATGTCTTGTTGTGACTGGAATACTAACGGTCATCTTTTTAAGTCAGAATACTGCCACAACACCACCAATAGAGGGGGAGGATTCCATAGCTGAACTCATTAAAGTCGACTTGAATGGAGAGTCTCAGTGGATCAGTGTTCGTGGCGTCGACCAGAACAATGAAATAATTTTGTTTCTTGCTGGAGGGCCAGGAGGATCGCAACTTGCAGCTGTAAGACATGAAATGCCTGAGCTTGAATCTGAGTTTGTGGTTGTTGGTTGGGATCAACCGGGTAGCGCTAAGTCATTTGGCTCTGGAGATGAACTGGTGGTTGACGATTATATCAAAGATGGGCTAGCACTTACAGAATACTTATGTGAGCGATTTGATAAAGAAAAAATTTATGTCATTGGAGAGTCATGGGGAAGCGCACTTGGTGTCATGTTGGCGTCTGAAAGACCAGAGCGATTTCATAAAATTGTTTCTACAGGAACGATGGTGGACTTCCTTGAGACCGAATTGATTGACTATTCCAGAGCACTTGAGATCAGTATAAAAAAAGGTGACACAGACAAAATGGTCAAATTGATTGAAAATGGAGCACCACCATATTTTGGCGACGATGTTACATGGAAGAGTGCGGAATACCTAAATTACCTTGGAAATGAAATGAATCAAAATCCTGAAATATCAAATCCAGGATATCAAACGTTCAGGGATATTTTTTCACAAGAGTATGGCATTCTGGATAAGATAAACTATTTAAGGGGTATTGTACAGACGTTTAATCATGTCTACCCTCAGTTATACGATGTGGATTTGAGAGAATCATACGGTACTCTTGATGTGCCAGTGAAATTTATTGTCGGTAAACATGATATAAATGCCCCCACAGAACTTGCTGATGAGTATTACAATAGCCTCAATGCTCCGGATAAGGAATGGGTATGGTTCGAGAATTCTGGTCATAGCCCTTGGATCAATGAATCCGATCGCTTTATCGATGAAATCAAAAAAATGAAAAGCGTTTATTAATTCTGAAAATGCAAAGTTATGATTAAAAACATAATTACAAAGAAAACCGTCGCCATTCAATGAGAAATGGCGACGGTTTATTTTAGATCCATACATCAGCATTATAGCCAATAGTTTTAGTCAAGATCGAATCGATCGGCATTCATGACTTTATTCCATGCCGATATAAAGGTGGATATAAATCTTTCTTGAGAATCTTCGCTTGCATATACTTCTGAAATGGCACGAAGTTGTGAATTGGAACCGAAAATAAGATCGACACGTGTGCCCGTCCATTTGCGTTCTCCGGTTTTACGATCTCGCCCCTCAAACACATCAGAGTCTTCGGAAACAGGCTTCCAAACTGTATTCATATCAAGGAGATTAACAAAGAAGTCATTGGTGAGTGTTTCAGGTCTTTTTGTAAAAACACCATGCGGAGTCTGAGCATAATTGGTGTTCAGCACGCGCATACCACCAATCAAAACAGCCATTTCAGGAGCGGTCAGTGTTAATAGCTGTGCACGATCTATCAAAAGCTCCTCGGATCTTATGGAAAATTTGCCTTTAAGGTAGTTTCTAAATCCATCTGCCTTTGGTTCGAGCACTGAAAATGCTTCTACGTCAGTTTGATCCTGCGAGGCATCTGTACGACCAGGTGAAAATGGAACAGAAACATTATAGCCAGCGTTCTTCGCAGCCAATTCAACACATGCACATCCCCCTAAAACAATCAAATCTGCAAGTGAAACTCTTTTTTTGCCACTTTGTTTATGGTTGAATTCCGTTTGTATTTTTTCATATTCTTCTAATACTTTATCCAGTTGGACCGTTTGGTTGATTTCCCAGTTTTTCTGTGGCTCGAGTCTAATTCGTGCGCCATTGGCTCCACCACGTTTATCTGATCCGCGGAAAGTGGAGGCTGAAGCCCAAGCGGTGCCAACCAGTTGTGAGACCGTCATACCGGAAGATAGGATCAACTCCTTAATATCTGAAATGTCTTGATTGTCAATCAATTCATGATCAACTTCAGGAACTGGATCTTGCCAAATAAGATCTTCTTCTGGCACTTCTGGACCAAGATAACGTGAACGTGGTCCCATGTCTCTGTGAGTCAGTTTAAACCATGCACGTGCAAAAGCTTCTGTGAATTCCTCTGGATGATCACGATAGTGTTTCGCGATTGGTCCATAAATTGGATCCATCCTAAGTGACATATCTGCTGTGGTCATCATAGGGGCATGATGTTTTGTGGGATCATGGGCATCTATTACAGTTTCAGCTGCAGCAGGGTCGGTTGGAATCCATTGCCATGCCCCCGCAGGACTTTTATTCAAATCCCAGTCATATTTGAAAAGTGTATTCAGATATTCCATATCCCATTTGGTCGGATTCGGTTTCCATGCACCTTCTATTCCACTGCCAATCGTATCACCACCATGACCACTGCCAAAAGTACTTTTCCATCCTAGACCTTGATCTTCGATACGAGCGGCTTCTGGCTCTGGACCGAGATGTGATGCTGGACCAGCACCATGGCATTTTCCGAAAGTATGACCACCAGCGATAAGCGCTACAGTTTCTTCGTCATTCATTGCCATTCTAGCAAAAGTTTCTCTGACATCACGACCTGAGGCGACTGCAATAGGCTGGCCACCTGGACCTTCAGGATTGACATAAATCAGACCCATTTGGACTGCAGCAAGAGGATTTTCGAGTTCACGGTCTCCGGAGTAACGTTTGTCACCAAGCCATTCACTTTCTTGTCCCCAATAAACATCTTCCTGAGGTTCCCAAACATCCTCACGACCACCAGCAAAACCAAAAGTCTTGAAACCCATTGATTCAAGAGCACAATTTCCAGCGAGGATTATGAGGTCAGCCCATGAAATTTTGTTTCCGTATTTTTTCTTGATAGGCCAAATCAATCTGCGGGCTTTATCAAGGTTCACGTTATCAGGCCAACTGTTCAGTGGAGCAAACCTTTGTGATCCGTCTCCAGCACCACCACGGCCATCGTCCATTCTATAAGTTCCAGCACTGTGCCAAGCCATCCGTATGAAGAAAGGTCCATAATGACCGTAATCGGCAGGCCACCAGTCTTGAGAGTCTGTCATCAAGTCAAACAAATCTTTCTTAACTGCATTCAAATCAAGTTTTTTAAATTCTTCAGCATAGTTGAAGTCAGATTCCAGTGGACTGCTTAAGTTTGAATTCTGATGAAGAATTTTGAGATTTAACTGATTTGGCCACCAATCTTTGTTCGAAGTGCCACCACCAGATACTGGTTTTGATGTATGACCTGTCACAGGGCATTTCATTTCACTCATAAATTTTCCTCCTTTTCAGTTTAAAACAGTTCTTTATGCATTTTTACCCATAGAACGCCTAAAATAACTAAAAAACCGCCGTCATTTCATTAAGAAAGGACGACGGTTTTTCTGTTAAAACGATTATATCGTATTGTGAGAATTCCTGCGCTTCATATCGTTGAATCCAATCAGAACGGTCCAAACATAAGCACAGGTTTTGGGAATCATCAAAATTCCAACAAGTGGGTACTGACTTGAAAAGAGAACTACGGGGATATAAAAAGCAAAGCTGAGCACTATAGTCAGCCACATGTTTTTAAAAGCACGATCGCTATGCTTCTTAGAACTGTTATAAAACAAGACAATGATAATAATTCCAATAATTGCGAATGGAATATTTCTGTAGATGCCCCAAGAAAGTGGTGAATCTACGCTTGTCCATGCATTTTGAGGAAAAAGGAGTAGGGCAATTCTTACAATTGACAATGAAAAAATCGTTGCAGTAAGGCCATTTTTTCCCTTGATGTTATATCTTTCACGCCATACATAATAGAGCATGATGTAAAAGAAGGTCATGGTGATTGAAGTGATCAATTTTCCAATACCAAGCGAAAAGGTAAAATTCTCAAGTCCAGTGGTTGCCAGTGCCAATCCTCTTGGAATGAGGTGAAATGAATCTCCAAATCCTAGCGTGACAGCCATAATACCGAAGATCAAATACTGTCTGTTCGATTTGGAGTTCCTGATCATGATGATGCCCAGTGTAATGACCAGAGACAGATAAACCACATCAAATAATATTTCCATAATTGCTTGCATAATGCCTCCTAGATAACAAATGAACACTGTTCATTTTAATTTTTATAATAACCCGCCAAAATCGACGGGAATATTTAATCGTCTTTAATATTAAGTGTACGTTTAATGATTTCAATGAGATAATCACAATTTTCTTCCTTATTGACCAACATCGTCAGGAGATTTGAAAATATAAAGTCAATGAACATTTCTTCACTGAATTGTTCTGAAAAGATATTTTCTGAGATACCTTGATCACACTTAAGCGATTGAAGCAATTTGCTTTTCACATGCTTTAAAAATTGATTCATTGTTTCACGGCCAGCAGACTTCTCAAGATCTGAAAAACTCATGGAATGATGAGTGAAGAATGTTGGGTAACGAGTCGATCCATTTTGAACCGTTTCATAAAAAAATCGAATCAGTGCAATGAAATCAAGATCCTCTTGAACCCTATGAAGCGGTTTCATAATTTCTGACCACACGCTTTGGACTGTTGCCGAAATCAAATCACTTTTTGCAGGAAAATAATTATACACAGAACCCACAGCAATGCCACTTTTACACGCCACTGCACGCATATTGATCTTTTCAAGCCCTTCTTCAACAGCAAGTTGCCTACTGGCATCCAAAATCTGTTCCTTAGAAGTTATAATTATATTCATGATTTACCTCCAAACTGAACACGGTTCATTTTAACTTGATTCACAATTAATGTCAAGTACAATTTTGTAATCATTACATGTGAATCATAAAGGATAACAATTTTGTAATAAATGTATTGACATAGGTTTGCGTAAAGTGTAATATAAATTTTAATAGATTTCAAATGCGTCGATTGAGAGAAACATATCTGGACATTCATTACAGAGAGCTACTGGTTGGTGGAAAGTAGCATGAAGGGGATATTTAATAATCACTCATGAGCAGCAAAGTTTAAAGGAATTCCGAGTAAACTGCGCCGGGCTGACTTACGTTACATAGTCAGGATTAATTCGATTGAATTTCAATCGAACGATCTGGTAAGCAGCTAACGCTGGAATGCAGGGTGGTACCGCGGGATCAATTACTCGCCCCTCGACAAATAATATTTTGTCGAGGGGTTTTTTGCATTCAAAAACAGAAAATACTGGAATAAGGAGAAAAATATGGAAAGAACACTTAGAGCTTACATCGAGAATGAACCAGAAGTTATGATGCGGGTAACAGCACTTTTGAAGCGAAAAGGCTACATTATGAGAAAAATCTTAATGGAGGCTGATGAAACCAAACCGGGAGCGTGGCTTAATATCACACTAGCCGATGAGGGACCAACATTTACGGTCGCGATGAACACCGCTCGAAAAGTTGTTGATGTGCACACAGTAGAAGAAATATAAAATCAAATAAAATTAAATGGAGGCAGTTATGGCGCAAATGTTTTATGAGGATTCATGTGATTTATCGGTATTCAGTGGAAAGAAAGTTGCTGTGCTTGGTTATGGCAGTCAAGGGCATGCGCATTCACTTAACCTTAAGGAAAGTGGTGTCGATGTCGTAGTGGGATTGTATGATGGCTCTAAAAGCTGGGAATTGGCAAAAAAAGCAGGACTGGATGTGAAAGTCAGCGAGGAAGCTGTCAAAGGGGCCGACTTTGTCATGATGCTTTTGCCAGATGAAAAGCAGGCAAAAGTCTACAACGATGTTGTAAGGCTTAATATGAAAAAAGGTGCAGCTCTAGTTTTTGCGCATGGATTCAATGTCCACTTCAATCAAATCGTACCACCAGAGGATGTCGATGTGTTCATGGTCGCACCCAAAAGTCCGGGCCATCTCGTAAGAAGACTTTACACAGAAGGCAATGGAGTACCTGCTCTTTTTGCTGTATACCAAGATGCTACAGGAAGTGCCAGAAAATTTGCGATGGCATATGCCGCTGCGATAGGCTGTGCGAAGGCAGGCATTATCGAAACGACATTTAAAGAAGAAACGGAGACTGATTTGTTTGGCGAACAGGCTGTGCTCTGTGGAGGCGTTAGTGAACTGATCAAAGCAGGTTTTGATACTCTGGTAGGTGCTGGATACCAAGAGGAAGTGGCATACTTCGAATGTCTCCATGAACTCAAGCTGATTGTGGACCTTTTATACGAAGGCGGATTTGAGCGGATGAGATATTCTGTGAGTGACACCGCAGAATATGGGGATTACAAAGTTGGAAAGAGAATTATAACTGATGAGACACGACTTGAAATGAAAAAAGTGCTCTCTGAAATTCAAAGTGGAGAATTCGCTCAGGCTTGGATTCTTGAAAACATGGCCAATCGACCGATGTTTAGTGCAAGAAGACGACAAGAAAAAGAGCATCCAATGGTGAATGTCGGCAAGAAACTCCGTTCCATGATGAGTTGGTTGCCAAAACAGGAGGATTAAATGCGTAGTCACAATTTGACCAAAGGTCTAGAACGCGCCCCGCATAGATCCCTCTTAAAGGCTTTGGGATTGACCGACAAAGAGATGACACAACCGTTGATAGGTGTCGTCAATGCATTCAGTGAGGTAGTACCTGGCCATTCACATCTTAAAAACATTACTGAAGCAGTAAAAGCAGGGATCAGAACAAACGGTGGTACCCCAATGGAGTTTCCAACGATTGGTGTGTGTGATGGGCTTGCTATGAATCATGAAGGTATGCGATATTCACTGGCCAGCAGAGAGGTGATTGCAGATTCCATTGAAATCATGGTGATGGCACATAGCCTTGATGGAATTGTGCTTGTGCCGAACTGTGACAAAATTGTTCCAGGCATGTTGATGGCCGCAGCGAGACTCAATCTCCCCACAATCCTCATCAGTGGTGGCCCAATGCTTGCAGGGGAGACGAATGGCACTGTAGTAGATTTAAGTAGCGTATTTGAAGCCGTCGGAGCTGTCAAAGCCGGAAAAATGTCAATGGAAACATTGTCTGAATATGAAGAAAGCGCATGTCCGACTTGTGGGTCGTGTTCAGGCATGTACACTGCAAATTCCATGAATTGCATGACTGAAGCGTTAGGGATTGCATTGCCTGGAAATGGAACAATACCAGCAGTTTATTCTGAGAGAATCAGACTGGCTAAGGAAACGGGAATGAGAATTGTGGAACTTGTCAATGAGGACTTCAAAAGCGAACAGTTGTTTACGAAAGAGGCTTTTCATAATGCACTGAGACTGGACATGGCACTGGGGTGTTCCACAAATACCATTTTGCATCTGACAGCGATAGCACATGAATCGGATGTGCCATTTGATCTCGAATGGGTGAATGCAATAAGCAGATCCACACCAAACCTTTGTCGACTAAGTCCAGCCGGTCAGCACCACATGGAAGACCTGTATAAAGTTGGAGGACTTCAAACGGTACTGTATCAACTTGAAGAAGCCGGTCTTCTTTATGGTGATGCACCTACAGTTCAGGGGAACACGATTGGTGATGGTGTCAGGAAACACAAGAAAAAATCTGTTGACGGCCATGTCATCAAATCATTTGAGGCACCTTATAGTGATTCTGGTGGCATACAAGTCTTAAGAGGTTCTCTCGCTCCTGGGGGTGCAGTAGTCAAGAAATCGGCAGTTGCCGATTCTATGATGAAACATACCGGGCCAGCACGTGTGTTTGATGGTGAGTCGGCAGCAGTAGAAGCGATACTAAGTGGTCAAATCCATAAAGGGGATGTCGTTATAATCCGATTCGAGGGACCAAAAGGTGGACCAGGCATGCCTGAGATGCTCACACCTACTTCAACACTTGCAGGAATGGGACTTGATGAACATGTCGCACTCCTTACCGATGGTAGATTTTCAGGTGCGACGCGAGGTGCTGCCATAGGACACATATCCCCTGAAGCACAAGAAGGTGGTCCGATTGCTCTTATAGTGGATGGCGACCAGATCAGTATCGACATATCAAAAGGGACGATAGATCATCATCTCACTGTAGATGAAATCGATAAACGAACGCTTGCTTTTAAACCGAAAGAGCTTGTCATCCGAGGTTATTTGGCTCGATATGCAAGGCTTGTCACTTCTGCATCAGAAGGAGCGGTGTTCAGAAAATAATATTTAACAGGAGGACTGACAATGAAATTAAGTGGCGCGCAGATAGTAATAGAGTGTCTCAATGCTCAAGAAGTTGAAACCATATTCGGTTTTCCCGGTGGTGCTGTGATTCCGTTATATGACGCGCTCTACGATGCAAAGTATCCTATCAAACACTATAGGACATGTCATGAACAGGGAGCAGTCCATGCGGCTGACGGCTATGCGAGGACTACAGGGAAAGTAGGCGTTTGCATTGTCACATCAGGACCTGGGGCCACCAATACAATAACTGGTATTGCAACGGCCTATATGGACTCCATGCCACTTGTCATCATTACTGGTCAGGTTGGCAGACCTCTGATAGGCAAAGATTCGTTTCAAGAAGTGGATATCACAGCAATGACACTGACCATTACCAAACACTGTGAAATGGTAAAGAGCGCCAGTCAAATTGAAAGTACACTAATGCGCGCCTTTGATATAGCAAGGTCGGGTAGACCTGGACCGGTGCTGATCGATATTCCCAAAGACATTATGACTCAAGTGGTTGAATATCGAGGTGAGGTCAAAAGGCAAAAACACATGCCGCTGGAACTGGACCAAGATGCAATTAATATCGCTATTGATGCACTGAAAAACTCTAAAAACCCAGTGATCCTAGCAGGTGGAGGTGTTGGAATTGCTGGTGCAAGTGAAGTCCTAATAAAATTTGCTGTCCACTGCAATATTCCAGTAGTCAACACTCTTATGGGGAGTGGTGCTTTTCCACAAAGTCATCGATTATCCTATGGATTGATTGGCATGCATGGATCGGTAGAGGCAAATAACTGCATCTCAAATTCAGATATCATACTCGCAATCGGAGCACGTTTCAGTGATCGCGTCATAAGTGCTTCAGAAAAATTCTGTTCAGGTGCGAAAATCATTCAAGTTGACATAGACATCAATGAAGTCGGAAAAAACAAGGAAATCATGTATCCAATTGTTGGCGACGTGGGGGAAGTGTTGACAATTTTCAGTGAAAAGCTCGGTGATCGGAGGTGGCCATCTCGTTCAAAAAAAGAAGAAGAAAAAGAAGCTGATCATAAAGCAAAACAGATGCTTTCAGTGATTAGACAAGCATTTGGTGAGGATGCTATCGTTGTGACAGAGGTTGGACAGCACCAAATGTGGACTGCACAGTACTATGGGTTTGATAAGACACGAAAGTTCATAACATCAGGCGGGCTTGGTACAATGGGTTTTGGTCTTGGTGCCGCAATAGGGTCCCAAATCGGCAATCCCGATCAGACCGTTGTCCATATAGCTGGAGACGGGAGCTTCAAGATGAATTCAAACGAACTGGGTACGGTAAGCAAATACAATATTCCACTCAAGACATTTGTTTTCAACAATAATGCTCTTGGAATGGTCAGGCAGTGGCAGCGTTTATTTTGTAATGCCAGATTCAGTGAGACTGATGGAGATGATTCTGTTGATTTTGTGAAATTGGCAGAAGCTTATGGTATTGATGGATACAGAGTTACCACCCAAGAGGAACTTGAAGCAGTTCTAAAAATCATTAAGAACAATAAACGTCCAGTTGTTGTGGATTGCATCCTTGATCATGATGAAAACGTTTATCCGATTATACCACCAGGAAAAGGCCTTACTGAAATGGTCACTGCGTTCGATATGACAAATTATGAGGTGTAAATATGACATTAAAAACAGTTTATGAACGCATTCTCGATGCTGATCTGAGGCTAAAAGGCATACTCGATCATACGGATTTGATCTATAGTGATTTCTTTAGCAATGAGTCTGACAACAGCGTCTACATCAAACCGGAAAATCTGCAAAAGACTGGTGCTTTTAAGATTAGAGGCGCTTACAATAAGTTGGCCCAATTGACGGAATTGGAACGAGAAGCTGGGGTTATAACCGCTTCAGCCGGCAATCATGCTCAGGGCATCGCTTATGCTGCGAGTCTCATGGGCATCGAAGCCACCATAGTCATGCCGACGGCAACACCACTTATCAAGATCAATGCGACCAAAAATTACGGTGCCAAAGTAGAGCTTTATGGAGAGTCCTATGATGATGCATACGCGCACGCAGTTGAACTACAAGTTGGGCGCGGATCGACAATGGTCCATCCATTCAATGACCTTGATGTGATTGCAGGACAGGGGACTATAGGAAAAGAAATACTCGATCAATTGCCAAATGTGGATATCATACTTGTCCCCGTCGGTGGTGGTGGATTGATCAGTGGAATTGGTGCTTATGTGAAAAGTGTCAATCCGAACTGTAGGGTGATAGGTGTTGAGCCAGAAGGAGCAATGACCATGAAAACGGCACTGAATCAAGGGCAAATCGTCAGACTGAGTTCCGTCCATACTGTTGCAGATGGGGTTGCTGTGAAGGAAGTGGGTGAATTAACTTTTGAAATAGCTAGAGAAGTGGTAGATGAAATGGTTGCAGTAAGTGACTATGAAATTATGGATGCATTTCTCATGCTGCTTGAGAAGCATAAAATCGTTTCAGAAAATTCAGGTGCACTCAGCCTAGCAGCCATCAAAAAACTGAATGTAAAAAACAAAACTATTGTCAGCGTGCTTTCTGGTGGCAATATCGATGTGGTCACAGTCTCAGCGATGATCAACAAAGGATTGACAAAGCGGGGACGCATATTTTGCTTCTCGGTAGATTTGCCGGATACCCCAGGTCAGCTGCTGACGATTTCACAGATTTTATCCGACCAGAAGGCAAATGTCATCAAACTAGATCACAATCAATTCATGAATTTTGACAGATTCAATCATGTCCAGCTACAGGTTACAGTTGAAACAAATGGCCATGAACATATTCATAGTATAGTTCATGGGCTGAGTCAAGTGGGATATGTCGTGAAACAAGTCTATTGACTGAAAGTTTTCTATTCTTTTGGGTATCTATTTATACAGATCAACAGAAAGGACTGTGAACTTATGAAACTTCCAAAGAAAGTGTATAAAAAGAAACTCAAAGAACTTCAGATTGAACTTGTCAAACTCCAGGAATGGGTCGTTCAGGAAGGCGTTAAAGTGGTAGTCATATTTGAAGGGAGA